>SOJW01000019.1 GCA_004375895.1 Candidatus Stahliibacteriota bacterium
CGGGACCGCTTCGTGCGCTCCAAGGGTCACGCCGCACCCTCGCTTTACGCTGTGCTTGCTGACTGCGGATACTTCCCGGCCAAGCACCTTAAGACCCTGCGAAGGTTGGGTTCGCCCCTGCAAGGCCATCCCTGTTTGTGCACCCCGGGTGTGGAGATATGCACCGGTTCTCTTGGGCACGGTCTCTCGCTTGCCAACGGGATGGCGTTAGGTCTTCGTATTGACCGTAAAGATTCACGCGTATATGCGCTTCTTGGCGACGGGGAGTGCGAGGAGGGCGAGGTTTGGGAGGCGGCTATGAGCTCTGCGCACTTCAAGCTTTCAAACCTTACGGCGATCGTAGACAAGAACAGGCTGCAGATCGACGGCCCAACCTCGGAGGTGATGAACATAGATCCTTTGGATGAGAAGTTCCGTTCATTCGGCTGGCAGGCGCTTGTGGTCGACGGGCACGACTTCAAGCAGTTACTTTCCGCGTTTCGTTTCGCCGCACAGGAACGACGCTGCCCCACCGTTATTATTGCAAACACCGTCAAGGGCAAAGGGGTATCCTTCATGGAAAACAACCTTGAGTTCCACGGTCGCGCGCCGACCTCCGAGGAGTTGAAATGGGCTCTGGCGGAACTGGGCAAGTAGCGCGCTTCTCCCTGCGCAAGGCGTACGGAGAGGCGCTTTTGGAGCTGGGACGAAGGCGTAAGGATGTGGTGGTGCTGGATGCCGATCTAGCTTTATCTACGCAAACCGCTCGTTTCCGCAAGGCCTTCCCAGACCGCTTCTTCGACATGGGGATAGCCGAGGCCGATATGATAGATACCGCTGTGGGACTGGCGACAACAGGCAAGCTTGTCTTCGTCTCGACCTTTGCCATGTTCGCGGTGGGCAAGCCCTGGGAGCAGATACGCAACTCCGCCGCCTACTCCGGCGTAACCCTCAACATCGTTGCAACCCATTCCGGAATCTCTGTAGGCGAGGACGGCTCCTCCCATCAATGCACAGAGGACATGGCTTTGATGCGAATCATCCCGGGAACTACCGTAATCGCACCTGCGGACGACGTTTCCACATACGCGCTCGTGATGAAGCTTGCAGATCACGAGGGCCTTTCCTACATGAGATTGACCCGTCCTGACCTGCCCCGGATATACGCCGAGGGCGAGTCCTTCGAGATAGGTAAGACCAAGGTGCTCAAAAAGGGAACTCAAGGCACTATAATTGCCACAGGCTCACTTGTTTGGCCTTCTCTTCAAGCCGCGGACATCCTGGCCTCGGAGGGAATCTCCCTGGGTGTAATTGACATGCACACGGTAAAGCCACTGGACGAGGGGCCTGTTATTGAAGCTGCAAAGCGCACCGGCTTCATCATTACCGCCGAGGAGCACACCGTTATCGGAGGGTTGGGCGAGGCTGTTTCATCGCTTCTTTCAGAGTGCTGTCCTACCCGAGTCAAGCGGATTGGTATCCAGGACCGCTTCGGCGAGTCAGGCTCCTGCGACGAGCTGATGGATTTCTTCGGATTTACCCCTGAAGCTATAGCTAAGGAAATCAAGGAAGCACTATGATCCGACTGGAGGGTGTGTCCAAGAGCTTTGCTCCGGATAGGGAGGTCTTTAAGGAGATCAATCTTCACGTAAAGAAGGGTGAGTGGGTGTGGTTTCTGGGAGCCACCGGGGTAGGCAAAAGCGTTCTTATGAAGATAGTCTATGGTGCCTTGCCTCCCAGCCAGGGCAAGATTTTTGTTCTTAACGAGGATGTCAGCTCGCTCCACGAAGCTGGGCTCTCGCGGCTGCGTCGGAGGATGGGGATTGTCTTTCAGGATATACGCCTGCTTGACGACCGGCCGGTTATGGAGAATATCGTTCTTATCCTAGAGGCCTTGGGAACATCAGGGCGCGAGGCTCACGAGCGCGCCGAGCGTTGGCTCTCAATGGTAGGGATGATTGATCACTCCTCGCGCTGCCCTTACGAACTCTCCATAGGCCAGCAACAGAAGGTGGCCCTGGCAAGGGCACTTGCCAAGGAACCCGAGCTCCTTCTGTTGGACGAACCCTTCTCATCCCTTGACGAGAAGGAAGAGAGAGAGGTGCTCAAGCTATTGGGCAAGATAAATCATGAAGGAACCACGATACTTGCGGCAAGCCACGTGCACGAGGTGCTTCACTTCCTTCCAGGAAGGGTACTTCAGTTGACCGCGGGTGGCATAGAGTGAACACCGGTTTCGTACTGAAAGAGGGTTCCAAGCTCTTCTTCAGAGGCAGGCGTATCTCGTTTGCAGCGGCTGCGATCTTCGCCGTTGTCCTTTCGATCGTAGGGGTTTTTGCACTCGGGACGTTCTATCTTCTTTCGTTCAAGAACGAGATCGAGAGCCGGCTTGAGGTCGTTGCCTTCCTTTCCCCTGATGCAGACTCAGAGGAACTCATCGGTGAGTTTTCAACCCTTGAGGGGATCGTTTCCGGTTCTGCGGTGTCAAGCCAGGAGGCGCTTGAGGAGTTTCGCCGCGACCTGGGAGAGGACGCAGAGCTTCTGGATATACTGGATGAGAACCCGCTCCCTCCATCAATCAGATTAAAACTCGCGCCGGAATACCGATCACGCGCCCAGCTTGATGCCCTTGAGGAGAAGCTACTTTTATTCGAGGGGGTAGAGGAGGTATGGGTAGACCGAAATCTTTTGGACAGGCTGAACAAGTTCCTCTATATACTCCTGGGTGCGGACGCGTTCGTGCTTCTTCTGGTTGGATTATCCGCAGTTCTCGTGACCATGCTGGCCACGCGCTTTGCAATCCTTGACCGCAGGCGAATCATAGACCTTTACTGGCTGATGGGTGTGCACCCGCGCACACTCAGAGCGCCATACGTGATCGAGGGGCTTTTTGAGGGCCTGTTCGGCAGCATCGTGGCATACGGAATCGTTTTTGCCCTTCACCTCATACTTTACTCGCTCGTGGGTTCGATGGGCTTTCCTGCTTGGAAGCTTGCCGCGATCCTTCTGGGTTTAGGTCTTCTCTTCGGCTGGCTCGGTTCAGGCCTTGCAATAGACGCATTCAAGCTTAAGAGAACGTGAAGCGATTCCTTCCCTGGCTTCTGGTTATTCTCGTTCCGTTTATTATGCTTCCACAGCCCAAGGCCGAGCGTCAAAGGGAGCTTACAAAGATTCGCTCCCGCCTCTCAGAGGTCAAGAAAGAGATCAGCGCATTCAAAAAACAGGAGAAGGGCATAGCCAGGGAGATTGATCTTCTCCAGGAGCAGGTCTCGCTGACCAAACGGCTTATCTCCGAGCTCAGGCGTTCGCAGCTCTCAACCCAGGCAGGGATAGACTCGCTTCAGGAAGCGATCGATTCGCTGGGGACCCGGCTTGAGGGAAGCAAGGAGAATCTGCGCAAAAGGCTCGTTTCACTTTACAAGCGGGGGCAGTTCTACGATCTGGAGCTAGTATTCGGCGCCAGCTCGGTTGCAGAGATATACGACCGCATCTACTTTACACGCTACGCGGCGCGCGCCGAGGAGCGGCTATTTGAAAATCTGCTTGACGCAAAAGCCAAGGTGGAGCAAAAGAAGGACAGCCTCGAGCTCCTCAACAACGAACTCTCAGCGCTTCTTGGAGAACAAAAAGCGGCCAAGGATTCGCTTACTTCCGCGAAACAAAGCAAACAGAAAAGGTTAAATCAGATCAAGACCTCAAAGAAGTCGAAGGAGAAACTTCGCAAAGAGCTGGAGGCGCGCAGGCGCGAGTTGGAGAGGCTGATCGCTTCCATTGATCAAAGACCTCAGCCCAAACCCACCGGAACGGTTATAGAGAAGGGACGAGGCAATCTCCCATGGCCTGTGGCAACGAGGAAGGTTCTGGCAAGCTTTGGAACGATCGTTCACCCGCGCTACAAGACCAGGACCTTTAACGACGGCATTGATATAGACTGTTCAGGCGGGCAGACGGTTAAGGCAATCAACAAAGGTAAGGTCGCCTACGCAGAGCACCTTACAGGCTACGGCCTTCTTGTGGTCATAGATCACCAGGATGGCTACTACTCCCTTTACGGAAACCTGGATAAGATAAGTACCAAGAAGGGACAAACCGTGTCCCAGGGGCAGACGCTGGGCACGGCATCAGACTATCTGCATTTCTCGATAAGCAAGGGTACCGAGTTCCGCAACCCAATAAACTATTTGAAGTAGATGGCGCAGGTAAATCAAGCCGTTTTAGGCATGCTCAAGGGACAACCGCACGCGGTTGAGTTTTTAGAGAAGGCCGCAGAGAACCCTCAGGGCGGCTACATCTTCTTCGGGCCAGACGGGGTAGGCAAGCGCACCGCAGCCATCCTTTTTGCCGCAGCAATCAACCCGCCTTCGTTCAGCGAGACGATATTCTCACTTTCGCACCCCGACATAGCGCCGCTTTTTCCCTTCAGGGCCGAGCCTGCAAGCGGTCGTGAGAAGTGGATCGAGGAGTTGGGGCAGGAGCGTGAGAACTACATGCTTGATAAGCTCTCACCGGACCCTAACCCTTCCTGGGTCATCTCGATCGACAGGATACGCGATCTACGCAGGGAGATGAAGTACCCGCCGCGCATCCTTCACCACAGGGCAGCGCTTTTATTTGACTTCGACCGGATCAGAGAGGAGGGGGCCAACGCTTTCCTTAAAACACTTGAGGAGCCGCAGGCACAGACCGTGCTTGTGCTTACCACATCCCGTCCCTTTGCCCTGCCTGCAACGATCCGCTCGCGCTGCAAGCTCGTTAGATTCAAAGCCCTTGAAGATGAGGTGATCAAGGATAAGCTTTTAAATGACGGTCACCCTGAAGAAGAGGTAGACGTCGCTGTGGACGTCGCCTTTGGCAGCCTCAAGCAGGCATACCTTTATCTTGATGATAAGGAGAGTCTTATCTCCGAGGAGGTGTTTTCGTATCTTGAGCATCCTGCCTCCTCAGATCTGGATTTGGTGCGGCTGATAGAGCGGCTCAGCTACCAGGTAGGTCTTGATAAGATTCTTTCATCCTTTAGCCTTGTTTTTCGGTGGGTGATGCGTGCCCGTTCAGGCAGACGCCCAAGCTGGAAACGCCTGGCAAAACTCGTGGGGACTCTTTCTGCACGGATCTCACGAGCTGCCCTTGTTCATAACATCCTTGCAACCGAGCGGATGTCGGGCAGGGTGGCGCTCAACCCCACGCCATCACTCTTTCTTTATCAATACCTTTCATCCCTAAGGTTCGATTAACGGATAGGCCAGCTTGGGATAGCCTTATCGATTCCTTCCATTAACTTGATGGTTTCGCGCAGGGCATATACTATTACCAGACCTTACTAAATGGAATTATTATTCTGTATTGATTCTCGTAAGCATAAACATCACCATTATCAATTTTGAGTTGAAACTCCAATTTATCTCCAACTTCACGTCCTTGTTTTTTTACATCTTCCATATACTCTTTTATATTGTCCTTGATGTCTTTTTCCAACCTTCGCACGACCTTTCTTAAGGCCATGCAATTAGTAACAACGTCGAGACTTTTCCCAGAGGCAGCATATCCCCCTCCTGGTTGCACGTAGTAACAACCATTTATCTCAAGTATTGGGTTAACACCGCTTTTTCTAAAAGCCGCTATATCTGCATTGCCTATTTTTCTCTCGATTCCGCTAACACCTTTAAGGCGATACTTTTCTATAGACTCAGGCCAATTTCTGTGAACGATAGTAATAATTTCTCGATTCGACCAACTTCCATGAGGCATTATTGAAATAAAATACGCAAAGTCATCGGTAAAACGTGCGTATAATACAGGTCTTGTCCTGGTAACAAAACCATCATCTTCTATCTTAGTTCCAAGATGTAAGTGGTGGATGCCCCAATCATTGAGAAGCGCATCGTCATAGTCGGGTTTTGTTATTACCTTGCGACTTAAATGTGGTGTCAGATCGTCACCATTCTCAATTTTTCTCTTGATCAAATCGAGACCATTTTGATATTCAGGTGGGCATGTAAATTCTTTGGATACCAGCACTTTCCGAGGGCGTGCGGCAACTTTCCTTTTGCGAACGTTAAAATATCTTTCACATATATCATTCAGGCTTTCATCGGGGTCAATCTGATAGCCCTCAGCTTGTAATTCCTGTTTAAAAATCTCAATCCAGTCCTTGTAAAAGTCCATCTTTAATTCATATTCCATTTATTCCTCCATGTTGTTTCGGTTGCATACACTTAAGTACTACCCAATCGGCCATTCTCCGATGGCTTTGTCGATTGCTTCTACCTATATGTAGGATAAGCTGAAGTTAGAATTTGTCAATAAAAAGAGTTGACCTGATGCGCGACTAGGAGGCTTCTAGTTTAGCAGGACGAAACGGGAAGTCCAGTTTCCTTTTTCCGTCTTGATTCCAACAAAGTAGACACCTGACGTTAAGCCTGTCGTTGAAATCCGGACTGTGTGTTCGCCCTGTTCAAGAAAGCCCAGCGATTTCGCGCTAACCCTGCGCCCCAGAGCATCGTAGAGGGCAAGCTCTACGTTCCGGGACTCGGCAAGGAATATGTACATAACGGCTGCATCCCCGGCACGAACAACCGGGGACAGTATCTCGATCCCCCAGACAGAAGGTCTGGAAGGCTGCTCCGCGATACCCAGATCGTAGCCGAACCAGCGAAGAACTCGTCCCATGAACACCTCCTTGGAGAGCACCATGTAAGGATTCCCTGTAAGCCCCTCGAAAGGAAAGGCAAGATATGCAAGCTGGTATGTGTCGTTCTCAAACGCTATAGCAGCGGCGTTGCCGTCGGAGTAGAGAAGGATGGGAAACGCATCGCCGGTGGCAGAGATACCGTCCTTTGACGTGCCATATGCGGCTGAGACCGCCACCAGCTCGTCCTCCCCTACAATGGGATTATTCCCCGCACCATTGATTACGATCTCGCTTTGGTTCGGGGTCTTGAACTCTGCGCGCAGCACATCGGCGTAGAACGCCGAGCCTGTCCTGTCCTCGCCCAGGTTCTGGCTGGAAATGACAAGCTTTCCGCCACTTGCAAGAAAATCCTCCAGAAGATCCTCTTCTGCTTCACTCAAGGTAGCGCTTTCCTGGCCGGTAAACCAGACAAGGACCGAATCATGCGTTCCTGGGGCGAGCAGCATATCCTCAAGCGATGTCAGGTCCTCGGCGGTGGCCTGCTCATGGGGGACCTCCAGGTTGTCCAGAACCTCGTCATAGATCAGGCTCAGTTTCTCATCTGCAGCGTCGTTAACCACAAGCAGCCCTGGCCAACCCAGCATCAGAGCAAAGCTGAAGGTCTGTTCGAAACCGGTTACGGTCTCTCGCAGGGTAAGCCTTGCTTCAGTCTCAAGACAACCCGGGACTTCGGGAGAAAGACTCAATATGAACGGATCGGATGCGTTGGAAGCAACCCCCTCCTCGGCGACCGCACCAAACGAAACCTCAGGTTTTGTGACGGTTACCGCTTTGCTGTTGACAAAAAGCTTACCCTCTACGTTGTCAGCAGCCCCCCAGAGATTTTCAATGGTTACCACGAGTGTTCCCTCCTCGCCCGGTTCGATCCTGGCGTTGCCCCCGCCTGACTGCCTGATTGAAACCAAACGGAAGTATGGAAGATGCTTGCTCACATCAAGATGGGCATATATCACGCTGTCAGAGTCGGTTATGTCAAGCACACCGACCCTCGTATCTTCCTCAAAGTAGTCTCTGCTTGTAGGATATGGCAGGTGGGTGTAGAACTCCCTGCGCTTCCATGTGCCGGGGAAGGGATCGCCCGGATCCCCAGAGCTCAAGTTGCGTTCAAGATCAAACTTCCCGTCCGCCTGCTCGACTGCCACGCGGTAGTGATGATACGCTGAGTGCTCCCCGGGTATATACTGGTTGTTGTTGTTGTGTTTTGCCTCGTCCACGTGATATACGAGGAGTCCTTCGCCGGGAAGTTTAGCGTCAAAAAGACCCAACTTCCGGCGGTTCTCAACCAGGAAGTACTGCCTGCCCACTGTATCTCCATCTGTCCAAAGACGGTAGACTACAGGGGTAAACTCAACCGCCGCAAGTTCCGCGTTGATCTTGTAATCGGTTACGCGAACAGGCTGCACCCATCCCAACTTAGACTTGCACCAGGCGTCAAAATGGGCAGGCGAGGCACCGCCGCCGTTCCATGAACCAGCGGCCATCAGGCTCCAGCGGCCTACACCTCGAGAATCGTAGTCGTAGTCGTAAAGATCGGGCAATCCCAGGATATGACCGTACTCGTGAGCAAAAACCCCAATGTTGATGAGCGAGCCGTAACAGTGTTCCTCGGGCTGAACCGAGTAGCGCTCAAGTCGAATCTTCCCGCCGTTTGCTGACGCATCGTTGGTTTCGTAGTACGTTGCCGACATGTGAGACCAGATCCTGCCGCAGTGATTCTCCTCGTATCCGGGTCCGGCATGGACAACGTACACCGCATCTATCGCACCGTCGTCGTCCCCTGAGTTCGGGATACCGTCAGGGCCGTCGTTATCGAAACGAGCGAAATCAACGTAAGGGTCGGCCGCCTTGACCGCCTCCTCGGCAAGCTCAGCGGAGTGTTCAAAACCGTAGTATTCTGACCAATAGTCGTAGCTGCCAGCAAGACGGTGCCAGGCGCGTCTGCTCGAAGGATAAGGGGAGACCTCGCCTGAGAACTCAAACTGGCCGTAGGAGTTCTCGATGTAAAAATCCTTCATGCTGCCGGTCTTCTTGAGGCCTACGCTGAAGAGCAGGGTGTCATAGGCGGCAGGTGGGTGATGGAAGGTGTCCGCCTTGTTATCATAGAAATCCACAAGTATGGCTATACCTGAACCTGAGGTCACAGGTTCTGCAGGCATGGTGATTGAGTGGAGGGCTGCTTGTGCATTGAAAGCCTTCCAGGCCTGGGCCACCTTTTTAAGTTCGCCTGTGGCGCGCAACTCTTCGACCATGTCGGGATGCAGCGGCATCGTGAGGATCGGCCCCTGCCGGGACGCGAATAGCGATGTTGCACAAAGAACGAACACAGATAAAATTCTCATGGCATAATTCTAGGGTTAAGCGAGGCTATGTCAAGGCCACCTCGAGAATACCCACTTACGAGTAAAGTGGCAATCGTTCTAATCCCCTAACTAATTAAAGCAGTGATCACATCAATGAGAGTTAAGGGTGTCTCGGAGGGATGCGGAGTAGTCGTTTGGGGTAAAGAGGGTTATTTTTCACAGATATCGGATAGCCTATCGGCAACTAGAAGGTTGTCCTGGTGCGATAGTTTCTGCCTCTTTCGTCTGCGATCTTTTACCCCTGCGGGGCACACGTACCCGGAGGGCAAAAGAAGCATTGAGGGGTCCCCAACCGGATACATTGTATCCGGTTGGGGTGTTGTAAGTCTTGATTTTTGAAGCTATTCCTTTATAATCTTCCCATGAGTAGGATTCTAGTAACAGGAGGGGCGGGATTTATTGGAAGCCATGTGGCAGAGGCGCTTATTGAAGCCTCTCACACAGTGGCGGTTCTAGACAACCTCTCATCGGGGAAACGCGAGAACGTCCCTGAAGCGGCCAGGTTCTATCATGTTGATATCACGGATAAGGAGGGGCTGGAGGCTTTCTTTTCAGAGTTCAAGCCTGAGATCATAAATCACCACGCGGCGCAGATCTCGGTAAATCGTTCGGTGCGCGAGCCTTGCTTCGACGCCGAGCAGAATATTTTGGGGACCATCAATCTGCTTGAGGCGTCGGCCAGACACGGGGTGAAAAGATTTATCTTCGCCTCGACCGGCGGCGCGCTCTACGGCGATGCCGAGATTATCCCATCCAACGAAGACACGCCGGTTATCCCACTTGCCCCCTACGGCATCGCCAAAGCGTCGGCAGAGCACTACGTCCGCTTCTTCTCGGCAGAGCGGATAGAGCCTATGATTCTGCGTTACGCCAATGTCTACGGTCCGCGTCAGGACCCTTACGGCGAGGCAGGCGTGGTGGGTATCTTTTCACTTAAGGCACTTTCGGGTGAGGGGTGTGTGATCTACGGAACAGGCGAGCAGACCCGGGACTTTGTCTACGTTAAGGACGTAGCGCAAGCAAACCTGGCGGCTGTGGATGGCAAACCCGGCACATACAACATAGGCACAGAGATTGAGACCAGCATCAACAAGCTGTTTTCAGAGTTCAAGAGGCTTGAAGGTTCCCTTAAGGTTTCCCACGATGCCGCCCGTGCGGGCGAGGTGTTCCGTTCAGTGCTGGATGCAAACCGGGCCAGAAGCGCTCTGGGCTGGCAGCCTCAGGTGAGGCTATCCCACGGTATCCGCGAAACATACACCTGGTTCAAGCAGAGGCTCGGGTGATGTTTGACCTACTCATACGTAACGCATCCCAGATAGTAACCATGGAGGGTGAGAATATGGGAGTAGTTGAGAAGGGAAGCGTTCTTTTGCATGAAGGCCGTATCTCAAAGGTTTGCACGGTGCAGGAAGGTGAGAGGTGCGACGCCGAGAAGGTGCTTGATGCGGAAGGCATGGTGGTGATGCCCGGCTTTGTGGACTGCCACACGCACCTTGTGTTTGCAGGATCAAGAGCGCAGGAGTTCCGCAGACGCATGGGGGGTGCAAGCTACGAGGAGATTGCAAGAGATGGCGGTGGGATACTTTCAACCGTAAAGGCGACCAGGCACGCGACATTTGAGGAGCTTTATGAGACAGGGCTCAAATGGCTTCGCGAGATGCTTGCCTGGGGTACTACGACAGTTGAGATAAAGTCGGGCTACGGGCTTAGCCTGGCCGATGAGCTCAAGCAGCTTACCGTGATCCGCAGCCTGGCCCAGGAGGTGACCCAGACGCTGGTTCCCACGTTCCTTGGCGCTCATGCCTTTCCTCCGAATGTGCCGCGCGAGGAGTATGTTGAGGAAGTGATTGATTTGATGCTTCCCGAGGTCGCGGAGAAGGGGCTTGCCAGGTTCGTGGATGTGTTCTGCGACTCGATAGCGTTCACAAATGAAGAAACTCGCAAAATACTTGAGAAAGCAGCCGAACTTGGATTAGGTATCAAACTTCACGTGGATGAGATAGAAGATACAGGCGGTGCCAGGCTTGCCGCGGAGCTTGGTGCGATCTCTGCAGAGCATCTTATCAAGGCGAACGAGGAGGGAGTTCGAGCGATGGCCGAGGCAGGTGTGATACCTGTGCTTCTTCCAGCTACCACATTCTTCTTGAGGGAGGAAGCCAGACCCAATGTGGAGTTAATGAGAGAACTAGGGATGCCGATTGCTGTGGCGACGGACTTCAACCCGGGTTCATCTACCATCTTTACCCTTCCCCTTGCTGCTGCGTGCGGGTCACTCGTGGATGGATTAACCCTTGAGGAATCACTTAAAGGCATCACCATAAACGCTGCCCGCGCCCTGGGGCTTGCCGATGAAGTGGGTTCGATTGCGCCGGGAAAGTACGCCGATCTTCTGCTGCTTGAAATGGATACCTGGGAGGAGCTTTTGTATCTCTTCAACCGCAACTCGATACACACCGTTATAAAAAGAGGCGAGGTGGTCTGTGCTCACGAGTGAGGTGCGTAAGGCGCTGAGTGATGCCCTGCGCGAGGGCCGCCTGAACGAAGCCAGGATGATGCTTGAGCGGGAAGGAGCCTATGCCCCGGACGCGGAGGAGTTAAGCTACTTTCAAGGGGTGCTTTTTTTGGCCAAGGGGCAAACCCAGGAGGGTGCAGCCAAGCTCAAAGACGCGTTGAGTATGGCCCAGGAGCGTTCAAACTTTGTTTTTGCGATCGCGGCCGCGGCGCGTCTGGCCCAGAAAGACCCCGAGGACATAAATATCCGTCTGCAACGGGCCGATCTCTATCTAACCATGGGACTGGTGCATGCAGCCTACGACTACCTTCTGCGTGAGTTCGACTTCTACCGCAGGCGCAACGACCCTCGTTTCCTCTCCTTCATCGTAAAGAAGATGATAGCCATAGACAAGGAGAATCTTGAGTTGGCACTTAAAGTGGCTAAGATACTCGATCATCTGGGACAGAAAGACGAGGTGCGTCGAGTAGTGGAAAACGTTATCTTTACCCTTCAGGGCCAGGGGAGATACGACGAGGCGGCACAGATACAGAAGGAGTACACCAAACTTTATGAGGAGTCATGAGACAGGAAGGTCTGGATCCTGAAGGCAAGGTAGAACTCGCAGGGCTACTTTTGCAGATAGGCTTCAAGTCCGAGGCAGTAACCGAGTATCTTATGGCGGCCCAGATGTACGAGGAACGTGGGAATAAGGAAGAAGCCGTAAAGCTTTATGAGAAGATACTCGAACTGGACAATGACAACCAGGCCGCTAAACGAGGGCTCGAAAAGCTTAAGCCACGCTCTCGTGAGAACATAGACGAGATGGTTGCCAGGATGGGATTCGGAGCCGCTCCTGGTGAAGAACCCGCCCCCGAAGAACCTTCTACACAAGGGATAACTACCCCCGAAGAAACCGAGACACCTCCCCCATCGGCTCCGGAAGGTGAGCAAAAAGTGCAGAGCACATCAGAGCCCCCTGAACGTACACCAACCACTGAGGTAAGCGAGATCCAGGTTGAACCCCAACCACCTGCTGAGGAAGCAGAACCCAAGGTGGAAGAAGGGGAGATTGATCTGGCCAGCATAGGTATCGAGGAGTTTCTGGCTTCGCTTATGCCTCTGTTAAAACACACCCCGGCCGAACTTAAAAAGAGGCGCGAACTGGCCTCCTTCTTCCGCGAGGAGGGGTTGTGGTCTGAGGCCTTCTTTGAGGAACGATCCGACTACCTGCAGAAACCTTCCATAAAGAAGCTGCATGACCTCCTATCACTGCTCGCACATTCGGGTGATAAAGAAACATTGATTACCTTCTTTTTGACTGAAAGCTTAACCGAGCGGGAGGTGGAGTTGCAGAGAGAGGTGCTCAAAGCGCTTGCTGTGGCATACGAGGAGCAGGGACGTCTGCAGGATGCAAAAAAGATAAGAGAGAAACTTGCTACCCTTGCGTCACAGACGCAGAAAAAGAAAAAACCAGGGGTGAAGATAATTGAGGATGTACCAAGGCTCTCCGAGGAAGATACCCCTAAAGGCAAGAAGAAACCCGCAGACCCGATCCAGTTTGTTTAGAGATGGCTTACGAGACCTTTTACAGACTCAAGTATGAGCCCTTTGCGGTTCAGCCCGATCCCCGTTTCTACTTCAACAGTCCCCAGCATGCAGTGGCACGTGAGTATCTACTGCACGCGGCCGAACGTGGATGGGGACGTGGTCTTCTCTTGGGTGTGATCGG
>SOJW01000014.1 GCA_004375895.1 Candidatus Stahliibacteriota bacterium
GTACGCATGACCTGGGTGTAGTATGGATGCAGGGTCTCGGCCGCAAGGACTCGCTTACGCAGGGTGAGATCGCGCGCCATGTGAACAGCCTCGCCCAGGGCCGACGCCCCGTCGTAGACCGATGCATTGCAAACGTCCATGTCAAAAAGTTCGCAGATCATAGATTGATACTCGTAGATGGAGGCCAAGGTACCCTGACTTACCTCAGGCTGGTAAGGTGTGTAGGCGGTGTAGAACTCAGGACGAGATATAACAAAGTTGACAAGTGCGGGGATCACATGATCGTAGACCCCACCACCCATGAAGCTTACCATCTGTGCAGGATCGCAGTTACATCCAGCCATGCGCGAAAGCAAGAGCTTGGCCTCGTACTCGGAGAGTGCGGGCGGAAGGTTGAGCTCACCCTTGACGCGCAGATCCTCGGGGATATCGGAAATAAGGTCCTCGAAACGCGCTACCCCGATGCGTTCAAGCATCTTGCGAACGTCTTCGGGGGTGTTAGAGACGTAGGAACCCATCAATGCCCTTCCGTTGCCAGGAACTCCTTGTATGCCGCTGCGTCCATGAGCTTTTCCGCCTCGGAGGGATCTGCGAGTTCCAACTTGGCGATCCAGCCCTCACCGTAGGGATCGGAGTTTATGGTCCCAGGGCTGGCAGAAAGATTGGTGTTGACCTCGAGGACCTTTCCGGATATGGGAGAGTAGAGATCTGCAACCGCCTTCACCGCTTCGATAACGCCTATCGAATCACCGGTTTCTACTTCACGGCCCACCTGTGGCAGCTCGACCATCACTATATCGGAAAGCTCTCCCTGAGCAAAGTCGGTGATCCCGATTATCGCCTGTGAACCCTCGATGCGAACCCACTCATGACTCTTGGAGTATCTCAGTTCTTCCGGCACGTCGGCCATGGTTCCTCCTAAATGTCAACTCGTTGGTTTAATATCCTTCAACTCAAAATCTCCTGACCGAAGACGGTCCCACCTGGCTTTGCCGATTATATAGGAAGCATGAATAGTGTCAAGCAAACGGCTGACAGCTGCCTGCGGGCGTAGCCCGCTCACTTTGAAATTTGAAATTTGCACTTTGCATTTTGAAATGCGCGGCGTAGCCGTGCTCGATCCCCTACTTGCGCGACGCTTCCTTGTAGAAAGGCGGCTTGACAACAACTGCCGCCACCTCGCCTCGCCGGGTGCGGATTAAAAGCTCGGTACCCGACTTGGTATGCTCACTCTTAACGTAACCTAAAGCGATCCCTTTCCTTAGTGAAGGAGAGAAGGTGCCGGAGGTAACCTGTCCTACCTCTGTGCCATCAGAGACGATCACGTCATGGGGACGGGGGATGCCCGAACCCTGAACCTCAAGACAAACCAGTCGTCGCGAAGGCTTTTCTTCCTTTACTTTTAAGAGAACGTCGCGGGCTATGAAATCTTCCTTCTCGAACTTCACAACCCAGGAAAGCCCTGCCTCGATGGGGTTGGTTTGCTTGTCGATGTCGTTACCGTACAGCGCGTACTTCATCTCCAGGCGCAACGTGTCGCGTGCACCCAGACCGATGGGTGCGATGCCTTCTTCGGCACCCGCCTCAAAGAGCTTATCCCAGATAAGATTTGCGTGCTGGGCAGGGAAGTAGAGCTCGAAGCCGTCCTCGCCGGTGTAGCCGGTGCGGGAGACAAACATCTTCACACCTGCCAGTTCGGTCTCAAGACCACGGTAAAAACCGACGTCGGACAGATTTGCAGAGGTCAGTTTTGCAAGCACCTCTGGAGTCTTCGGTCCCTGCACCGCAAGCTGAGCAATTGCGTCGGTGCGGTCTACAATCTCAACCTCGAAACCTTTTGCCTGCTCGCGCATCCACGCCTGATCCTTTTCATTGTTGGCCGCGTTGACGACTACAAAATAATGGTCGGGCAGACGGTAGATCAGAAGATCATCAACGATCCCGCCTGAAGGGTAGCACATCGCGGTATAGAGCGCCTGGTACATATCAAGGCTCGATACGTCGTTAGTCACCAGATAATTGAGAAAATCAAGAGCCTGGGAGCCCTTGACCTCGACCCGGCCCATGTGCGATACGTCGAACACCCCGACAGAGGAACGAACCCTGGTGTGTTCGGCTATCAAGCCTTCAAACTGGACCGGCATCTGGTAGCCGGCAAATGAGACCATCCTGCCGCCCGCCTCGAGGATCTTATCGTAGAAAGGCGTTTTCTTATCCATTGTTACTCCTGATAGGTTCCTCGATTATACAGGGTGCATGAGGAGTGTCAAGGAAGTGATCAACGCGGCTACGCCGCTCATTGTAAATTGCAAATTGTAAAATTCAAAATGCAAATTGATTGGCCGATAGCGTTTAGTTACAGATTTGTACCCATTAAGAAAAAGGTTATATAAAGGGAAATTCTGGATCCGTCAGCGGGTTATTTACTTCCGTTATTCATCTTAGCAGGATTATCCGCCATTGCCCAGGCAAATCGCTGAGCGTAGGAGCTGATGAGGTTCAACTGGCGCAGACGGGCTATCCTCAGCTGGATGGGCGGATAGGATGAGAAGAGATTAACCTTTACAGGCTTATCCGGCTTCTTGGGATTGATGCGGTCCTTGCACTTGGGCGAGGAGATAAAAAGGTGAGCCATCCGTTCGGAATCGTCTTCTGAATCTGTATTATCGACGAGAGATTATACCATATGGATGGATCCGGAGAAGGCACGGACGGCAAAATGGTTCCCAATTATCTCTTATTTTACTGCGATTATTTTTTCCCCAATGGTGAGACCACCGACTTGGAATAGACAGAAATAAATCCCTGAAATCTCTGCTTGTGTATCCCAGTTAAAATTGTATTCCCCTGATTCAAGCCATCCATTCCAAAGCGGAGTACAAAGCCTTCCCACCGCATCATAGATGTTCAATCGGACGTAATTCTTCTTCGGTAATGAGAATCGAATATTTGTCTTATTTCTAAACGGATTGGGCATAACCCTCAGGGAAAATTCCTCAGAAATAAGCGATGATTCAGTAATTCCACCCGGCAGGTCAGCATAAGAGGCGAAAACCCCTCTCGTGTCTGCGCTATCTGCGTTCCAGATCATCCAGAGATGGTCTTTTCCAGCCTGTAAAACCGGGTTATATTCACACCAGTTGGAAAGAGGGTCATAGGCAATGATCTCAGACCATCTCTCGGTGGTTGGATCATAAAAACGGAGGATAATATGGGTAAGGTTAGCGGTATCTTGCGAGCTCGCCACCCAGACCACTCCATCGCTATCACAACAACAACTTAAATCATACCAGTTTGAAGGGGAAAAGACCGTATCAGAAGGAGACCATTGACTATTGACTCTATGACGGGAGGAGGTGAGGCTATCGAATTCAAATTGATAGAAGAGCCAGGCCCGGTTTTGTGAATCGAATGTGATTCTCACAGGTTGACAGGTATGGACATAGGGGATGAGGATCTCCGGCCCGCTCCCTTCGCAAACGACCCCCAATTCCAACCCTCCCCATACTAACCATATCTGATTACTTCGGTCGCACCCAATCCTGAAGTCTCCGCCACCCATACACCACTCAGTCTGAACCCAGCGTTCTGGAAAAGACCATTGATCGTTATCCCTGAAAGTGACATAGAAATAGACTTCTTCCCCTCCACTCATATTATGGTTCAATACCGCCCAGATTCTACGATTGTTATCGTGAATGAGCCTCGGGTTATAACTATACCTTGGTGCATCCCAAATCCACTCCGGTTCCGACCATTTATCCCCATCCCAGAAGAACGCATATACTGAAGTATCAATTACTCCCATGGTCCAGATGCAGCCATCGGCATCAATGGCAAGCGGGAAAGGCGAACCAAAGGAAGCCGGAGGGAAAATCCTATCTTCGATCAGTGCAGACCACTGGTCGCCATCATAATAGCGGAGAAAGATCTTAGCAGAATCCCCATAATACCCATAATACTTGCCCCATGCCGCCAAGATCCTCCCATCGGTTGTTTGAATAATATTAGGGTTCCAGATACGGATAGTATCCGACCAGAGGAGCATCGGTTCTGACCATTTTAATTCTCCAAATGCTACAGTGGAAATGGCGAAAAACACCAAGATCATCTTCTTCATAATGCCATTATAACAATATTTTTTCCCTCTGTCAAGTTGCATTCTCAATAAGCTCTTCCCGTTAGTGCTTCCCCTATTAGCTCTTGTGTATCCGGAGATTATTTTACATCATCGCCGACACTGGGGGGCTACTTATTGAATATGGTTGTCTTAAGACTTTTGAACAAAGCCTGAGAGCTAAGAGCCAGGCAACCCTACGGTGTCTGCGTCCTCGGCCCTTGCCCAGGCAAATCGCTGAGCGTATTCGCTGGTGAGGTTCAACTGGCGCAGACGGGCTATCCTCAGCTGGATGGGCGGATGGGATGCGAAGAGATTAACCTTTACAGGCTTATCCGGCTTCTTGGGATTGATGCGGTCCTTGCATTTGGGCGAGGAGATGAAGAGGTGCGCGGTTGCGGTTGAGGTCCGCTGCATCTTATGGTAGGTGGCGCCGATCTTCTCCAGCGCGCGCCCCAGTCCCTCAGGGTTGCGGGTCATCATCGCACCGGATGCGTCGGCCAGGTACTCGCGCTGCCTGGAAATCGCCGCACGGATGAGCATCACTGCCAGCGGCGCAAGAATAGCCAGAACCAGACCGATAGCCAGCCAGATGAGTGCTAAGTAACCACCTCCCTTGCCTGATGAGCGGCGTCTGCCTCTCCCTAAGAAGAATCCCCACCGCCAGAATAAATCACGCGCAAGAACCACCAGCCCGATCATGATCGCCACCACAGTCATCAGAAGGATGTCGTAGTTCTTGATGTGGCTCATCTCGTGAGCGACCACACCCTGAAGCTCGGCCCGATCCATCATCTCGTAAAGACCGGTGGTCACCGCGATAGCTGCGTTCTTGGGATTGCGGCCTGTAGCAAACGCGTTGGGGGCAGGGTCGTGGATTATATACACCTCAGGCTTGGGCTGACCTGAGGCTATGGCCATCTCCTCAACCACGTTGTGCAGGCGCTTGTAGCCCGCGGGATCGGCCTTGCGCGCGCCGTTGGCAGCAAGAGCCAGCTTTGCAGAGGCGAAGTAGAAGATGAGGTTGTAGCCGACGATAAACACGCCGAAGAAGATGTAGGGGCCTAGACCCCAGACCCCGTAGTAGTATTGAAAGAACCTTATGACGGCACCGCCCACCAGCGCCAGGATGATTGTAAATAGCAGGATAAACCCGAACGTCCGCCAGCGGTTGGCGGCGATCATCCCGTAAAGTGTGCGGCGTCTCATAGCTCCGTCCCGACGTTTAGGTACTCATGTGGTGCCAGGAATTAGAACTCTACCTTGACCGGCTCGCGCGCCGCCTTCTCCTCCTCAGGAATCTCCCAGAACTCGAACCTGCGGAAGGCGAAGATGCCTGCAAAGATGATGCCCGGGAACTTCTCGGTCGCGGTGTTGTAGTTCATGACCACATCGTTGTAGAACTGCCGGGCGAAAGCGATCTTCTCCTCGGTCGAGCGCAGCTCCTCCTGGAGCGCCAGAAAGTTCTGGTTGGCCTTCAGATCAGGATACGCCTCGACCACCGCGAAGAGCGACTTGAGCGTCTCGGTCAGCATGTTGTTGGCCTTAGCCGCGTCGCCAACGGTTTTTGCGTCCATACCCAGCTTGCGCGCGGCGGTGACGTTCTCCAGGGTTTCGCGCTCGTGCTTGGCATACCCCTTGACCGTTTCCACCAGGTTGGGGATCAAATCGTATCGGCGGCGCAGCTGAACGTCTATCTGGTGCCACGCGTTGCGGGTGCGGTTGCGCTTGACCACCAGCGTGTTGTAGCCCGCGATGGTGATGATGATCAAGAGCCCGATGATGCCTACGAAAATCCACAACAATACCATAGCATTCCTCCTTACGGTGTTGGCCTTGATAATAAGAGAGATGGGGGGGGTTGTCAAGCTGTGTGTCAGCGCCGCATCCACCAGGGGCGGTAACGGCGAGAGGGCTTTGAAGGATGTGCTTTAGAAGACCATTCGAAAAATATTTTACCAATAAAACCAAGCAACGCAAACAGACCTACTGCAATCGCGGCTCCTCCTAGCAATGCGTCACGCCATGTTTCGATTGCCCTTGGAATCAACTCTACCCCATTTTTTTTAATAGAATACGCATTTCCTTTTAATTGAACATTAAGAGAATCATCCTCATAGAGCGCATTGAGTGCGAATTTCCCCTTTAGCGTAATTTCATCTCCCTGAGTAAGTGTATAAGGAGTGGGTCTAACAAGCGAATTTATTTTAAGTTGTAACGAATCTTTTGAAACTAATGCACAGAAGTGGGTCACATCTCTTCTATTGATTGTCAAATTATTACTTTCAAGAGGCTCCAAATAGGGTCCAGAATATTTGTGATAGGCTGACAAGATAACTCCAAAGGAAGAATTGAACAACTCTCTCTTGTAAGGATAAGAACTTTTGTAAGAAACTAGGGGGTTGTCAGCATTTTCCTTCCCACCTGCAACAGGGACAATATCAATCTTTCCTAACCAAGACCCCATAGACACAAGACGAGCTTTCCACCATTCAACTTTGGTTAAAGGGCAGTTTTTATGTGCAGAATCATGAAGAAACCATATATTGGCCATACCACCCCACTCAATGTCTAACTCAGGTTCCTCTACAAATAATTGGAACCGGAAAGGCATAACGGGAGGAGAGGGACCAATTAAACATAAATATGTATACCCCAGAAAATCCTTCCGCACAAAAAAGGAGAGTTTCGTCGAATTGTCTGTTATTACTCTTATTTTTGGGGGTGGGTCTTGGAAAGCCAAACCCCTCCTGCCTCTCAATGTAAAATAATCTTGATAAGGCTCAACCATTTCAACTCTTAATTTAAGAGCATTGCTATCCCTCTCATAATCAAGTCCAGGAGAACGAGTAGGGGTTAGAATTACTGATCTCCAAGATTCAAAACAACCAATACAATCTATTATGGCCGTATCCACTCCTCGAAATAGCAACTCCTCACCTCTTATAGAAATTGTTGAAATTCCTCTTCTTCCAACTGTCCAGTTCATTTCACCGCATAATTCGAAATCGAAGGAATCTAATAAACCTGAGAGTTGAACATCTGTTTTTACTTTCGTTATTCCCAGGACAAATCCCAAAGAGATAAAAATCCCCACCACTGAGATAACACTTATTAAGAATATTTTTCCCTGCCTCGTCATCTAGTCATAATATATGAAAAGCCTCCTGTTGTCAATAACGTTCGCCACCGCACTTGGCTCCCCTATCCCCTCCCACCAAGGGAGGGGAAACACAACGAAACCAGCCGGGAGGTTGACTTTCCTTAATCTTCATCTCCCCCTTGACGGGGGAGAATAAAAGAGGGGGTGAAAAATACCCTTGACTCCATGCTCTCCCCCCGTATGCTTGGGTGTGGCTAAAGATGCTTTAGGCCTTCTTCAGGTCCACACCGGGCCGGGCAAGGGCAAGACAACTGCGGCGGTCGGGTTGGCGGCAAGAGCGGCAGGCCAGGGGCTCGCGGTCGCATTCATCCAGTTCATGAAACCTGATGAATCGGGCGAGGTGGACTCCCTGCGTAAGCTCGGGGTCACCTGTTCGCATTTCGGGGCAAAGGGGTTTCTGGTTCCGGATTCAGACCCTACCCCTCACCGTGAGGCTGCGCTCCAGGGCTGGCGCGAGGCTTTAATCTATCTTAAAGGCACCGAGCAGGTTGATCTTTTGATCCTTGACGAGATCTGTCAGGTGCTGTCCCTTGGTCTCTTGGATAGAGGCGAGGTCATGGAAGCTATCATCAACCGCCCTCACGGGCTTGAGGTGGTCTGCACCGGCAGGGATGCTCCCAAGGAGTTAATACAAGCCGCAGACCTGGTCACCGAGATGAACGAGGTTAAGCACTACTACCAAAAGGGCGTTAAGGGAAGGAAGGGAATCGAGTACTGACAACCAAAGGAGACCTCATGGCAAAACCCGGAATCGAGGAGGTTACCAGGGGATTGGAAAAGGTTGAGCGCCGGAGCAAGGTCTGGATGTGGGTGAGCTTCGCCCTCTTTGTTGTACTCATAGGATTCATAGTCGTTGAGAAGTTTGTGCCCTTGATTGTGCCGAGAAAGATCGCAGCCCACAAGTTTGTGCTCAAGGATCGGACCGGGATGAGCAGGGCAAGACTCTATGTTGACGATAGCGGTGCGGTCTTAAAGTTCGCTGACACCTCAGGCCTGACCCGCACGATGCTGGGCGTAACCGACTACGGCACCTCGAGCCTGCGATTTATGGATCACAAAGGCAATACCCGCGTGATTCTCGGTGTTCTAGCCAACGCGCTGCCCGGCCTCTATCTAAAAGACGTTAATCGAAAGACTAGAATCGGGCTTACGATTCTTCCCAATACCGAACCTGTAATGTTCTTAAAGGACGAAGCGCGAGAGAATCTCTGGCGCGCGCCGTGAGGGCTTGAAGAAAGGATTGACATTTTAGGGAGGTATTAAACATTATCAGCAAGAAGTAGCAGCAGAAGCGAATTGGACTTTTACCCGTGTGACTCCAATTTAGTTGTTCGAAATTGGACCTAAGTACAATTCTCAAAGCAGAAATGTCACTTTTCGCCCCAAAAGTAAGATTTGGGTGAGCAAATGTAACTTGAGTATCATTTCGCTCCCCACAATTCAAATCTTTACCTGAAATTGGAATAAGCAGATCAGTAACTCCAATTTCCTTGAATTGTGAAGACACCCCACAATACTTTAAGGTTGCAATTTCCCCCTGTCCCGTATAATTAGAGTGGAAGTTTGTCAAATAGTGAATTTGAAGTTGGGCTGAAACCAAGGAGTGTTGATGGATTACTTTCTTACTGAAGAACAGGTGATGATACGCGATCTGGCGCGAAAGATTGCAGAGGAGAAGGTGAAACCCGTCCGCGCGGAGCTTGACGAGAAGGGCGAGTTTCCTGAAGAGATAATGAAGGAGTTGGCGCGCGCTGACCTGTTGCGTGTATTTGTCCCTGAGGAGGCCGGCGGTCTGGGCGGCGGATGCATGGAGATGTGTATCGTGGCCGAGGAACTTTCCCGCATCTGTGCTGGTGTGGCTACCACCTACGCAGCCAACGGCCTTGCCTGCATGCCTATAATCCTTTATGGCACAGAGGAGCAGAAGCAGCGGTTCCTTCCCCGCATCGCGGACGGCGCATCCTACGCCGCGTTCGCCTTAACAGAGGCCGAGGCCGGTTCTGACGCGGCAAACATCAAGACCACGGCAAAAGAGGTTGAAGACGGCTTTGTTCTGAACGGCACCAAGCAGTTCATCACCAACGGCGGGGTGGCCGAGATATACACGGTGATCGCGGTCACCGATCCTAAGCGCGGCGCACGCGGTGTGTCGGCGCTGGTGGTTGAGAAAGGCACCCCAGGCTTCGGGTTCGGCAAAGAGGAAGACAAGATGGGCATCCGGGCATCCAAGACCACCCAATTGATCTTTACCGACTGCAAGGTGCCCAAGGAGAATCTTTTAGGAAAGCGGGGCATGGGTTTTATTATCACCCTGAAGACCTTTGACCGCACCAGACCGGGCGTTGGCGCTCAGGCGGTAGGGATCGCGCAGGGCGCATTTGATGAAGCATTGGCTTATGGCAAGGGACGCGTGCAGTTCGGAAAGCCCATCACATCCTTCCAGGGTATCCAGTTCATGCTTGCCGACATGGCCACCCAGATCGAGGCTGCACGCGCACTTGTCTACGCAACGGCAAGGATGATAGATGCCGGTGCCAAGGATTTTGCCAAGGAGTCGGCGATGGCCAAGCTGTTTGCATCGGATATGGCGATGAGTGTTACCACGGACGCGGTGCAGATAATGGGCGGCTACGGCTACATGAAGGAGTACCCGGCTGAGAAGTACATGCGCGACGCGAAGATAACCCAGATCTACGAGGGCACGAACCAGATCCAGCGCCAGGTCATCGCCAACGCGCTGATAAAATAACACCCCACGAATCATGTGCTCCTTTTTGCGCACAGCACAAAAAGATCGCAGGAAGGATATTGTAAGGCTGAGCAATTGCTCAGCCTTTATCTATATTAACCTGGTCTAATTTGTGAACCCGAGGGGAACTCTCAAAGTCACCCTTGACAATGTTCTCAATTGGTTTATAATTTAAGCAACTACTGAATTGGATGAATTATGGATGAATCGAAACATGCCGAGCTTTTCAAGGCTCTCAGTGTAGAGACCCGGATTCGTATCATCGAGCTGTTGAAGGAAAAAGGTCGGCTTGGAGTCAAGGAACTAGCCGAGATTCTGGGCATTACACCATCGGCCGTGTCCCAGCATCTGAAGGTTCTGAAGTACGCCGGCCTGGTTCACTCTGAGCGCAAAGGATACTGGCTGCCGTACGAGATAGATGAGGCCGCCCTGGAACACTGCGGGGAAATGCTTTCCCACGTGTGCACCTGCGACTGCAAGGGGGAATGCGAAGAGGAACTCCAAACCGTGGAAGACAAGCTTGAGTTTTTAAAAAAGCACGAGAGGATTCTCAAACACAAGCTAAAGATGTTGCAGGAAAAGATCAGGGAGCTCGAATCAAATGGATAATTTTTTTGAGAAAGCTATTAAGTATTTGCTTGATAAATTAAGTGTGAAAACACTGAACTTAAAAATAAATCCACTGGCCTGTTGGATAAAACTAAACGCAAAAAACCTTTAAAGGAGGTTTCAGATGAACAAGCATGGAATGCATCACGGTTCCTGCTGCACACCGGAACACGGCTGTGGTTGCGGCCACGGGTGTTACGGGGTTCGCCGGTTCTACACCGCCCAGGAGAAACGGGAACACCTGGAACGCTATAAAGAACAACTAGAAAAAGAACTGGCGGCGGTTGAGGAACACCTCAAGAACATGTAAAGGATAAGGTTCAATCAAGAACAATGAGGCCAGCCTTTCGGCTGGCCTTACCTTTTCGTAGAGCCTCGGTTGACAGAGTATATGCCCAAGATTATAATTGTTTTGATGTATCTCATGTATGTTGACGAAAGCGGTGACTGTGGTTTAGTCAACTCGCCAACCCGTTATTTTGTGCTTACCGGACTGGTAGTTCATGAGTTAAGTTGGCAAAGTGCCTTCGACCGGATTGTTGATTTTAGATATCGCATGAGGCAAAAGTTTGGGTTCCGTATAAGGGAAGAATTCCATGCCGTAGACTTGGTTAGTGATTTCAGAAAATGGACGTGGCTTAAGGCAAATAATCGTATAGCTATGGTTCGAGAATTCGCAGATGCTCTAGCTACGCTAACAAACTTGAATGTAATCAATATAGTAATAGACAAACGGGGGCAACCTGCGAATTATGATGTATTTGAAAATGCATGGGAAGCTCTTGTGCAAAGATTTGAAAATACAATAGCTAGTCATAACTTCCCCGGCCCAAATAACCCACATGAAAAGGGAATGATATTCTCTGACGATACCGATGATAAGAAACTAACACAATTACTGCGTCGGATGCGACGCTACAATCCTGTGCCCGTGCAAAAGCGTTTCGGTTCAGGTTATAGATACCTCCCTTTGAAGAATATTATTGAGGACCCAAGCTTCAGAAACTCTGCACATTCGTATTTCGTACAAGCTACAGATTTGTGTGCTTACCTGTTGCGCCAGAATATTTCTCCCAATAAGCACATGAGAGTTGGTTCAAGAAGGGACTATTTTTACAGGCTAGATCCAATACTTTGCAAGATAGCTTCAAGTTCGGATCCCTGCGGAATTGTCTGGCTATAAAAAAGAGGGCCTTTGAGGCCCTCTAGAAGGAATCCTACACTCCGGATAAGCCGAAGTTCAGATTCAAATGTTATTATAGCCAAATCCCTAGGCTTGTCAAGTCCTGATAAGGTGATTAAGGGAAAAGGAGAATCTCATCGAGCCCCTTTGGAGATGCGGGACAGCGCGAGGATCTCGGTACCGGGGAAGTAGTAGCTGAGTATATCCCGGTAGCCCGCACCCGCCTTGTCCAGGGCCATGGCACCGAACTGACACATCCCAACCCCGTGCCCGTAGCCGTGCCCGTGAATCATAAGGAGGTTGTCCGCGATCTCAGCCTCAAAGCGCCGGGTTTTGGGCCGGTGATCGAGGAGATTAACCACCTCGTTGTAGGCGAAGAAGCTAGAGTCGGGCGCGTAGAAGATAAATCCCTTGACAGGGGTTAGGGCGATATCCGATCTCCTCACCAGATGGATGGAATCAATCGGCACATCCAGACCTAGATTAAAGACCAAACTGTCCAACCGGAAGGTATCATCCCATACGTAAAAAGTGGAGTTGCAGCACAGGGTATCTATCCTCCTGCGGTGATAGGGCTGATCCTTGGCTCCTTCCCACAGATCGGAGGGCAAAAGGGTCATCCCACCGCAGGTGGAGTGATAGTAGACCTCGGCTATCTCACCCTTATATCCTAAGACAAGCCCTTCGGTCTCGCGCACCGCTTGAAGCGATGCGGAGTCGGTGGGCAGGCCGCGGTAGACCTGGGAGTCCTGGCTGTCCAGGAGGTCATACCCCACATCGTGACCACCCATTTTGTTGTATGCGTAAGCTCTTGCCACTATGGCCTGCGCCTTTCGTGCCTCGGCACCACCTTCGGGCATCTCCGCTGCCACCACCGACGCCAGGTAATTCTCCTCCGGGATGTAGTTGAGAATAACGAGTTCGCCCTCGGATGCATAGAAGGTGAATCCACCCGCATATCTTCGCTTGATCTCCCCCGCGGTGATGGTGTAGCGTGTTGTCTCCATCTGTTGGAAGTATCGTTCCCGCTTGCCGTTGACCAAAAGAAGCGAGTCGTTGGCAACCTTTATTCTGTATGTGCCCTGGGTTGAGGAGATCACCACCTGGGGCGGTCGCTCCTCGGCAAAGATACGTATGGTGAACGTCTTGCTGACCGATAAGAGGAGAAGAAGGAGGTTAATCATGAGAAGCGCTCCAATAAAGCAGGAGGGAAGCTTCCTTCACGGAAGCGTTTTATCAAGCGATCAAGCTCGGCTTTTGCCGAGTGAGCCTCATCTTCGGTGATCCAGCCGTTACCGATCGCTTTCTCGAACTCATCCTCGTCGAGGACAACGATCTTTGAGCGATCAGGGGAGATCCAGAGATCGAGAAACAGGTCCTTGGTCCAGTATCCGTCGTCGCGTTCCTCCGAGGGGGTGTTGATGTCCGCGTAGTAGCCGGTAAAACCCTGCTCAGTCCGGTCAGGTCTGAATATTTTCGCCACGTCGTGCCAATGTTTTCGATACTCGGCGAACACCGCCCGGTAACCGTTCGCTATCACGGTCTCGCCGTCTATTACCAGTGGCTTGGAGGCACCACAAAGGATGTGGGAGGTAACGATCACCTCCTCATCTTTGTAGAGCAGGTCGGTCTCGATATCAAGCTCCCGGTCAGGCGGCCTGAAGTAGTGGATTATTGTCTTAGCCGTACTTTTCTGCTCGCGCATATCTCTCCCATAGTCCAAGTTAATCTGATTTCTAAGTCTAGCGGAAATTAGGAGCGATGCAAGCTTGGTGGTTGTTGTTTGAGGCAACTAAATCCGGATTCGTCACGTCTATATTGTGTTCGTCAGGGGAGTGTGGAGAATTGAATCATGAGTCGAAAGGAGTGATATCATGTCTACACTTTTTTATAACCGGGGGCTTGACAAAACCTGCCGGCGCGCTATACTTACGCGAGTGCCCCTTGGGTGCGTGATGTGGATTATTCAGCTGCAGCTTCAGGCTTTCATGGGGCAATTGAGTGCAAGAACCTTCTGGAGGACATATGAGCACGATTGCTTTTGAAAAAGAGCTAGCCTTTTTTATTGAGAATCAACAAGAACTTGTCAAAAAACACTTGGGCAAGATTCTTGTTATCAAGGGGAAAAGGGTTATTGGCGTTTATCCCACAGCTCTGGAAGCATACGTAGAAACTCAGAAAAAATATCCATTAGGCTCTTTCATGCTTCAGCCGTGCCTGCCAGGGCCAGAAGCTTATACGACTACCGTTACTTCCACAAAAATCGCATAAATGCCTGTTCCTAAAGTTTCGTTTCATGCATGCACAAGGAAAGCTTCCGGCTTGCTTCCTTCAATAAATATCGACAATTCAAATATGTGCTACGCCCGACGAGATGAAATCGCCCTCTCAGCTTTATGAAACAAATGCCTTGTGGGATACAGGGGCATCCAGCAGCGTTATTACAAAAGCAACAGCCGAAGCCTTGAAGCTTATACCTACCGGTACCGCAATGTTACATCACGCAGGTGGGCAAAGTCAAAAAAACACGTACATGGTGAATTATTATTTGCCGAACGAAGTAGAAGTAAAGGGTATCTTAGTAATCGAGTGCGATAAAATTCATGACGGACGTTGTGGGGCTATCATAGGAATGGATATAATTACAAGGGGGGATTTTGCCATCACCAATGTCAATGGCAACACCTGCGTAAGTTATCGAATCCCTTCGATTGCAATGATTGACTATGTAGATGAAGCGAGAAAGGTTACCGCTGCCGGTGTCGGACGCAACGACCCATGCCCTTGCGGATCAGGGAAGAAATACAAAAAGTGTTGCGGCAAAGCAAAAGTTATGTGACAAACCAAATATCCTCTAAATTTCTTTAAGTTCTCTTCTACCCCGGCACCACCGGGGCTTTTTCTTATACAATCATTTTACCGCACACGGTCATTTCACTGCGATCTTTTTAGCGTGCTATAACACGCTAAAAAGGAGCATTTCTTAAAACCTCCAGCCGAAGTATGCCGGGACGGTCAAGGAGAGCGGACATCGGTCGGTTCCCGAACCTATACCGTAGACAAGCTCCAGCTTGCCGACGAACCCCTTACCAAGCCCCAGCCCCAGACCGATGCCTGCACCGGCGAGCAGCCCGTCGTACCTGTCTTCGTTGACGTCGGCCAGGTAGAAAGGCGGCAACCCTGGCTCGTGTATGGCGGCGATGTCGAACGAAACACTGGCCGCCCACCAGCAGTTGTCTATACTGCCTACAAGGGGCAGATTCTTGAGGGAAAAATCCAGCCACCGGTAGCGCAGCTCCACCGAACCCACCGAAAGACATGCCCCAACCTGGGTGGTGTCCTTCCAGCCCCGAAGGAAGCGATCCTTGCCGATATAGATGGTACGGTAGACGGGGATGGAATCTATCTGCTGGTAGGTGTAAACGTTGCCTGCGAGAACGACCCTGGCGTGCAGGGGGACGTAGCCGGCAACCGAGAGGGAGCAGGCGCGCTGGGTTTGAAAGCCCTCGGTGTAGCCCGGATTGTGGAGGTAGGAGGCGACGACCTGAACTCCCTTGGTTGGATACGAAGCGTCGTCGCGCAGGTCAAGTTCAAGGGTTGGCTTGAAGTAAACGGAGCGGTCGATTGTATCCGAAGCGAAGGTATACTGCATGGTGTCTGATTCCAGACCGTATGCCTTGGTCTGCAGGAAGCCGATCTCGAGCGAAGCGGTCAAGGGACGAACCAGCCGCACGGTTTGCTCGTATGATACCCTGTGCTCGATGCGGTAGATCTCTGCGTCCTTGCGCCAGAAGTAGGTAAAGGTGTAACCTAACTTCTCGCCGTGCCAGCGATTGTAGGTCAGGGGGGCGCCGATATAGGTATAACCCTTCCAGCGAGGCGTGGCGAACCGGAACCCGATCTCGCCTCCAACGTCCACGTGCAGCGCCCGGCCAAAAAGGTTGGGGTAGAGCGCGCCAGCACCCAGGTAGAATCCGGTGGAGGCGTCTATGCCAACGATAGGGTAAGGCAGGGGGAAGCGGCGTTCAGCGACCGTGATTACTACGTCGCTCTTCTCCGCATCAGGATCAACCGCCTTGATGTCAACCTTGCCGAACGCACCGGTGCTCAGTATGGCCTTGCGGGTCTCCTCGACCGCCTCCGGGTACAGGGTGTCGCCCGGTCCAAAGACAAGCTCGCGGCGGATGATACCCTCATGGGTAAACTCGTTGCCTTTTATCTCGATCCTTCCAACAACCGGCGCAGGGAAAACAAGCGGGCCTACAACTCGACTGAACTCCTCCGGATTCAGCTTGGGAACCACAGGTTGCAGCGGCATCTGTTGGGCAACCTCTATGGGGGCGGCAAGCATCAGGAGGGATAAGAAGACGCTCATTTGCCCTCTATCTCGGCAAGGAGTTTTTCCGCCTCTGGCCTGTCGTCAAGGTAGAAGTCCGCGGGATTTTTGGGATTCGTAACCGCCAGGCACCTCTTGAGCTGGGCACGGGCGGCGGAGTAATTCTTTTGTTTTATATACACCTTGGCCAGGTCAACGTATAGAAGCGAGTAGTTGGGATCAATGGCGATGGCCTTCTGGAGATAGGAGATGGACTTGCTGATGTCGCCGCCTGCAAAACCCGGCACCTCAAGATACCAGATGGCCAGCCCGTCCATCGCAGGGGTGAAGTCGGGGTCCAGTGAGAGAGCCTTCTGGAACGCGCTCTTTACCGGTCCGGCAAGGGAAAGGGAGTTCAAAATACCCTTTGTCTGACCGATGCGCCCCAGGGCTACCCCGTACCAGAAGTGGGTCTCGGGGATAGCAGCGTCCGCCACCTTGGCATTCTCCGCGTAACCCCTGGCCGTCTCGTAGTGGGAAAGCTTATCCTGTTTTGAGGTCTTGTCGTCACCGTAAAGACAATAAAGCCTGGCCATGCGCCAGAGCGCTTCGGCATCGTCGGCGTCCTCGGAAAGGAGTTCCTTACACAGGTTGTAGATCTGATCGGTATAGCCTTTGTAATCCTTGTGGCGGTTCTGGTAGTAGTAGTCGGCCTTGGAAAGCCGCGCATCTGCTGCCCAAAGCGCGACCACTATCAGAAGCCCGCACAGAACAACTCGTTTCATGCATCCTCCTTGATAGGTGTGAGTCTACGGGATGAACCTCGCAAGTCAAGGGCAAAAAAAAAATCCCCGGCCGGGTTAGAGCCCGACCGGGATCCACTGACAGGCCTGGGGTCTTAGTTCAAGTTAGTTTTTGGTTTGCCTCCTTGAGGTTTGTTGATCTTCGCAGGCTTCCCTGGAGAAGCTCAGCACTAGTTCTTTGGTTTAGTATACAGATCATCCACGCCTACGAAGTCGTCTATGTCCTCGACGATCTCAAGGGTTTCGTAGACCTCCGGCGGGATGATGCAGCCGCACATCTGTTCGATTTCAGCGATCAGGGGTGGGGCGTCCTGTGGCCATAATCTCCCTCCCAGACCGTCCAGAAGGGTTACGTAGGTTACCTGCGCAGGGGGAACACCTGCCCATTGAGCGACCGCATTGTGGATGTCTTCTTCAGTGCAATCTGCAAAAAGAGGGCTCACCATAAGCCCAAAAAAAACGAGCGCGGCAAAAGCCAAAGCTACGCGCTTCATGTTATCCTCCTTGGATTGTTGAGGGGGTTAGGTTTTTAGTCTGTCAGGGGATTTGAGCGAGCCAACGCTCTGTCTCTTCCGCTTCCCTTGTTAGCCCCAAACGCACGTAGCCCTCCTTGGCTTGCACCAGTAGATCTTCGAGACCGGCTATATCTAATCCGAGTTTCCTTATGCTCTTTCCAAAACTCTCATGCAACACGCGGAAACGATCCTCGTTGTTAATCGCCTCGGCTTTCCTCAGGGCCTCATGGTAGTAACCTTTCGCCTTCTCCCATGAGTCGTTAAGTACAGCAATATCCGCAAAGGCGATTTGAACAGCGTTAAGAACACTGTGGGATTCGATCTCCTCGGCTAACCCTGTCGCCTCCTTAAGTAGGGAATCGGCTTTCTCCATATCCTCCAGGTTCATATATACCCTTGCGAGATCGCACAGAACCAGGGCCAGATTCTTGAGATCGCCGAGTTCCCTGAACAGCTCGGTGGATTCCTGGAAGGGGGAGAGTGCCTCGGAAAACCTATCCTGCTTGAGATAGATCGAACCCTTTCGGAAGAAGGCTATCGCAAGGAGATTCTTATCTTCCAGACGTTGGGCCAACTCCTCAAGCTTCTCGCTGCTTGAAGTCGCATCCTTTGTTTTTCCCTCCTCTATGAAAGAAAACACCATGCGACCGTAGCAGACCGCGAGGGGTCTTAAGGCGTTTGCCTTCTCAAAGTTCTGGCTGACGGTTTGGAGTGTGTTGAGAGCGCGGTGGTGGTTGCCGCGGCGCTGGTCAAGGATGGCCATGTTCAAAAGCACCAGCCCCTGCAGTTGCGGATTTTTGTCCACTCCAGCAATGGTCAAAGCCTCGCTCCACACCTGGTCGGCCGCGGCGTATTGATTCATGCGGGCAAAGACCTTTCCCAAGGTCACGGCACTCGAGTAGGCAAGACGGTGATCCCCGGTTGGGTGGGCGTTCTTTCGGGCGATCTCCGCGTAGGTTCGGGCGCGGCTGAGTTGGCCCTGCGCAAGAAGCGCCTCCGCTGCTATCCGGTTAAGCTCGACAGCCTCGGACGGTGAGCATTCGTACTTCACGCCCTCCAAAGCGAAGGCGAGCGCTGAGGACCTTTCGCCCCTCCTCAAGGCCTCGCTGGCTTTTTCTAAAAGGCTCACCGTTTCCTCTTCCAAAGAATGATACTCATGAGGATGTGATCTCCTTTTAAAATCCTTCCGCTATAACTTGACTGTAATTGAATTATAGTCAGATGGAATGATTTGTCAAGAGGGTGGGGTTTATCTACGAAGGGATGATAGCTAAATCAGATGCGATATTTTATCAAAATTATGGGGTTGAGCCTGCAGTGTGGATAACTCGGCCCTGGGGGGGTTGACTTTTGCCTCTGTCTCATTTATATTACAGGTATGCCTAAACGACGCAGCAAAAAATACGACCTGCCACCCGGTTTTACCCAGCTCAAAAAGCTGGGCGAAGGGGCGGGAAGCGTCGTTATGGCTGTAAAGGATGAAACCACTGGCAATGAGCTGGCGCTCAAACTTGCCACAGAGCAAGACCAGGCGCACCGCCTGCAACAGGAGTTCGCTATCCTTGCACGCCTGGATCGCCCCGGGATCCTGCACGTGTATGAGACGGGATTTCATAAGAAGCACCCATACTTCACGATGGAGTTGATTGAGGGCAAGCCCTTCAACCGCTTCATGGATGAGCACCGTTCAGAGCCCGGATTCATCGAGCTTTTCCTCAGGGTTCTGGGCAAAGCGGCAACCACCCTCTCAGACATCCACCAGGAGGGGATAGTTCATGCCGATGTGAAACCCGCCAACCTCCTTGTCCGAGAGGATGGTGAGCCGGTGCTTCTGGACTTCGGATTTGCGGAGGACTATATCCTCAGCCACACCGCCAAGCCTCGAGGCACCCTTGACTATGTGGCACCCGAGCTATTCCTGGACGGGGAGATCAGCCCAGCAGTAGACATCTACTCACTTGGAGCGATAGCCTATGAGGGATTGGCAGGGAAAAGGCTGTGGGGTAAGAAGCCCCTCCACGAGCTTGTCAGGGCGAAATTCAAGACACCACCCGGGTTCGGCAAACAGAAACTTGAGGGACAACAACATGATATTGAAGAGCTCATCCTCAGGATGCTTCAACCCGACCCTGCACTGCGTCCCACAGCAGGGGAGGTGATAACCGTAATCCATGGATTGGTTAACAAAGGGAAGGGTGTCGAGGTTAAACAGCCGGGTGTTGCCCCTACGCTTTGCTTCGGTGGACGTGAGGAGGAGCTTTCTGAGCTTGAGAGATTGATCTTTGAAGAAAAAAGTGTCCTGCTCCTTGGAGGGGAGTCCGGGATCGGCAAGTCGCGTTTACTGAGGGAGTTTCGGTTCCGTGCCTTGGTCCAAAACCGCAACACCTTGCTCGTTACGGGCCGCGCAGGCCACCTTTCCATTATAGAACATCTGGCCGCTGCACTGGGCCTTGAGGGGGAACAGAGCCGGGCTGAGGAGAAGGAACACCGTTACGAGAGGATCTTCCAGGCCACGAGCAAGGCACAACTCGATGCGGTGATGATAGACGTACCCACCGACCTGTCCACTGATGAGGAGGAGTGCCTTGGTTTTCTTGCCCGCGGTTTTGACGGCAAGCTGGGCATCATCCTTGCAGCGGTTCCTGAGCGAATCTACCCTGCGGCCTCAAGGATCGAGCTTAAACCTCTGGATAAAGAAACGATCCTTGAGCTGGTTTCCCGAACCTTCGAAGGCCTTCGTGAAAAACACCCACTTGCAAGTGCTCTGGCATCGATAGGGGAGGGGAACCCAAGGCGTATGGGTGAACTTCTCGAGGTGCTCTACCATGAGGGATGGCTGTATAGGAAGAAGCGATGGCTCTACAAATCCCCTGCCGAAGCGAAGAGCCTGGCTAAAAAGCTGGCAGAGCGGCTGGGTGCAAGGATCAAAAGACTCAGCAAGAAATCAAAACTGGTTCTTTCGGCGCTGGCAACGGTTGATGGATCCCTGCCCTCTGCGCTGCTACAGAGCGCTCTGGGCAAATCGGATACCCCATTGATTCTCTTGAACCTGACCAACGCGGGTCTTGTGCGTTCCTTCCTTTACCGTGACGTCCCTCACTATGAGCCCCAGAACGATCTTGTAAGGCAATATGCATCGGCTGAACTTACAGGTGAAGATAAAAAAACCCTGAGTAGGAAACTGGCCGAGGCGCTGGAGGCTACGTGCAGGAAGACGTGGGATGAGGATCCATCAGCCTGGGATAACTCCTATCTTGTTCAGCTTGCTTCGCTTTACTTTAAAGCAGGCGTAGGGGTAAAAGCCCGCCGCTATCTGGTTCCAGCTGCTAATCGTCTGGCCGCCACCTACGACTTCAACCAGGCACGCGTGTTCCTTAAGAATGCTCTGAGAAGTAAACCTGCCAGAAACGAACGAAGGGAGATGTTGCTTAAGCTGGGGCGCATAGCAGACATCGAACATAACGCCCGCCAGGCGGAGGAGTTCTACACCCAGGTACTGCCTCTGGTTGAAGCCAAACCCGAGCGCGAAGCGGATCTCATGCTGCGAATAGGCCTGGCCTATCAAAGGGTGAAGGATCTCGATCGAGCGGATGATTTCTTCAACCGCAGTGAAGAGTTCCTCAAGGATTCCTCCAGCGCACTTAAATGCCAACTGCTTGCCGCACGCGGATGGAACGCCCTCGATCGTGGACAACTTGATGAAGCTCAACGCTTATTCCAACAAAACAGAAAGATCGCCTCCTCATCCTACGAGCAACGCAGCGTTCAATACGATCTGGCGTGGACGCTCTTCCTTAAGGGGAATCCTTCCGGGGCACTCGAATATGCACAAAAGGCTCTTGAGTTAAACGAGAAAGCCGACAACAAAGGTGAGATCTGCCGGTCAATACTTCTCCTGGTGGATATTCTAAAGGACCTTGGGAAACTTAAGGATGCGGAAGACTACGTAGAACGGGCCCTATGGCTAACCAGGAAGATGGAGTATCCTATCCTCACCGCCGGGGTTCTGCGTCAAAAAGCCAAGCTTCTTTCAACCGCAGGGCGTCACCGAGAGGCTCGGTGTGTAGCACGACAAGCGATCGAATTACTTGGCAAGCTCAACGACGAATACCAGGTGGCTTTGCTTCGTTTGTTCGAGGCCCAACGATCGAGGGACCTTGGAGACTGGGAGGCATCCTGCAGAATACACCGTGAGCTCTGGCAAGGCTTTCAGGGGGCTGTGTCTACAAGCTCGTTTGCCGCTTACATCCTACATAGTTGGTCAGACCTCTATAGGCTGCAGGGCAAGTCACTTGTGGCAAAACGTATGCTTGCGAAGGCAAAGGCCCTTGCCGAGGCTCGCAAAGACGAAACCATCCTCTTATGGATCCAGATGAAGCTCTGCCGTATGGATATCTCCGCAGGAAACTATGATGAAGCTAAGAACTCTCTGGAGAGGTGCAACTTGCTCTTGAAGACGATAGGCGATGTATACGCGAGATTAAACGTCGGTTTGCTGGAGGTGGAGATTCTCATTGGAGAGAACGAGAGTGCCCTTGCGTTGGAATCCGCATCCAAGTTAGTAAGGAAGATAGGAAAGCTTAGTTTCGATGACATACTTGGTGAGGCTTTTCGCCTCTTGGGGCGGGCTTTGATAGCCGCCGGGAAGTTCGAGGAGGGATTAACACGGCTTCACCAGAGTGCTGAACTCTTAAGGTCTCATGAGGAACTCTATGAGCAGGGGCTCAGCCTCTATACAATCGGGGAGGCGATGTTTGAGAAAAAAGGTTACTCAGAGGAGGCGATCTCGATGTGGGAGGAGGCTCAGATAATCTTTGAGCGTATCGGAGCGAGAAGGGAGCTTGAACGTATCAAAGGCTTTCGCGCCAAGCATTTCGCAGACTGGCGGAGGCAATCCGGTCTTTCCCATAAGTATCTCGAGGGTCTCAGGCACGTAAGTGAACTGATCAACTACCGCCTTGGCGAAGAAAACTTCATGCTCGATCTTCTCGCTATAGTTCTGGAGCTAACCGAAGCAGAACGGGGGATGGTTTTTATGATGGATGAGGATGAGCTCTACTCGGTGGCCTCAAAACGAATGGACACACCAACCACGCACGATGCCCGACGTATCTCACGGACCGTTGTCCGACGCATTCAACAGGGACTGAAGCCCATCTACACACCTGACGCTACCAAGGATGAACGATTCAACCGTTCCAAGAGCATCATGTTGAGTGATATCCGCTCACTCATGTGTATTCCCCTCAGAACGAGTGAGAAGTTGATAGGAACCATCTATCTGGACAGCCGCGAGATGGGTCTCTTTGACGCCGAAAAAACCCTCTACTTCGAGGCGCTTGGCAATCTCCTTGCGGCAACTATCGATAAATCGGCCGAGTTTGCAAGACTGAGGGAGGAGTTAGTGCTCGCTCGCAAAAGACAAACATTGGGAAAGTCAGGGATCGTTATAGGCACCTCACCTGCCATAACCAAACTCTGCAGCCAACTTGAGCAGATAGCTCAATCCGATACCAACATCCTTCTTGAGGGAGAAACAGGTACAGGCAAGGGGGTTTTTGCCCGCATGGTGCATGAACAAAGCCCACGGCGTGAACGGGGGTTCTGCTCCATAAACTGCGGAGTCCTTCCGGAAGGGGTCTTTGAGTCCGAACTCTTCGGACACCGCAAAGGGTCCTACACCGGGGCGACCGAGGACCGTCTGGGTCTTCTGGAGGCGGCAGACGGCTCAACCGTCTTTTTTGACGAGATCACCAACACATCCTTGGCCATGCAAGCCAAGCTACTGGAGGTGATCGAAGAACGGATAATCCGCCGCCTTGGAGAATCGAATAAAAGACGTGTCAATCTCAGGTTCATCGTTGCAACAAACCGCGACCTCAAGGAGGAGGTTCGTGAAGGACGCTTCCGCGACGATCTCTACTTCCGTATAAGCACGTTTACACTTACACTCCCACCTCTGCGCGAACGAAGGGAAGACATACCGGAGTTTATCAACTTCTTCCTTAAAAAGTCCTCGACTGAATTTAACAAGAACGTAACAGAGATAGCGGATGATGTAATGCAAGCCCTCATTAGCTACCCCTGGCCAGGCAACATCCGGGAGCTTGCAAACGTGATTGAACGCGCAATCCTGCTGGCCCGCGGCAGGGTTATTACACGCGACCTCCTGGATCAGCGATTCTTCCCGGTGGTGCCACATACCACCAAAACCCTGCGCGAGGCCCGCAAAATCGAGGAGAAGGAGATGATAAGATACACCCTGCTTGAGACCAGGGGCAACGTAACACGAACCGCAAAGCGTCTTGGCATCTCCCGTCAGCACCTCTCACGCTTACTGAAGTGCCACAACATCCCCCGTAAACCAGAATAGAACAGAACTGTCACAATATTGTGACAGTTTTCCTGCACATTCAAGTGGCCTTTTGGTTGACTATTAACAGTATATGGATATACAGGTGTCGCAAATATGTGACACTTTACATCCCCAAAACCTCCTCACTGTCAAGCATATATCTGTAAGCCACTTAAAATCAAAAGCTTATAGAATTGGCCCTTGATTTGCTTTGCCATTTCCTGCAATTGAGCAACCTGCAAAACAAAAGGAGGCTAATATGCAGAGAACGCAGAGAACATGGAAGAAACTTGTCGTGGTAGCACTCTTAATCCTAACGGTTATGGGACTGGTGGTTCCATTGGTCGCGGCTACAACCTCTTGGCACTTGGATTCACCAACCGGCGAGTCTGGTTATGTAGCGGATCCTGAGGATACCTTCGATACAGGAGGAGGAGGTGATCCTTTTCCTCCGAATCCTGAACCCCCGCTACCACCACCGCAGACTTAGGTAAGTTCTTGAAGTAAAAGGACATAGTATGTTGAAAGGAGGAGAAGATGGAACGAATCAACGATCAACAACGGCAGCTAAGAGAACTTACTCACTACCAAGAGAGCTTGCTTAGCAATGTGATCATTGAGTTTGGGTCAAACATGTTAGTGCTCAACCATCCAGACGTCAGGGGTCTTCACGTGAAAGGCGATCCAACAACCCAGGACGTGGTTGTAGAACTCTTCGTCCACCGTGTGAGCAGCTCTTTGAGGCTGCTGGCCCAAGAAGAATACGGCGGGCATAGCATTAGCTTCTTCGAGCCCTCGGTGGGTGCGCGTATTCGAGCTTCTCTTTCCTGAAAACTCCATAATTGAAACATCGATGAGGCACGGTCCAGAACCGTGCCTCTTTTTATTTTAATTCACAAAAAATACACCAACGCAATATTATTGCGACTTAAGCAGTGCTGAAAGAAACCTGCGGCGAACAAAGGCGAGAAAGTAGGCTATAAGAAATTGCTGACTGTCAACAAAAAGAGGGTATCATGCCCAAAGGAAAGCAATGGAAAAGTTGCGATTTTGTAGTTGGAAACTCAGTTGCGATATCGAGTCGGAACGACAGTCCCTTAATAAGATGCAAATAAACGCGGTTTTGTTGTAGTAATGCTCCGGCGTACACGACTTCCTATCCCTTGAAGCTTTAGCTTCATCATCGCGGATATAAGCGCGTCAGGGAAGTGGTCGTCCTTTTTCACGATGTGCCCCTGCGCATCGCGCCGCCAGGTGCGAAGCTGACGGATAAGGGTAGTATGGCGCTCAGGGATGCGTATGCGATCCTTCTCGAAAAGGTAGGAAAGGATAGCAACCCCTTCCTCCTTGAAACTGACAAACGGCACACCAAGTGTTTCTGAGGAGGGTGCGGACGCGCCGCCCGCTGGCGGACGGCCCCATACCGCGAAGCCCTCATCCCTGAGCCGTGCATTTTCGAATGGATGCGAGGAGTCGGCATAGACCTCGCGCAGACCGAAACGATCACGTAACTCCTTTAGACACTGGACAATGGTGTCTATCCCGTGCCGATGAAACGCCTCGGTGTGAAGCACGTGAACCGCATCGCCTTTGATCCCCAGCACCACCACCGCGGTCATCCCGGCAAACCCCCAGTCAATCCCGTAACACCCCCCGTAACACACCCCGTAACACACATCGTCCCTCACCTCACCCTCTTTGATAACGGCTCTATCAATAGCCTGAGGATCGATTACACATCCGGCAGAGGCAGGGCGCATCCCCATAACCTCCACCTCGAAGGTTTCCCGGTTGGTATCCTGCCACTCGCCTATGATCTCATCTGCCTCTATCCAGCCATCCGATTCCTTGGCCTTGCCTTTACAGTAGCGGCTGCGGAACTCATTGACAGGACACGACTTACAGTCATAAGGGCAGGGTTTGGCGATGTCAAAACTGTCCCAACGGTAAAGTTCGTAGCCTTGGGACTTATGATCTTCGACGAGTCTCGCGAAGCTGCCGACTAATCTGTGGTAGGTTGAGGAACGAAGGATCAGGGCTGGATCGGCAGTCCGGACGGTATATCGCGCTGCCCTGACTACATCCTCGTCGGCCTCGGCCTCTTCGTCTATCAACAAGATTGCGCCCCGCGTCCCTCTGCCCAGATGTAATCCCCGGATCGAGCGTGCCGATGCGGTCTTGGCCACGATCCGGTTGCCGCTGACGCCTAAGAGCTCGCTGCGTCTCAATCTGTCTACCGATTCCTCTGTTTCAGGTAACTCCAGCCACTGCGCGATATATGAGAATAGGGTAAGCGCCTGGGTTTCGGAACCTGCAACTATGCCCACGTCGAAGTCCTTGAATAAAAAGAAGGCAGTTGCCAGAAGCGCAGCCCCGAAGGTCTTGCCTCCCCCTCGCGGCGCTAAGACCACGGCTTTGCGTGTCTTGAGTGAGTAAAGATCATCAAATAGTCTCTTGAATTCCGCAAAGAACCGGACCCCGCGCTCGGTAAAGAAGAGCGCAGGGTCCGTGCGGTAACGCGCAAGGAGGGGTGCTGAGGCACGCAGGCGCTCGAGGAAGCCAGCGAGCAGGGTTCTATCGCGAACCATTGGATTTCAGCTCGGCCTCGAGCGCCGCGAGTATATCTTCCCTTTTGCGATCGAAATCAGCGCCCAGTACCCGGCGAAGGATCGTGAATAGCGGTTCAAGATTCTCTTCCAAACTCTTGCGCTGCGCTTCCTTCAGCTCAGAGGACAAAAGACTCTCCTCGGTCTTCAGAAGCCCGGGCAGGAGCCGAACCGCCTTCTCAAGCTTTCCCAGCTCGGGATCGTCCTTAGGCGCGAGGTGAACCATCCTTAGATACCTGCACTTGAGTCGCTCGAGATCGCTTATCGCCTTGCGGCGGAAACATCCCAGGTCATTCGTCGCTCTCTTCTTCAATGTCTTTCCTCTTTAGACACACTGCCCTCGACGAGATTGGCAAGTTCGCGCAGGGCGAGTTGCCGATAGATAAAATACAGCTCGTCTTCACGGGCGAGAAGCCTTTGCCGTCTTTGGCTAAGATCGCGTTCTCTCATCTTCCGCTCCAGCAGCCAGGCGCGCCACAGGGCAATCACCGCCGCAATCAAAAGCGCAAGCGGAATGCCAACCTCGCGCACCAGGCCCAGGACGCTCATCTCATTTCGCCTGCCCCAAGAAGCGCAGGATGTCTGAGATGTTGTCGCCCAGTTCAGCCTTCTTTGAGAGCGAGTACTTTAAGATCGCGTCGTAGAACTTCCGGTCGTCTGACTGCACACTCTTCAGTTCATCAAGCGCCTTGCGCAGGTTCTCTCGCGCCTCTTCGAGCGCGTCGAGCAGATCGCTGTTGATACTGTCGCGGTTGCAGCGCTTGAGTGCCAGGCTGATCGCCTCATAAGCCTTGGCCACGTGTTCAATGATCATTGGTGAACCTCCGATTCATAATAACCTCTAGGTTATGTATTTCCTTCATTACCCTCTTCTGGGTCCCCGCGCGGTGAAAGTTTCCCCCACGACAGGGGCCCACATATCCCGTCAACCTTCAACCCATTCTCACGCTGGAAGTAAAGGAAAGCCTCCTGGGTACGCGAAAGCCAGTCCCCGTCGACAACCAACCGTGAATCCATACGATGGTTAAGAAGCTTCTGCATCCGGGCCACCCAGGGGTTCTGGATCCCGTATCTCAGGGTCGGACGCCAACCCGTAACACCCGTACCCCTACGGGGCATTTTCACTATTACTCGGAGCTTGCGCTCCGGTCGCAAGGACATAACACCCGTAACACCCGTAACGCACCTGCCTGAGGTATAAGGCTCCTCAGGCTGTCCGCGTGTCTTCATCCAATTGCCCAGATCGCGCGCACCCCACAACGTGAGACCGAAGAGTTTGCCCGGATGTCGCTCGATCCGCTCTAGAAAGAAGCGGTAAGCTTCGCCTTCATAACCGCCCTGGATGGCGATGCATCCGGCTGACCAGCGGCCAATACTCTCACCCCTGCCCCCGGCGTGAACGTGGATCCCGAACCGGCCGGTCTCCACGCGTTCGGACATGTCCTGAACAAAGTCTTTATCCCTATCGCGCCAGACACGGTCGAGACCCGTGGCCGAGACCAGGGCCGGGTGCCCGCGGTGCCTGCCGCGCTTGTAGATGTGATGTCCCCAGACAAGGTTGGCCGCCCCTCGCGGGTGCGGACTCATCTGAGTGTAATATCTTCCCGGCTCGGTGGTCGCCCGTAACGCCCGCACCCGTAACACCCGCACCCGTAACACACCTTCCCGTAACACACCCTTTTTATTCGCTCCAGCGTCTCTGTTCCGCCAGAACAATACCACGCAGTCGTTATATAGATCCGGGGTGTTGCGGTTGAGTTCGATTAGACCCTCCAGTTCTCCCAGAGGTTCTGCACCCTCAAGGCACAGGACGTTTACCGCGTCCTGCCCGGTCTCCACCGGGCAATAGAGCGCCGAGCAGAACTCCGAGGCCAGTTCATAGGTCAGTTGAAGCTTAGTCATACGTACCTCCTTCCGTCTCCGGTCCTTCGGGTTCCCTGCGCAGCCACGCAGTGGATGCGTAGGGTGAAATCTCATGGTTAAATTATGAAGGGGTTCCTGAAGAGTGCAATAGAAACGTGAAGAATTATTGCCCCACTCCTCGCTACGCCGTCTGGCAACGTCGTGGGGTCCCCGGCGAGATGCGAAGCATCTCGTTGGGGTGAAACCGATTGACAAGCTCGATTTCTCGCCTAGAGTATAGGGTGAGATATAAAGGTACTGGCGCGTCACCACCTATGAAAACATGGATAGTGGCCTTACTCTTGATTCTGGGTGCGAGTCCATTGTCCGCTGTCTGGGAGATGAAGACGATGCGGCCGACGGTCGAGCCGCCCAGGGTGGAGATGCTTTTAGACTCCCTTCTTGCCAAGGGCGATCCTGAGCGCGGGTTGATTCGCTTTGTTGAGGACTCGCTGCACTCTCCTGAGGAACGCCTTCAGGCCGCCACCCTTTTGGCTGCGCTTCACAACCGCAGGGAGGAACCGGCCCGCGCGCTTCTGGCGCTCTTCTACATCTCAAGGGAGCTTGACACCACCTGGACTCCGGCGCAGGCGCTCATCGCTGCCGAGGCCTACTATCGTCTTGGGCATCGTGATTGGGCAAAGACCTGGCTTGATCGCATCCCCTACACCCATCCCTTGACCGAGGTGGTTCAGGTGTTACGGGTCTACGGGATACTGGAGAACATGGCTGACCCTGACTCCCTGGTTGAGGTTCGTTCTCGCTTTGAGCGCGCGCTCGAACGCTACTATGACCCCATGGCTTTAATGCTATCCCTGCACGGCCTTGGTCTTTGTTATCTTGCCAAGGGAACGGCGGCCGCTTGCGATACCGCGGCCGCTTACCTGAGCTTCGCCATGGATGATACCGCCGCCGCCTATCTAAGCTTTGCACTGAAGGAGTATCGCGAGAGTGCAGGAGGGCTGCCGCTGGTTGAGCGTCTTACCCCCTACAGCCTTTACTGGACCGCTATAGCCGCCAGCCGTCGGGGTGACGGCTGGGCAGCGCTTGCCGCGTGGGAAGAGATCCTTTATGAGTATCCGGAAACGATCTTCTGGGAAGAAGGAGCCGTGCAATACGCCGCCTTGCAGTTGAAAAGAGGAAAAACGGACTCAGCAAGGTGGGCGACGAACCTTTTGCTCGAAAGAACAACAGATCCGCACAGGGTACTTGAAGGAAGGCTTCTTGCGGCCTCTGTGTTTGCATACGAGGAGCACTACGACTCGGCAGCGGTGGCGTTTGCTTCGCTGTCACGTGCCATTGCGATAGGCGACACCCTGAGAGTGCTTTCTCATGCCGGCATGACCGGCTCCCTTCTGCGCTACTCACGAGGTATCCCTGAACCCGACAGCATCCCTGTTTGTCTTGCCCGGCTTGAGCTCTCAGGCTACAACCCGTTGGCGATCGCTGAGATCAACTCAGAGATTGCCGAGCGGTTCCTGATTCAGCGCCGGATAGAGGAAGCGGACAGCTTCTTTGAGCGCGGCCTGCGGTACTACCCGGATCCGGTAATTGAGACGCGTGCCAGGCTGGCCCTTGCCTACATATCCCTTGCCAGGGGGAAGTACTCAAGCTCTATAACCCACTACGAGTGGGTGTTGGAGTTTGTTGATCGCTACGGGATCTCCTTTGAAGGCCTGGCCGACGTCCAGTTAAGCCTGGGACTTGCGTATCTTCAGCGCTCGCGATCCTCGCCCCAGAATCGCAATGACGATCTGCAGCGTGCGCGCTTAAGCTTCCGTGAGGCGCTTGCGCTTGATCCGGCTGGCGAGGCCGGCGACGCGGCCCGCAGACAACTGAAGGAAATAGATTAATACACCCCACGCGTCTGCTGCGCAGCCGCGCGGGGACCCCGAGATTAAATGCTCCTTTTGCCGAAGGGCAAAAGATCGCAGGGAGATAAAATGAAAAGCCAGCCCAAAGGCTGGCTTGCCTGTTTCTTTCTCCGATCCTTTCTCCACAGGAGAAAGGGAGAATATAAGGAACGGGCCGCGGTTGCGGCCCGCTATGTTAAAGGCGTTTCTTATCAAACATCCCAAAACCAAAGGAGGTTTGGTGGCTCTAGCGTGTCGAACTATATATTAGCATCTACCGTGCCAGGTGCTGATTTAAGAAGCATCCCACGTATTATCGAGACTTGTTCTAAATAACCGCCGAGGGGGGATTGATGCTTTGTATAAAACAGTTGCACGGAAAGGAAATTCTGCCCGTGTGAAGCGTTATGCTCAGAGTATTAGAGGGGTCCCCACGGCGTATCGAAGAAACGCCGTAGGTTCAAAAAAGGTGTTGACACACCCCGTTTGCGGACTAAGCTTGGCCTATGACTCGGCTTAAGGTTCTTGTCGTGAGCATCATGTCGGTGGCGACCGCCTTTGCATACCCTGTTGGTGGGTGGGGCGGCTTAGGTGTGGCCGGAATGATGGTTGACGTGGAAGGTCTGAACGACAACCTGACCACAATCAACCGGGAGATACTGGGTGGCTCACAAACTGTTGAGTTGGAGAGCCCTTTCTATTTTATAGGCGGTCAGGGCGGTGGTGAGATCGGTCTTTTCTCGCTTGGTGCCTGGGGCGGCGGACTTTTTTCGCGCACAAGCGCGGATGCGCTCTCGGCATCACTCGGCTACGCTGCGGGATCGGTCGACCTGGGCGTTAACTTCAAACCGGCGGACTGGGTATGGATCAGACCGTGTATTGATGCAGGCGGGGCGGTATTTGCGCTGGAACTTACCGAGATCGGAGGCGGCGAGGTGGGGGATGCCCTCGAAGAACCATACTTGTCCTCTTTAAGAGGCTGGCAAGTAAACGCAGGTGCGGGACTTGCACTTCAGTTCAACCTTCCCTTATGCAAAAGGAGTCTGGTTGGTTTGATGATCCAGACAGGCTACCTGTACCCTGTATACATCTCTTGGCGCGATCAGGACGGCTCAGAGATAGACCCCATCGAAGGGTTCGGTATGCACGGGGCCTATCTGAGAGCAGGGATAAACCTCGCTACCCGCGGCAGCCCGCAACGAGTGATGCCGAGATCAGGGATTTGAGAGAGGATCCTTACCTGCAGCCCCAGCAAAACCTTACGATTAAAACTAAAAATCCGGTGATACAAAAACCATAAACGACAAATTACCACTCTTTCAAAAAGCCAGATTACCTCTTGACAAACTTTTCACCATCAGTATCATATCCGTCCAAAACAAAGGAGAAGCCATGAGAAGAAAAATGACAAAGGACTTCAGCGGACGTTTTCTCGTTCGTATTCCGGTGTCACTGCACCGCACACTGGCGGAACAGGCGATTGCGGATCGCATCAGCCTGAATCAGTATGTTCTATTTCTGCTTGCTCGTGGGGCGAGCCTGCGCGAGTTCGAGCGTTTCCTCAAGAGCATGAAGGATACCACCGTTGAGGAGCTGGACGATCTTATCGAGTCGGATCGTTTGGCTGAGACCCCTCGTGCCAAGCTGCGTCTCATGGATCTGGTTATGAAGGATGCCAAGGTGGAGAAGCCTGCGGGCAAGCTGCACCTTGACGGCGACCTGTCTATTGACGTTGATGAGCAGCAGCTGCTGCTGGACGTTGACGGGAAGCAGGTAAGGGTAAAGACCAGCTATGTTGCCGTTATCAAGAGCAAAGAAACCAACGAGGAGATCCGATTCAGCGCGACATTCCACTCAATATATCAGGCCATGCGTCCACTTTCCAAGGAACTCGCAAAGACACTCGAGAAGGTTCGTCTTTCCGTCTACCCCAGCCGTGTCTTCCGTGAGCTTCTTGACAGGCTCATCACCAACCTTGATCTCAACGTCAGGATCGGGTAACCAGAGGAGAATTTAAAGAGCCGGGGCATTATACCCCCGGCTCTTTTTTTATCTCCGCCGAAGGAGCGCCGATTTTAACCTAACGCCCCTAGATTAATGTTAGAACGAGGGGTGCTAAGTCTTCGGTTCCTGTCCGAGCTTTTCCGCCACCGAGCGTATCTTTCCCTCAATGCGATTCACAGCACCTGCCCGGTCGTCTACTGCGATCACGATATACACGCGGTTCGAGTGCTTGCGCATAGCGTCGCGGCATTTCTTGATCACGCCGAACACCTCGTCCCATTCACCCTCGATCGAGGTGGACATAGGCCCTAGCTTGTAGGACAATCCTGAAGCGTCTACTATCCTTATCGTCTCGGCCACGTAGCCGGAGAGACCCTCGCCCTTATCGGTCGGGAAGATGGTAAACTGAACAAGCATCGCTCTCCTTTCGGCTTAAGGATAGACCCGCAACTAAGGATGTCAAGCCAGTCGACTTCTTTAACCGCAGATTTCGCAGATGAACGCAGATTGTTTAAGCCATTTTTCTTTAACCACAGATTCCGCAGATGAACGCAGATTATCTAATGGAGTGCAATGAGCGCCGTCAGCTGTGAGCCGTCAGCTGTGAGCTGTGAGCCGTCAGCTGTGAGCCGTCAGCTGTGAGCCGTCAGCCGTTAGCCGTGAGCTGTCAGCCGTGAGCCGTCAAAAGGAGCAGAATTTTGTTGACAAATCGTCATCAAAACAGTAGACTCTACGCGTATGCAGAAAAGCCAGCCGAAAAGGAAGGGGCTGCGCGCCTTTAAGACACTGCTACCCTATCTACAGCCGCATGTGCTCAAGATCATGGTGGGGTCGGTTGCCCTTATAGTGATTGATTATTTGCAGATCATCCTGCCCAGGCTGATTCGTGCGGCTATAGACCTGATTGTTGCCACGGGTGACGCGGTGGGGGAGGCCATGCAGGCGCTTTTGCCCAAATCCATCTACCAGGCTGTGGCTCCGACCATAGACACTATCGTTGCGGACAGCGGAATCATAAGGTTGATCCTTTTCATTGCCGTGGCGGCGCTCATTGCAGGTCTTTTGATTTCTGTGGGGCGTTTCTTCTGGCGGCGCTGGCTTGCCGGAACGGCTATCCGGGTGACAGCCGATCTGCGCGAGGGGCTCCTACGCCACCTGCAGACACTTTCCTATTCGTTCTATGATACCCGCCAGGTGGGTGACCTGATGGCGCACGCCACCAACGACCTGAACGCGGTCATGCGAGCTATGATGCCGGGCTTCGTGATCATCGTTGACATCTTCTTCCTGGGGGTGCTTGCCATCATCTACATGGCCACCCTGCGCTGGCCGCTTACAGGTTTGCTTACCCTGTATTCAGTGATCCCGTTGATAGTGATGTCATTCTTCATCGGGTGGTTCGGTAGACTCCTGCATGCGCGCTTCAGGGCGGTACGGGACGCCTTTTCTTCCATGACGGCAAGGGTCACTGAAAACCTCACCGGCATCCGGGTTGTCAAGGCCTACGTGCAGGAGGCCGGCGAAACCGAGAACTTCCGCAACACGAGCCGCGACTACGTCAAAAAGAACATCTCCCTCATCAAGATATGGGGTCTTTTCTTCCCGCTCATCATGTTCCTTTCCAACCTCTCGCTCGTCCTGATCCTTCTCTTGGGCGGTCGCATGGTTATCCTTACCCAGTTGACTGTGGGTGACTTTGTGGCCTTCCAGGCCTATCTTTGGATGCTTATCTGGCCGATGATCTCCATAGGGTGGGTAATAAACCTCCTGCAGAGCGGTTCGGCCTCTATGGGACGGATCAACAACCTGCTCGATACAAAGCCGGAGATTACCGATACCCCTGCCACACTGCCACTCAAGGAGATCCTGGGCCGCGTGCGTTTCAAGAACCTGACCTTCCAGTACCCTGGAGCCGATCACCCTGCGCTTGCAAACATAAGCTTTGACCTGGCTCCGGGGAAGGTGCTCGGGATAATCGGGACCGTAGGCTCGGGCAAGTCAACCCTTGTCTCGCTGATCCCCAGGCTGTATGAAGCGCCCAAAGGAACCCTCACCGTGGACGGGCATTCAATAGATCAACTCCCACTGAAGGTCCTGAGGCGTGCGATAGGCATGGTGCCTCAGGACACCTTCCTCTTCTCCCAGACGGTTACGGAGAACATTGCTTTCGGCGTGGAACGTGAGGTTGAGCAGAAGGAGGTCGAGGTTGCGGCCAAGATAGCAGGTATACACAAAGAGATTCTCGAGTTCCCCAAAGGCTACGATACCGTCCTGGGGGAGAGAGGGGTAACCGTCTCAGGCGGTCAGAAACAGCGCCTTACGATCGCACGAGCCGTCCTTACAGAACCAAAGGTACTTATACTTGACGACGCACTCTCGGCGGTAGACGCTGATAAGGAGATAGAGATCCTCACCGCGCTCAAAGAGATAATGAGTTCTCGTGCGGTGATCATCATCTCGGCAAGACCGCGCAGCCTGGCGTTCGCGGACGAGATACTGGTGCTGGACGAGGGCAGGATCGCGGAGCGAGGAACGCACTCCGAGCTATTAGCCAAAGACGGCCTTTATGCGCTTTTCGCAAGGCTGCAGGGGATAGCGTAATGATCACGGTCGAAGAGGAAAAACTCGGCAAGATATACGATTCAAGGATCATCAAGCGGTTGATGAGTTATCTCGAGCGCGACTGGTGGATGCTTGTTGTGGCCGGCTCGCTGGGTATTGTGCTCATGGCAGGACAGATCGCTCTGCCGGTTATAACCCAGCGTGCCATCGACCGCCACATCAGGGCAAGCGCAAGGCTTCTTTATCTTTCGCCCCAGCAGGCCGAAAAACACGCGAAGTTTGTCTATCCAATAGAAGACAGCCTCTATGCCGTGCCCCAGGAGCGCCTTTCTAAGATCGAACCGCGCAACTTTGCCGATAGCCTGAACTACTACCTCATGGACCGAAAAAAAGCGGCGCAGAAGGGGATTGAGGGCTACCGGCCAGCCGGGAAGGAGAAATTACTCGTTCCGTACGAAGACCTCTCGAAATTCGAAAGCAAGGTCCTTACCTTCTTAAGAAGCGATGATTGGCAAGGGGTCATACGGCTGGGGATCTTCTTTATAGTGATAGTGTTTATCCGTCTTATCGCAAGCTTCGCCCAGATCTTCCTGACCACCGTAGCCGGGCAGCGCTCGATGCACAGGCTGCGAACCGGGATATTTGGGCACCTTCAGAGACTGCCGGTTCGCTTCTTTGACCGCAACCCGGTGGGCAGACTTGTTACTCGTGCCACAAACGACGTCGAGGCCTTAAGCGAGTTCTTCTCAGAGGTCATAACAAGCTTTTTCTACGACGCTTTCCTGCTTCTTGGACTTGTGATATATCTACCTATTTATAACTGGCGTCTGGCGCTTGTGATCTTTACCATACTACCTCCAATGCTTGCCGCCACCATAATCTTCAGGCGCACGATCCGGGACGCGTTCCGCAAGGTCAGGGTTCGCCTTGCACGCATCAACGCCTTCCTCGCAGAGAACCTTTCCGGAATAAAGGTGGTTCAGATGTTCCATCAGGAGCGCAAGCGCCTGGGGCAGTTCACCGATATCAACGAAAGTCACTTCAGGGCGCGCTTCTCACAGATGATGATCTTTGCTGTGTTCAGGCCGCTCGTTGACCTCCTGGCCGTGGTGGTGATAGCCGCAATCATCTGGTTTGGAGCAGGTTGGATACTGGCCGGCCCCGTAACTATCGGTCTTTTGACCGCGTTCATCTCGTTCGCCGAACGCTTCTTCGAGCCGATACGCGATCTTACCGAGAAGTTCAACCTAATGCAGCAGGCCATGGCCTCAGGTGAGCGCGTATTTATGCTCTTAGACGAGAAGCAGGAAACCTACAAGGGAGAAGCAAAAATCTCACGTATCCGTGGAGAGATCGAGTTCAGAGATGTCTGGTTCGCCTACAACGATGAGGACTGGGTCTTAAAGGATATAAACGTCAAGATCAAGCCCGGGGAAAGGGTGGCGTTCGTGGGTGCCACAGGTGCGGGCAAGACCTCGGTTATCAACACATTGTGCCGGTTCTACGAGATCCAGAAAGGGAAGATACTGGTAGATGGAGCAGACATAAAGGATATAGACAAGCAGAAGCTGCGTTCAGGGATCGGGATAGTGATGCAGGATGTGTTCCTCTTTATCGGGGATATAAAAACAAACATAAGGCTGCGCAGCGAGATACCTCAGCAGAAGGTCAAGGAGGCCGCCAGGGTTGCCAACGCAGCAGGGTTTATCGAGAAGCTACCCAGGGGCTACGATGCAGAGGTCGCGGAGCGCGGGGTGAACCTCTCCGTTGGCGAGCGTCAGCTCATTGCCTTCGCGCGCGCCATTGCCTTCGATCCTGCTATCCTTGTCTTAGACGAGGCTACATCATCTGTAGATACCAAGACCGAGGCTATAATCCAGGATGCGATCCACAAACTGCTTGAGGGCCGCACCGCATTGATCATCGCGCACCGGCTCTCAACGGTAAGGGATGCCGATCGTATTGTAGTATTAGATCACGGCCGCATCGTGGAGGAAGGCACCCACGACGAGCTCATGGCCCGCAAAGGCACCTACTACAACCTGTACAAGCTCCAGTTCGAGCACAGTATCTAATGCTCCTTTTCGCTAGGCGCAAGCGCCATTACGCGAAAAGATCGCAAATTGAATTCTGAGGGCCTGCTTTGCAGGCTCTTCATTATTTGTTCTTAGTGGTTTGACTTAGTACAAAGGTAAGGTATCATTCCAGGATGAGTAAAAGCTGGCAGGAAACGTTTGCAGCCCTGTTGCCACAGGTCCAGCGACCGATCCGGTATACCGATTCCGAGCTCTACGCGGTCAAGGATCGTGAGGACGCAAGGGTAAAAATAGCCCTCGTATTCCCGGATACTTACGAGATCGGGATGTCCAACTACGGTCTTCGGGTTCTCTATCACATCATCAACCATATCCCAGGTGCGGCAGCCGAGCGCGCGTTCGTGCCATGGGTGGATATGCTTGAGCTGATGAGAGCGTCGGCTATCCCCCTCGCCAGCCTTGCAACCCGCACCCCGCTTTCCGAGTTCGACATGGTAGGCATAACCCTACAAAGTGAGCTGGGTTATACGAACGCGCTTGGAATTCTTGAGCTTTCAGGAATACCTCTCCACTCAGAGGATCGCGCTCCGCACGATCCTCTGATAGTCGCAGGCGGGCCTTGCACGGTCAACCCGTTGCCTGTCTCAGTGTTCTTCGATGCCTTCTGCATAGGGGATGGAGAGGATGCGATAAAGGAGATAACCTCGGTGCTGCTTGAAACCCCGGATCGCAAGGAGAGGCTCGCGGGTCTTTCCGAGATCGAAGGAGTGTGGGTGCCCAGTATCCACGGCCGCTCGAAGCGGATAAAAAGACGCACGGTGAGCGAGCTCCGAATAGAGGATACGCCTTTGGAACAGGTAGTACCCACAGGTGAGATCGAGCATGACAGACTGGTTGTTGAGATAGGCCGCGGATGTCTGCGCGGCTGCAGGTTCTGTCAGGCCGGTTTCTGCAATCGCCCCGCAAGGCTTCGCTCGATAGAGGATATCCTCTACCTTGCAGAGAAAGGTCTTGCCGCCACCGGCTGGGAGGAGCTATCCCTTCTCTCGTTCGCCGTATCAGACTACCCCCGGCTTGATGAACTTCTTGCAAAGCTCAACTCAAAGCTGAAACCCACCCGAACGGCTATCTCGCTTCCCAGCTTCAGGGGCGAGGCGTTCAACGAACAAATCGGTCAAAGGCTTGCCGAGATAAAGAGACCAGGCCTTACCTTCGCGCCTGAAACCGCCTCTCCCAGGCTTAAGCGGGTCATAAACAAGAACGTCTCCAATGCCAGCATCATCGAGACGGTCCAGACCGCAGCCAGACTCGGTTGGCGCCGGGTCAAACTCTACTTCATGGTCGGTCTGCCCGGCGAGACACCCGAGGACGTGGATATGAACATAGAGTTCATAAGGGAGATTGCACGATCTGTAAAGGGTCTGGTCGTCAACGTACACACCTCAGCGTTCGTTCCCAAACCCCACACCCCGTTCCAGTGGGCGGGGTTCGATCAACTTCCACTTCTTGCCGAAAAGCTTGGCCGCCTGCGGGAGGAGACTCGGATGCGCCGCGTAAAGATCAAATGGGCGCGCCCTGAAGCAAGCTTCATAGAGGCGGTGCTTGCACGTGGGGACGAACGACTGGCAGATGTACTGGAAGGAGTCCTCCAGCGGGGAGGTTACTTCCAGGAATGGAGCGAGCATTTCAAACCCCAAAGATGGCTCCAAGCCTTCGAGGAACAAGGTGTCGATCCTGAAGGCTACACAAGGAAACGCAAGCTCAAGGAGCGGCTCCCGTGGGAGTTTATAGACACTGGGGTAAGCAAGGGATTCCTTGAGGGAGAATACCAGAAGGCCCTGGCCGCCGAGGTTCAAGAGGACTGTATCAGCGGACCATGCTACGCGTGCGGGCTGGGGTGTTCCTCCTTCTACCAGACCTCTGGCACTCCCAAGGAGCAAGTTGCCTCCCCAGCCAAACCAGCCATCAACATTCGCACCACGGGCACCTCGACACCAGTAGAGCTGCGCTACCGCCTCAAGTTCACAGTCGGCGAGGCCCTCCGGTACGCAAGCCACCTCAACCTGGTGCGGGTGATCTACCGCCTGCTTCGGCGTTCGGGATTGCCCATTGAGTATACAGAAGGCTTCTCGCCCCATCCGCGCGTGCGTTTCAGCTTTCCAAAACCCGTAGGGGTAACCAGCAGGGGCGAGTACGTCGACGTCAACCTGATTGCTCCGCCCCAAGGGAATCTCGACGAACTCCTTGCACCTCATATGCCTGAAGGATTGGCTCTCGCTGGATACCGTCTGCTTCCTCCTGCAACACCTGCTATCACCAAGGCTGCAGAGGTACTGCACTACGAGGTTTTCCCTTCGCCTGAGATGGGGCCAAACGAACTGGCTAGACGCACGCGGGCAGATGAGAATATACTTAACGCCAACTCCGCAGATGGACACCTGACTCTCTTACTTGCCAACGCGCAGCGGGCAAAGTTGTGGAATGTGCTCGCCTGTCTTTACAACATAACACCTAACCAGGCGCGTGCCCTCTCTGTCGAACGCATCGACGCCTACATACGCAGAGGCACGCGTCTTTTTACACCACTTGAGGAGAGTTATCAATGGAGAAAAGGATACTTATCAACGTAGGGCGCTTCGAGATCCGCACAGCTGTGCTCGAGGACGGAAAGCTTGTTGAGTTCTACTCGGAGCGGCCTGAACGCAAAAACCTGGTAGGGCGTATCTATAAAGGAAGGGTGGAGAACGTGGTTTCAGGTCTGGCTGGCGCGTTCATCAACATAGGGCTTTCAAAGAACGGCTTCCTGCCACTTGCCGACATCCCGGACAAAACTCTCTCACAGATGTATGACTCGGAGGTGGAGGGAGAGGAGGCGGATAAGCTAAAGGAGGGACGCAGGCTCGACCTGAAGCCCAATCAGGAGATACTGGTCCAGGTGGTCAAGGAACCCCTGGGGAAAAAGGGTGCGCGACTTTCATCATACATCTTTCTGCCTGGGCGCTACCTGGTGCTTACCCCTTCCATCAATCACATCGGGGTCTCAAGACGAATAAGGGATAGAAGCGAGCGCTCCCGCCTGCGTTCTGTGGCCTCAAAGCTCAAGAAAGACAAGATGGGGCTCATTGTCCGCACCGCGACCGAGAAAGTTCCAGAGCCGGACGTAAAGCTTGACTTCGAGAACCTCTCGGAGATGTGGAAATCTATCTCCAAGCTGACGTCTCAAGAGAAAGCCCCGGCATTGGTCTATGAGGAGCCTTTGGTCTCACTTAAACTCATAAGGGATCAGTTCACCCGTGGGGTCTCAAACGTCATGGTGGATTCACGCGTCGAGTACGAAAACATCCTGCGTTACCTGCGAAGAAACGCTCCAAAGCTGCGCTCCCGTGTGAGACTTTACGATGGGAAGGAACCTGTCTTCGAACACTACGGTGTAGAAGACGAATTGAGGAGTGTATTCGAGCGTAAGATCTGGCTAAAAAGCGGTGGATTTATCACCATAGATCACACCGAAGCCATGGTGGCCATAGACGTCAACACCGGTCGCTTCTCAGCAGAGGAGCAACAAGAGAAGCTCATCTTCAAGACCAACGTTGAGGCCGCCCGAGAAATCGCCTATCAGATACGCCTGCGCGACCTATCCGGACTTCTCGTTATCGACTTCATCGACATGCGCAGCAAGGAGAACATGTCCACGGTCCTTAAGGAACTTAAGCGTCATCTGCGTGAGGACAGGGCGCACACCGATTTCAGCTCCTTCAGCCGGTTCGGACTTATTGAGATAACGAGGGAGCGCAAACGCCCGGGTCTCTTTGTTCACCTGACCGAGGAGTGCTCGGTGTGCCACGGCCTGGGAAGGATACCATCGAAAAACTACATGCTCTCCGAGATCGAAAGGGTACTGCAGCAGCGAGCCGATCTTCTCGCCGGACACACGGTACTGATCAAGGCCGAGCCACACATCGCGGACTTCCTGTCGGTGCAGCGATTCGAGGAACTGGCGGAGTGGGCGCGAACCTACAATGTAGCCCTAGAGGTCACGGCAGATATCTATGCGCTCCCAGGGGAGTACTGGGTAATACTTGCCGATACAAACGACGTGCTCTACAAACGAGAGGCAAACCGGGTACGCGGTAGCGGCTGAGCCGACCCGGATCCGAGCTGCATGAAAGAATCGGCCGTCGAATGGAAGAAGAATCTATGGGTAATACCCGGTCTATGGCTGACCGGAGCCCTGGCCTTCCTGCCCCTGCTCGGAAACCGCTTCATAGGCGACGACTTCACCGCGCTGTCAATCGCGAGGTTCTATAGATCCAAGCCCTTCTTTGAAACCATCCTCTACGGCGGCAACGACTTCTTCCGCCCCTTAAACATGGCGCTCATCATGGCAAGGGGCGCTTTATTCGGTGACACGCCACTACCCTACGTCGTTGCCAACATCCTGCTGCATCTTGTAAATACCACGTTGGTCTTTCTTATCGCTCGCAGGATCTTCAAGAAAGCGCTTGCGGCCGCAGCAGCAGGACTCCTTTTCCTTGCGGCCTTCAGCCACTACGAAGGCATAACCTGGATCTCATCCTCGGTTACGCTGTTCGTGACCCTCTTCGTGCTTGTCTCGATCTACGGCCACATCCGATTCCGGGAAAGGGGTAAATCCGGGTGGCTGATACTGGCGATAGGAGGCTTCATAGCAGCCTTCCTGACCAAGGAGACCGCCGTCTGTCTCCCATTCCTGCTACTTGCATACGATCTGATCATGCTGCAGCGAAAGGACCGCGGTAAAGGATTCTTCTATCCCTACGTGGTCTACGGTGTTCTCTTTGCGGCTTACATAGCGGTTCAGACCGGCTGGGCGATGCGATTCATGGGCAGCGGCTCGGTCTACCGCCCTGGCTGGCACGTACTCTCAAATATCGCCGACTACTGGGTTTGGCTGTGGATGCCCAACCCGCGCCATCCGTACGTGGCTGAGGTGTTCTCGATATTACCCAGGGGAGTGCTGGTGATCTACTGGATCATAGCAGGTGCGGTGGCGCTGACGCTTCCTTTGATCGTGGTCCTGGCGAGCTTAAAGAAACTGTCCAGGTCGCTACTATGGAGCTTCATTGTGACCGTCCTATCCCTTCTGGTATTCCTCCCCTTTGCCATAAAGATAAGCGCCCGCTACGCCTACCTGCCGTCGGTATTCATCGCGCTCTTTGCCGGAGGTCTGTTCAGTCGGGTCTACTTCTATCTCAGGGAGAAGGGGAGGAGGGTCTGGCAAAGGGTGCTCGTGATTGCAGGCTCGCTTTATCTGATCGGGAATGTCACAGGACTTCTCTTGATCCAGCGCGAGTTCGTGCAGGTGAGTACGACCACGGAACAGCTGGCATTACAAGTCGGCGAACTGGTTGAACTTACCGATGAGGACGTTATCTTTATCGAGGGCCTGCCCTCCCACGTTCACCTGCGCGAGGCGGTGCAGTGGTTTCACAACCCCACGGTTCACGTTCACGCGGATAACGATCAGTACCGGGGAACACCCCAAACCCTGGAGGCGACCAGAGGGTTCTATTGGGAGAGTGAGGCAAATCTTTATCACCTGAGGTTCGAGAACGACAACCTCTTGCTTTTATCCCGTGAGTCCCTTTAGATGATGCGGGCTGACCTGAAGGTCAGCCCCTACGTAGCTCGGTGGGAGTGGGCAGGAGGTGGTGTCATCGCGACCGATCGCAGGAAGGGCGGCGATCTCACAGCAGCGGTTTGGAGTACAACTTTGGCTCCCTCACCTAACCCTCTCCCTCCGGAGAGGGAATAGTAGGGGCCGACTTTTAAGTCGGCCCGATGTGCTGATCTGTGCGGGCTGACCTGAAGGTCAGCCCCTACGTAGCTTCTCTTGATCCAGCGCGAGTTCGTTAAGGTAAGCACGACGACCCAGCGGCTGGCGAAAGAGGTTGGTGAGTTGGTAGAGCTTGAGGATAAGGATGTTTTGTTCATCGAGGGTCTGCCGCCGCACATCCACTTGAATGAAGCGGTTCAGTGGTACTGGAACCCGAACGTCGAGGTCTACGCCACAAACGACGCCTACCGCGGAACGCCAAAGACGCTTGAGGATACCAGGAAATTCTACGCGGGGAAGGGTGCCGAACTCTACTTCATGAGTTTCGATGATGGCAAGCTGAAACTCGTATCAACAGAGAAACTTTAATGATACCTCCCCCTTGACGGGGGAGGGTAGGGTGGGGGTGATCTACCGTTTCCTCAGCAACGCTTCACCCTCCCCTTTATCCCCTACCCTATGAGCGCATAAAGCACTCAAGGGGCAC
>SOJW01000074.1 GCA_004375895.1 Candidatus Stahliibacteriota bacterium
CGCCTGACGGCCTCGCAAGGCGGGGGCCATATCACTCCAGGAGCCTAAGCCTCCTTAACGAACTGTATGGTTACCTTCATTAATCCTTTGTCTGCGAGTCATCCAAATCATAAAAGCGGGCCGACCTGAAGGGCGGCCCCTACGCTACTTCGCTAAAATCAGTGGCGAGGAAATCAAGTTGATAGACCGGAGGGCGACGTATACGGAGCAATCAAGGCTAAACAACAGACTCAGACCAAAGGGCGATGGACACGGAGCAAAGTGTCCTGGGCTTTAAAACTTCCCTCGAAGTCGCTAACCTCGGTGTTGCACTTCAACGTTGAATGTAGGTAATCCGGAACACTATCCTAGATATCAAATTGTGATTCCGTCTGGGACGCTAAATGTCGAGTAAAGGTTTAATCCTTTCTTGCCAAATCTTATCGGCCTTGAGTTTTAGTTCACTCAAATCCTTGTTATTTTCTACTACCACATGACAGAGTTCTCTGAACTCCTGTCTCGAGCGTTGGTTTTCAAGGATCGATCGGGCACGTTTGATGCCTGAACCTTTACTCTTCAGCCTGGCCAGCGAGACGTTTTCTTCAGACTCCACGGCTATCAGGAGATCGCATTCACGAGCCAGAGGCCAGTCAAGTAGAAGGGCGGCATCTATGATTACCACCTTTTGAGAGGATCGGGTTATCCGGTGTTTGAGTTCGCCCACAAGCAGGGGGTGGATGATGGCGTTCAGTCGCTTTAGCTTTTCCGGGTTCGTGAAGACGATTTCACCCAGGCTTTTTCGATCAACGGCCCCCTCTTTGTTGAAGATCTTCCTGCCGAACGTTTCGGCGAGGTTCTTGCGGACAGTAGGATTGGAGTATAGTTTCCATGCGATCTTGTCTGCATCCAGTACCAGGGCTCGGTTTTCGGCAAGCATTCGTGCAAAGGCGGACTTGCCTGAGCCTGCTCGGCCAATGACGCCGATGAGGACCTTCTTAGTGTTTTTTGTAGTCCTCTTGTTACTGGAAGGAACGTTCATTCTTCCTTACCACCGTATTTTGATACCGGCTCAATCCTGAGGGATTCAGTGGATGCTACGTTTCCTTGCGGCGTTTGATCTCCTCGATCAGCTTCGGAACGACCTCGAACAGATCGCCCACTATGCCTACGTCAGCCACCTTGAAGATAGGTGCGTTTGGGTCCTTGTTAACAGCGATGATGAAGTCCGATGACTGCATCCCCACAAGGTGCTGGATGGCGCCTGACACCCCTACTGCGATGTAGAGTTTGGGCGAGACGGTGCGGCCTGTCTGACCGACCTGGTGTGAGTAGTTGATCCAGCCCGCGTCCACTGCGGCACGTGATGCGCCAACCGCACTACCGAGGAGACCGGCAAGCTCCTCGATGAGGGCAAAGTTCTTCGGATCCTGCAGCCCCCTTCCACCGGTGACGATAATATCGGCCTCGGCGATGTTGATCTGCGAGGTGTCGTCGGCCACGAACTCAAGGAACTTCACCCGGTTAGATAGAGAATCCACGGAGACCTCAGTCACCGTACCATTGGAGTCATACGGCTCATCCAGGGGCTTCATCACCTTAGGACGGACGGTTGCCATCTGTGGTCGGTGCTGGGGGCAGATGATGGTGGCCATGATGTTTCCGCCGAACGCCGGGCGGGTCTGAAGCAGGAGCCGCTTCTCGGTGTCGACATCAAGCCCTGTGCAGTCCGCGGTCAGCCCGGCATGCACTCTCACCGCGATGCGCGGAAGAAGCGAACGCCCGATGAAGGTCGCAGCACCCAGGACAATCTCGGGCTTACGTTCAAGGATGAGATCTGCAATGATCTTGGTGTAGGGCTCAAGCCCAAAGTGAGCAAGATTTTCGTCCTTTATGTAGAATACCTCATCCGCTCCAGCAGCCAACAGCGATTCTGGATTTTCTACATCTGAACCAAGCAGGAGAGCGGTCACCTGGACTTCGAGCTTTTCAGCTACTCCTCGTGCGGCGCCCAGCAGTTCGTAGGTGGATGATTGTATCTTGCCGTGCCGCTGCTCCGCTGCGACCCACACGCCGCACCACTCACTGGGATCGATCTCTTTAGTTCGTTTAACTTCCTCTATTGATAAGGCGTCCTCCGGGCAGACAGGTACGCACGCCCCACACAAGTTGCAGGTCTCAAGCACATATAGGCGATCATCTCGAATCCCCAGAGCACCAAACGGACATGCGGGTAGGCACTCGCCGCAAAGGGTGCAGCGATCGTAGTCAATACGTAAGGGTATCAGAGCAGCCCCTTCTCGGTTAATTTATCCGCAATGATGCGTGCCGCTTCGTCCGGGTCTGCGTCTGCGAAGAGTTCTCCTTCAGCGCGAGGTGGAGGTGGGAAGACCTTGATTACCTGGGTGGGAGAACCTGCAAGGCCCACGTGTTTTTCCTCAACCGCAAGCTCATCAAAGCTCCAGAGCGGGATCTCGGCCTTCTTTGCCGTAAGTTTGCCGCGCAGGCTGGGCAGACGCGGTTCGTTGAGCTCCTTGACAGTAGTAATAAGGCAGGGGAGGGGAAGCTCTAAGCGTTCAGATCCCTCCTCCCACATCGACTGCAATCTTATAGTCTGTTGATCAGGGTTCAGCTCATCCACCTTTCTTACGAACGTAGCTTGAGGGATGTCGAGGAACTCTGCGATACCCGGCCCTACCTGTGCGGTGTCGCCATCTGCCGCTTGCTTCCCGGTGAAGATGATGTCAAACTCCCCTATCTTGCGAATGGCGGCGGCGAGCGTAAGTGAGGTTGCCCAGCTGTCCGAACCTGCAAATTTTCGATCGGAGATAAGGATTGCCTTGTCAACTCCCATGGAGATCACCTCGCGCAGCGCTTCCTCGGCCTGAGGAGGTCCCATGGAGATGGCAATAACCTCACCGCCTGCCTGCTCTTTGAGGATTAAGGCTTCTTCAACCGCATACAGGTCAAAGGGGTTAACTGTTGCTGGGACGCCTTCGCGGATCAGGGTGTTCGTTTCCGGATTGACCCGCACCTCGGTAGTATCAGGCACCTGTTTGATGCAGACTATGAATCTCATCCTTCGAACTTCTTGAACGCCAACGTTACGTTGTGGCCCCCGAAACCGAACGAGTTGGATAAGGCTACCTTGATTTCCTTTTCCCGCGCTTGTTTTGGTACGTAGTCAAGATCACAGCCCTCGCCCGGTTTCTCAAGGTTGCGGGTAGGGTGAACCTTGCCTTCTTTTATGGTGAGTGCAGTTATCACCGCTTCAGCTCCGCCTGCGCCGCCCAGAAGATGTCCGATCATCGACTTGGATGAGGAGACCCATAGCTTGTCCGCATGATTGCCTAAAACACTCCGAATTGCCCTGGTTTCCATTCGGTCGTTTAATTCTGTCGAGGTTCCGTGGGCGTTGATGTAGTCTACATCCTGAAGATTAAGCTCGGCTTCTTCAAGGGCCATACGCATCGCAAGTTGCGGTCCCTTGCCCTCAGGATCAGGGGCGGTCATGTGAAAGGCATCGCCTGAAAGCCCGTATCCTGCAAGTTCTGCATAGATCTTGGCGCTGCGTTTGCGGGCATGCTCCAGTTCCTCCAACACGAGTATTCCTGCTCCCTCTGCTATCACGAAACCGTCACGGTCAGCATCAAATGGTCTTGAGGCGCGTTCAGGTTCGTCGTTGCGTCTGGAGATCGCCCTCATGTTTGTAAAGCCGGCGACGGAGAAAGCGGTGATTGCTGCTTCTGTGCCGCCTGTGATCATCACCTCGGCCTTGTTTTGCTTGATTAGCTCGAAAGATTCACCCAGCGCGTGTGCACCTGATGCACATGCCGATACCGTACAGAAGTTGGGGCCACGGATGCCGTACTCTATGGAGATAAACCCTGAGGCCATATCCGGGATCATCATTGGGATCAGAAAAGGGGAGACCCTCTTGGGCCCGCGTTTAAGGAACTTTTCGTGTTCAGCTTCCCAGATCAGTATCCCGCCCATACCGACGCCGACGAGTGCACCGCAGCGTTCAGGATTTTCCTTGCCTAAATCTATCCCTGAATCGGGAACCGCCTCCTTTGCTGTCCACAGGGCAAACTGGGTGAATCGGTCCATGCGGCGGGCTTGTTTGAAGTCAATACGCGTTGTAGGGTCGAACCCTTGGACCTCGCCTGCAATTTGAGCCTCAAGATCAGAAGGATCAAAGGAGCTGATTCGGCGAATACCGTTTTCACCCGCGAGCAACTTCTCCCAGGTGGCAGGGACGTCGTGACCCAGTGAGGTCAGAAGCCCGACGCCCGTTACTACGACTCGGCGATCCATTGCAAATCCTTTCGCCGGGGCGCCGGATTACTTTTCCTTGAGCTTGGACTCCAGGTATTCCATCACCTTGCCGACCGTCTCCAGCTTCTGGGCCTCTTCGTCAGGTATCTCGATCTCGAACTTCTCTTCAAAGGCCATGATAAGCTCGACCGTGTCCAGGGAGTCGGCACCGAGATCGTCGATGAACTTGGCTTCAGGTGTTACCTTCTCAGCCGGTACGTGGAGCTGCTCCACGATCAGGTTTTTCACTTCGTCGAAAAGAGCCATTTGCATCCTCCTTAGATGACTTTGAGACCAAAGTCTACGGCAAACAACGGGGTTTGTCAAGCATCTCATGAGGCAGCGTGCAAGGCTTCTGACTAGGGTGATAATAAGGTGCCCCGGAAAGTGCTGCCTCGGGTGAGGGCAGGTTTGACCTCACCGGAGTTATTAATATAATTCTTAATCTAAACTCTAGACTCCAAGGAGGACTTATGCTGCGAACGAACGCGGATCGTGTGGTTAAGCTCTCGGTGCAGGGTAAGGTGTCTTATCCTTCGGGTAGAAGAGGTCACTCGGTAGATGCGGAGGGGAAGGCCTTCCTTTTGCCCAGTATCGGCGGTATCAGCTACAACGTGAAGGTGGGTGATGCGGCGTTCGGCTGGGCAGGTGACCACATTGAACCCGGCGTCTCCACCCTGGTGGACGCCGAGAAACGCTACGATCCTCCCAACACCTCATATCATTTCTACTCCTGCGTTGGCAACGAGGCGATTGTTGTCTCAGGCGACGCCAAGGGCAAAAGGGGTATAGTTACCGGGCATCACGGCGGGGCTGAGCACGTGATGATAGATTTTGCCGACGAGGTTTTAAAAAAACTCAACATGGACGACAAGTTCCTTGTCCGCGCCTGGGGGCAGGGGCTTAAGCTTTTGGAGTATCCTGACATTCACGTGACCAACCTGGATCCCGGTCTTTTGAAGAAGATGGGCATCCGTGAACTTAAAGGCGGCAAGATCCAGGTCCCGGTTGTAGCGATAGTGCCAGGACATCTCATGGGTTCAGGTGTGGGTTCCACCTCGATGGGAACAGGCGACTACGACATCATGACCACCGACCGCGAAGAGATCGCCGAGCTCGGTCTTGACAAGCTTCGTTTCGGCGACTTCGTTGCGATCACGGATCACGACAACGTTTTCGGCCGCAGCTGGCGCAAGGGAGCGGTGACCGCAGGCATCGTGATCCATTCCGACTGTCTGCTTGCCGGCCACGGACCCGGAGTGACCACCCTTATCTCGTGCGCTAAGCCTCTGATCGTCCCCAAGGTTGATTCCAACGCCAACCTGGGCAAGATCTTGAAGATCGGCCGCTTCCGCCCGGCAAAGAAGAAAAAGGCCAAGAGAAAATAGACACTCACGATTCTGAGTTTGTAAAGAAAAGCGCCAGTCCAAAGACTGGCGCTTTTACTTTCCCTCGATCTCGATCAACTAACTGTCAAGAATGACGAGAAAGGTATTTTGTTGGTTTACCAGCGGTCGCGGTTTCCGCCGCCGCCGCGGTTGTAGCCACCTCGACCACCACCCTCGCGCGGGGGACGGGCTTCTTCTACTCTGATCTCACGACCATCGTGCTCTGTTCCATTAACGGAACTTATGGCCGCGTTGGCTTCCTCGTCATTCGGCATGTCTACAAAAGCAAAGCCGCGAGGCGCATTGGTGTAACGATCCGTGGGAACCGCTACTTTGGATACTTCGCCATGCTCGGCAAAGATCTCACGTACCTTCTCCTCATTATAAGAATGGGGAAGGTTTCCTATGAATAAACGCATGTAGTTTTTCTCCTGTCTCGCTGCCATTTGTGGCAACGAACATATAATTATAGTTATTTTGAGACTTATGTCAAGTCGTGAAGTGTCGTCGTCTTTTGCCAGACATGCGTTGCTGGATTTAATGGATTCTTTAAGTAGGGGTGGACCTTTAGGCCGGCCCCTACTTTCTCCCTCAATATACTTAAACTCAGCAATCTAACTGTTCCACTATGTGGGTGTACTCTTCCAACGCTTGGAAGTTGATGACTTGACAGGCAGGGTGTTTTTGAGTATTGTCAGAGAAACTCAACCAAGGAGAGGTTATGAAACGGGTTTTGATTCTTTCGTTGGCCAGTGCGTTTGCAGTGACGCTTTGGGCGGATGGGGGCATCTTTCCTCCACCAGGGATTTATGTCGGAGAGCCTTACCAGTACGCTATAATTGAGTATGAAGGGAGTCAGGAGATTCTGCACCTTCTGATCAATGTTGCAAGCGATGCGGCTTCTTTCGGATGGATAGTTCCATTCCCTTCCAAGCCTGCGATTGAAGAAGACACGATCGCGGTTTTTGAGCAGATCGAGGAGATGTGCAGACCCAGTTACGGAGGTTTTGGTTGCGGTGTTATCTACGATGGTGGTTACTACGCCGGTCACAGCGTGAAGGTAATCGAGGAAGGAAGCGTGGGGATACTTTCATACGAAATCATCAAGGCCGACGATCCCGACACCCTTTTTAACTGGCTTGCCGAAAACGACTACTGGATCGCCGACTCCTCGGACACAGCCAGGGCTCGCGAGGTGTTTTCAGATTACATAGAGCGGGACTGGGTTTTCGTTGCCTTCAGCGTTCAGGAAATCCCTCGCGACAACAGCATAAACGTCCAGCCGGTCAAGTTTACCTTTACTTCCTCCCAGATCGTTTATCCGATGAGGATTACGTCGTTGAACACCAACCCGGAGTACTATTACGATTACGGTTTGCTCATCCACGTTATCGCCGAGCACCGCGTCAAACTTGAGCAGGACGCCGGCATTCGTCCCGAGTATTCCTACGCAAACAAGTTGAACAGCAGCGAGTACGAAGCGGTCGAGAAAAACTATCCGTTTGTTGCCGAGGTATGCAAGGAAGGGGATTTTATAACCAGGTTGGCTTCCTATTACTACGATCCGGGGGATATAGATTCGGATCTGGTTTTCACCTATGCCGAAGACGATGCAGAAGGTAACAATCAGTACTATTCTGCCCTGATTATCTTCCCCATATTGCCTTTCGCCTTCGTGGCCGGCCTGGCCCTTCGTTCCAGGCTGCGGTTCCGCAAAAGGCGTAAGCGTTAAGAGTCTATTCTCATAAATCAAAAGGTCCCGCCTGAGCGGGGCCTTTAAACATTCAGGGGGGCTATTTCTTTTTGGAGAGATTTTTGCTAGAGACGGAATCCGGGAACAGGAGATCGGATACCTCAAGGCTGAGCTGCTCGCCCAGCGCCTCGAACGCGGCGTCGATGCTGAAGTTCAGGTCCTTTGCCGGTGTCCGCAGGATCACGCCGCCCTTGATCGGTGCCTCATCCGCCTTCTTTGCCCAGACAGATTTTGCAAAACGCTTGCAGTCACTGGCAGAGAGCAGCACCCGGGTTCGGCTGCCTTGTTCTGCAACGATCCTTGCAAGCAGGGTTTCATAGTTCCTGGATTTGGTGAACTTTTCTGCCGCTCGCTTCAGGGTCTCTTCTATCAGCTGGTGCTTTGCCGCAAGTATCTCCCGCCTTGCCGCCAGTCGTGCCTCTGAGAGTATCTCCCTCTTGAGACGTTCTTCTTCAGCCGCGGCAAGCCTTTTGGTCTCTTCTCTACAGGCCTTCTTGCGTTCTTCCTGCTCTGTCTCCAGCTTCTTTTGGCGTTCGGCAAACTCGGCCTGGATCTCGGCAACGCGTGCCTTTGCGTCAGCTTCTATCTTGGCGCTTACCTTGTCGCGAGGCATGGGCTAGAGCTTGATCCCCTGCAGAAGGAAGATGGTGATTAGAAGTCCAAGCACCGCGTAGGTCTCGACCATGGCACCGTAGACCACCGCCTTGGTTGATTCCGTGGGGCGTTTTGCAGCCATCTCCACGCCTGAGGCACAGACCTTACCCTGGTGAATAGCGGAGAGCAGTCCGGCGAATGCCACTGGCAGGGAGGCGAAGAGGAGCTGGAGACCTCCCCACATGGTCAGGGTGTCAGGAACGCCGCCGCCCAGAAGCCCGAGCTTGAGGATGATCAGGAATGCTCCCAAGAAGCCGTAGAACCCCTGGGTGCCGGGCAGCACCACAAGGATAAACAGTGAACCGAACTTGTCAGGGTCCTCGGCCAGAACACCGTTGGCCACGCGCGCGGCGTAGCCGATCCCTATGGCTGAGCCGATCCCTGCAAAGATCGCCGCGGCTGCGGCTCCCAGAATTCCGTATGTAAGACCCATTTCCATCTAAATCCTCCTTGTAACTTTTACGTAGCGGGTTTTCAACTCAAATGGTTCAAATCTTGCCCCTCCGCCTGCAAAGAAGCGGGGGAAATACTCCACGTACTGCAGACGAAGGGTATGCACAAATCCGCTCAAGCCGCTTATCGCGAGGTTGTAGACGTGACCGATAACAAGTACGACGAGCATGAGAATAACAGATACCACCGGGATTCCTGCAAGCATCCAGGCGATCTGGTTGAAGGCCATTGCGATCCCGGCGGTTACCATCCCTAAGGCCATCAGGCGAACGTAGGAGAGGATGATCCCCAGCACACCGGTTGTGTTGGAGTAGATGCTGTAAGCGCCCCATACGATGCGCGATGCCCAGCCCTTGAGAACTGAGAATGTGAAGATCAGGTTGAGGACGAATACAGCGGCCAGGAATAGGTTAGCCTGAATCACCCCGGCTACGTATAGAATAATTGCCGCGAGTCCGAGCACGCCGAATATAACGCCTGCGGCGCGCATGGTCTTCTCCGAGAGTCCCTTGAAGACAGTGTAGAGCCAGAGTGCGGCGATGGTTCCAATGAGAAGCGCCTTGAGGATTATTCCCGGAAGCGCAAGCAAACCGAAGACCTTTGCTGCGGCAAGAAATGCTACGGTCATCACCGCCCACAGAAGTATGGCGCTTGTTACAGAGGTCGGGCCGGGACGATTGGATAGAACAAACGAGACAGCCAGACTCGCAATCACGACGATCAATAGCGGTGTGAAAAGAATCTTGGGCAGGATGCTCATGGAGGTCGCAATCATCAATGGGATGCCGAGATAGATAAGGAACCATGGTAAAGTCTCAAACAAGGCAGAGCCGTAGTCTCTGGTTCTGATTCCGTCTATTACATCAACCGCCATCCCGAACATCATCTGGAAGTAGCCAAGTCCAAGCGATATGTAGAAGAACGGCATGGGGTTCTTTAATGGGTCGAACCAGGTAAGCGCGTCGCGGAAACCCACGAGCCATGGGATCTCGAGCATATCGGGCATGTTGCCGAACCACGAACCCATGGCCGCACCGGTAAATATTGTCAGCACCCCTCCGTAGAAGAGTATCCAGATAAGGTTGTTTCGAATCCTGCGACCCCAGATAAGCCACGCGGTTACCGCGGCTATTACTATCCCGTATCCTGCGTCGCTAATGCACAAAGCGAAGAAGAGGGCGAAGAATGGAGCCATGAGTGGTGTGGGATCGGCTTCGCGTCCGTTAGGGGTGCCGTACATGTTTAAGATCAGCTCGAAGGGTTTTAACCAGGGCGGATTGCGCAGGGCTACGGGCACCCGCTCGCCCTTCCTTGGTTTGATGCTGCGAACCTCACTCGCCTCGAAACCTGCCACAATCTCTTTAAGTCTCTTGCGATCAGAGCTGCGTATCCAGCCTTCGATTAGCCCTGCCTTCTCGGTGGCAAGCATCTTTTCGTGCTGCTCGCGTATCAAACCCTCGTTTCCGTAGAGGTCGAGTGCTGTTTGGAATCCTGAAAGCTCGGCGCTCATCTCGCGAGCCTGGGATGTCAATTTTTCCCTATCTGAGCCTATCTTTGCCAGAAGTTTCCTTCTTACTTTGATTTCCTCGGCCGGGGGTTTTGCGAACCCTGAAAGCTGGATCATCTTGACGCCGGTTGCCTTGAGCGTATCCTCGACGGCTTCTTCTTCGTTGGTTGGGAAAAGTATCACCGCGTACTCGGTCTCGCCCTCCCGCCTTACGGTCTCATAGTTTGCCGTTAGAGATTTGATAGATTTGACGAACGCTTCTTTCTCCTCCTTGCTGGATACGAAGACGAAACGAGCGTGGGTTTGTTTTAGGTTCGTATATTCACAAGGCGGGTGCTTCATGGGTCTCCAGGGGGTAAGAGTTTCAAGCTCTGCGTGGAGCTGTCGTTCCTCGGTCTCCAGCCGGGAGGCGGCTTGGCTTAATTGGGAGACTCGCTTCAGCTTGATCGGAAGATCCAACTCATCAACCCGGCGGCGGAACTCTTCTGCAGGAAGTGAAGGCTTGCCCGCAAAAACTCCACCCTTGCGCTTCTGTGCGTATCCTGAAAGGAAGCCTATCGCCTGATTCAGACCAACGAGGGTTTGCTTGAGCTCTGCCTCACCGGCATCAGGGGCAACGGTCTCGGGTTGTTTTTTCTCTGGCTTTTCTTCTTCAAACTTCGAGATGTGAAGAATCCCCTCCTCCTGCAGTCTGCGGAGCAACTCATCCCTTTCATCAAGATGGGTCGCTATGAGTATTTTTTCTACCCTTGCTGTTCCCACAGTTCCAGGACTTTCTTCTGGGCGTGGTCTGCCGCTTGGTTGATCTTTGGTGCAGCCTTCTTGCGCAAGCTGTTTGCTTGTTTCTTTGCCTCAGCCCCTATTGTCTTGGCTTCTTTAAGTGCTTCCTCGCGAGTGCGCTGTCTCGTTTGAGCCAGGGTTTCTTCTCGCTTTAGAGCGAGCTTTGCGCTTTCCTTCTCGTGCTTTGCGGCAAGTTCTGCAAGTTCCTTTTGCCCCTGCTCCCCTGCGTCCGCAATCATCCTGGCCGCTTCCTTTTCAGCCTGGCGGATTTCCTTTAAGAGATCCTGTTTCAAGGTCAACTCCTGCGCGAATTATACAGTGTGCTCCTGGAGTGTCAAGCTAATGAGGTTTAATGACTTGACCTTTTGGGGTTCCTATGTATCATCACCAAACCAAAGGAGGCTCTATGAAGAAGACAATCGGTGTTTTACTGACGGGTATTCTTGCCGTTGCCATGATCTATTGTAGCAAGGCGGAGAAAAAGGAGGAGCCCAAACAGGAACCGTTGCCGCCACCAACCGTTACTAAAGCGGAGCCCGGTCCTTTCGGGATCACGCGCCACCTGTGGGATTCTACGGCTACCCCGCAGGATCGCATTGAGGTTGCACTTGCCGTTAAGGATGAGGATATCGAGCTCCAGGGCAACGAGAAGGCCACTATCGAGACGAACAAGGGAGCGATTGTGGTTAAGCTTTACTCGAAGGATGCACCGAAGACGGTGCGTAATTTCATAAGACTTGCAGAGAGCGGTTTCTACGACGGTCTTATCTGGCATCGCTACGAGCCGGGCTTTGTGATCCAGGGCGGCGATCCGCTCGGCAGTGGATCGGGCAACCCCGGGTACAATATTGCCTTCGAACACAACAACCGCAAGCACGAACTCGGTGCCGTGGGTATGGCTCGCGGTCAGGACCTTAACTCGGCATCCTGCCAGTTTTACTTCTGCCTGGCACCCCAGCCAGGGCTTGACGGCAACTACGTGGTTTTCGCAAAGACCGTCGAAGGCATGGATGTGGTCAATGAACTCCGCCGCGGCGACACCATCGTAAAGATAACGATCTCAAGGGACTGAGGTCATGAAGCTTGTTCGCCTCGCCGGATTCACGTCCCTGGTTCTGCTTGCAGGACTTGCGTGTGTTAAGGCGGTTCAGCCTTCGATACCCGATACCTACAACCTTTCTGCCAAGGAGAGGGTGGGGCTTGCGCTTCGCGTGAAAAGCAATCCGGTCAAGCTCACCGGGAACGAGTGCGCTGTGGTTGAGACCAACAAGGGAAGCCTTACGTTCAAGCTCTATTCAATGGAGGCGCCGAACACTGTTCGCAACTTCATCAGGCTGGCAGATGCGGGTTTCTACGACGGCCTCATCTGGCACCGCTACGAGCCGGGCTTTGTGATTCAGGGCGGCGATCCTCTGGGCACGGGCTACGGCGGCCCAGGCTACACCATAGACTACGAGGAAAGCGGTCGTTCTCATATTAAGGGTGCAGTCGGCATGGCCCGCGGCCCTGACCGCAACTCCGCGTCGTGCCAGTTCTACATCTGCCTTGAGCCGGCGCCTAGCCTTGACGGCAACTACTGCGTATTCGGTCTGGTGATTGAAGGTATGGACGTGGTGATACAGTTGCGTAACGGCAACGAAGAGGAGGGTATTCCTCCGGACACCATCCGCCGCATCACTATCACCCACCCGTAACACACCACGTAACACACCCCGTAACACACCCCGTAACACACCACGCCGTTGCCTTGCAACGCCGCAGTGACCCCGGAAGAGATTAAGGGCACGCCTTACGGTTGAATATCACTAAGATTGCGATGGAAGAGATTATCAGGGTTATGGAAGTTGGAGATAGTTCTTGAATTGATTGTATTCTACCTCTAAGACCGTGTTCGTTGTTAGGTTTAATCGCCAAGCGCCGGTGGGTAAGAAACTGCCGTCCCTTCTTTTGAAAACAACTTGAACAGCCGGGACGTAATCCTGATCACCTGATACGATAAGCTCGTAGGGGCCGACTTTGGCGATCAGACGCCGCTACGCGTCAAGTCGGCCCGATTAAATCATGCGGGCGCACCTAAAGGTACGCCCCTACGAATCTCCTCAAGGTGTTCTTAAGAGAAGTTCACATACGCGGCTGGGGCTTTCTCTCATAAGAGTCTATTTGTTTCCTTTTACTTGACAACGTCCGTGTTTCCGATTACACTCAACATAAGGCAGTATCAAGGAGGAAACTTGATGGTTGCGTTGCCAGTCCGCCCTGCCAGGGCTTTGATAAAAATCCTTCAACACCAACACAATGAGGAGGAAAGATGAAAAAATCACTGCTTATCCTGTTAGGCACAGCGCTCGCTCTGGGGCTGCTTACCTGTCAGAGACCGGGCAAGCTCAAGTGGCAATGCGAGCTTGGTGATGAGGTGAGAACCCCGGTGATAGGTAAAGACGGGACGATCTACGTTACCGCTGTGGACAACTTCCTTTACGCCATCTCCCGTTCAGGGAAGGTCAAATGGAAATACAAGATCGAGTATGGTGTGCATGCACCGGCAATCGATGCCAAGGGGACGATCTACGTTGCGGCGAACGACAAGAACCTGTATGCGTTTACCCCCAAAGGCGAGCTCAAGTGGAAGTTCAAGACCAAGGGAATGGCGTTCACCCCTGCGTTCGGTTCAGAGGTGACGATCTACTTCGGCTCGTTTGACCTTTACCTTTATGAGGTTACCCCCAAAGGCGAACTCAAGTGGAAGTACAGGACCGGCGATTTCATAGCGACTACCCCTGCGATTGGTGTAGATGGGACGATTTACGTCAGCTCGGAGGACAATTGCATCTATGCCCTTACCCCGGACGGCAAGCGCAAGTGGAGATACTGGACCAGGAACTGGGTGCGGGCCTCCCCTGCGATTGGCATGGACGGAACCATCTACTGCGGGTCCAGGGACGGCTACCTTTACGCACTTAGCCCTTCAGGCGAGCTAAAGTGGAAGTTCAAGACCGACTATGAGATATGGTCTTCCTGTGCGGTGGCCAAAGACGGCACGATCTACTTCGGGTCTGCTGACAACAACCTCTACGCGCTCACCCCGGAGGGGGAAGTCAAGTGGCAATACGAGACAAAGGGTGACGTAAACATCGGCCCGACAATCGGCTCGGACGGAACAATCTACTTCGGCTCGCCCGATCACAACGTCTATGCGCTTGATCCCTCAGGTAAGCTTAAGTGGACATACGAAGCTGACGGAGAGATATATTCTTCACTCGCGCTCGCTGACGACGGAACGATCTACTTCGGGGCGGATGACAAGAATCTCTACGCGATTACCAGCAAATCCAAGGGATTGGCTTTATCGTCATGGCCCAAGTATCGCCATGACAACAGGAACTCAGGAAACATAAGGACAAGGTAGAAGCCTTTTAAGAAAACCAGAGAGGGCTTCGGCCCTCTCTGGTATCCATGTAGTGCGAACCTTAAGGTTCGCCAGCGAGGCTTACGTATTTTAAGGGGCGAAAATATCGAGTGCTTTTCGGAAAAGATCAGGATTGTGTTGAGCAAGATTTGGATTGTGGTTTCTAATCACTTCCAGCATGTGGATATTCTTTTTATCGCAGTCTCCTTGGAACATAATAAACCCGATTATCGAATCATAAGCTCGTAGGGGCCGACTTTGGCGATCAGACGCCGCTACGCGTCAAGTCGGCCCGATTAAATCATGCGTGCGCACCTAAAGGTACGCCCCTACGAATCTTGCGGTGCTTGTATTAATTGTATTTTCTTTAGTAGGAGGTTTTAATGCCTGATCAAGACAAGCCTAAAGAGCCGTCAGGTAAGCCGGATAAACCTTTGCCAACTCCTAAGCCCAATCCGGATGCTGATAATCCTACTTCGAGACGTCCCGAGCCACCATCTGAGCGATCCTCTTCTTCGACACCTAACCATACGAAAGAAGGTTAAAATGCCAGAAAAAGAAAAATCTGAGAACGGTTCTCAAAAACACAAACAGCCTGTGCCAACTCCAAGACCTAATCCTAATGGAGATGATGTTCATAAATACTCACGGGATCCGAAAGAAAACCGTTCGGAGAAGATGATCAAAAGGAATAAGTAAGCTCGTAGGGGCCGACTTTGGCGATCAGACGCCGCTACGCGTCAAGTCGGCCCGATTAAATCATGCGGGTGCACCTAAAGGTACGCCCCTACGAATCTTTTTAACCCCAGACGTCTGCTACGCAACCGCACCATCATTTTAAAATTTGCATTTTGCAATTTGATATTTGCAATTGCGACGCAGTCGCGTCCCTGTCCACCTTTTGTCCATCTTCTGACCACCTTTTGACCAGCTTTTTTGTGACGAGTGCGATATAACTCTGACGAGTTTGTGGCACGTCTGCAAAGATTCGTAACACAAACCTCTTTTAATCTCAGGTTTTTCTTAAAAACTCACGTACGCGGCCAGGCCAGGGGAGACGTAGTCAAGTGTCGTAGGTACGCCGCATGAGACGCAGAAGCAAAGCCACTGCGCAGGATACCAGCAAATCCCAGGCCAGAACTCAACTGTGCCTTCCTTTGCGTCCAGCGAGTAATAGAGGTTAAGTTCCGTATAGAGTGAGAAGCTTTCGTAGAGCCAGTATTCAAGAGCAGTAAGAAAAGCCAGTTCGCCTGCCGAACCCTTGAAGTCAGTAGCGTAGAAGAGATTCGCATGTAACTGCAGGGCGGGAAACCCAGCGCTTGCCATCACCCCTGGGCCAAGGCTCAACGAACCACCGGAATACATGGGTATGAATACATCGAACACCGGTGAGACGCTTAACATCTCATAGGAGATTAGCTCATAACGCCACTCAAGCATTGCGTTGCCCAGATTGAACTCGCCCTCGTAGATACTTGCCGGTATCATCAAGGTCATATCGAACCGAGGGAAGATTCCATAGCCTGCCCAAAGGACCGGGGCGATGGAGATGTCTCCTCCTTCTTCTAGGGGTATCGTAACCGGCACGTTCGGCCCGATGTAGCCAATCTGAGGGGGTAGGGTGTAGGCGGTGACGGTGTTGAATGGATCGGCGGCGGCTATAGCCGCTCCTAGAAGGATCAGAATAATTATCTTACGCACGCTGCCTCCTTGTTTGCTCAGGATAACCTCAGAGTGGTGGGTTGTCAAGGTAACAAAAAGGAAGGGCGCACCATCGATGCACCCTTGATACTATGGTTTTGTTAGAAGCGAAATCCCCGTGGAAGTAGAGGCGTGTTACGGTGTTACGGTGTTACGGTGTTACGGGTTACCAGTTTTCACCGAGTATCTCGAAGTGGGCCTGGGGATGGGCGCAGGCTGGACATTCCCGTGGGGCTTCGGTGCCTTCGTGCAGGTAGCCGCAGTTGCGGCACCGCCAGATCACAGGTTTCGAGCGCTTAAACACACGGCCAGCCTCGATGTTTGCCAGAAGGTCATTGTAGCGCTTCTCGTGCTGGCGCTCGGCAACCGAGATCGCCTCGAACACCGCTGCGATCCCCTCAAAGCCTTCCTCGCGGGCCAGCTTGGCGAAACCGGGGTACATCTCGGTCCACTCGTAGTTCTCGCCTGCGGCTGCGGCCTTAAGGTTCTCAGGCGTCGTCCCGATTACGCCTGCGGGAAATGCCGCGGCTATCTCCACCTCGCCGCCCTCGAGGAACTTGAAGAGACGTTTGGCGTGTTCGCGTTCCTGATTGGCGGTCTCGGCAAAGATGTCGGCTATCTGAACATAGCCTTCCTTGCGTGCCTTGCTCGCAAAGTAGGTGTATCGGTTGCGGGCCTGCGACTCGCCGGCAAACGCGGTCAAGAGATTGCGTTCGGTTTTTGTTCCATTTATGCTTGCCATTTGCTCTATTTTCCTTGCCACTCCTTTAACGGCGGGTCTGGGGAAGTAAAAGGTAAAGAGGGCGCTTCAGCGTGCCTGATAATTTTACAAGCAGCATCAGGGGAGTCCGTAGAAGCAGCGTTTCGGGGAGATAAGCTTGCCTTCCTTTGGGAGTTTCTTGATGATCTTGCCCACTTCTTTTGCCTCGATGCCGGTAGCCTCTGCAACTTGACTTTTAAAACCCCCCTTGGTTTTTGAAAGCCTCGATTACTTCGTTACCCCTTTCTTGATCATACCTTGGGCATTATTTACCGGCAAATATTTGCATGCCCTTTTTAAAGCTTTTACCTATTCCCAATTCTTGTATCCGCTTGAAGGTGGTTAATGAAAATATTCGTTTGATTCTATTTATGGAGTTCTTTCTATCCACAAACTTCTCTATTTTAGAGACCAATTGCCTGAATCTTCTTGGGCTTATGTTAATACAAAAATAGTTAAGTGGACTCTGATGGTTATACAAGGAGACGTCGTAATCGTCGCCAATCACCCCATTCTCTTTGCAGAATTCAAACGCCTCTGTGCCTGGATATGGGGTAAATATGCTGTAGATCAACACATCACTCTTGGTCTTTTTCATCGCTTTGAGGGTGTCGTTCAGGGTCTCTTCGGTCTCTTGGGGGAACCCGACGATAAAGAATGTTTTCAGCTCAATGCCATGTTTCTTAATCAATTCACACGCGGAGAGGGCTTCCTCTATAGTAATGTCTTTTCTGATCGCTTTCAATATTCCATTATTACCCGATTCAATGCCGATGTCGATCGAATGACAGCCTGCCGCTTTCATAAGGGAGATGGTCTGCTCATCAGTCAGTTTTACATGGAGTTCACAACTCCATCTTATTCCTGGGCAATGTTCGATAAGAGCATTACCTAGATCATGGATGTATTTTTTGTTTATGCCGAAAGTGTCATCGTCGAAATGGACCAACTTTAACCCCATCTTTTGAAGCCCTTTTATCTCACTTACAACATTCTCAGGGGAACGAAACCTTACCCTGCGGCTCCATATGTTACGAGATCCGCAAAAGAAACAGTTGTAAGGGCATCCTCTTACCGCAAAGATATTTCTGAATGCCGTTAGCGGATACAGGTCATAATCTTTCAGGACTTCCGGCGCATTTTCATGTGGAAAACACAGAGAATCTAAATCTTTTATAAATTCCCTTGGAGCAGTTTCTATGCGCTGGCCGTCTTTCCTGTAGACGATGCCTTGAATGTTGTCGAATTTTTTCCCGGACTCTATTGCTTTGAGCAGCTCAACAATGGTATCTTCACCCTCGCCCTTGACGCCCACATCAATATCTGGACAATTCAGCACCTCTGTTCCTACCATAGAAGGATGGGGACCGCCCACTATCACAATGATTTGATCGCTCGCTTCCTTGGCGAGTTTCGCCACCACACATGCGGAGGTAAAAGTTTGAGATTTAGCGGAGATTCCAACAACCACAGGTTTATACTCTAATATGGTTGATTTGACTTCTTCCCACACATCTCTGAATAAGTCTTTGAGGCCGTGCAAATAATTATCAAAGCCGGCACCCGCCAAATAACCGATCTTAAACGACTCACGTTGAGGGGAAAAGTCGGCGTTGTAGGCTGTTACATCCCAAGTAGTTTCTTTCTTTATTGTTCCAGCCAGATAGCCTAAGGAAAGAGGATACCTGTCGAGCGAGTACGTATCTTTAAATAGCCTGTAGAACGGAGGTTCTATGAGCAAAATTCTATTCTTTTGTAGCCTTTCCATCTATAACTCCCTTCTTTATATTGGCAAACTGTTATCTTTGGGGTATTACATTCGACCATTGTCGAGATACTTCTAAGTTGAGTTGTGTCCCCAATTCCGTGGAAATTTCCACGTCTGCTAAAATACTACCCATCTAAGCTGTCTTGTCAAGCTCTCGGCCTTACTCAGAAGTTCACATACACTGCCACGTCAGGGGTGAGATAGTCCAGGGTAGAGGGGATGCCCAGGGCTGCATTTATGCTCAACCAGTCAGTAGGATACCAACACACCCCGGGCCAGATTTCAAATGAGGTGGCGGTCTCGTTGTTTTGGTAATTCATGTGAAGATTGGCTTCCGTGTATACAGAGAGCCTTTCAGCTATAGGCACCTCAGGAGCAGCATAAATCAGAATGTCTACGTATGAACCGTCAAGATCTATGTAAGTGAGAAAGTTTCCATGCAAGAGGAAGTAGCCAAAAGAGTGGTGGGTTGTCAAGGTAACAAAAAGGAAGGGCGCACCATCGATGCACCCTTGATACTATGGTTTTGTTAGAAGCGAAATCCCCGTGGAAGTAGAGGCGTGTTACGGTGTTACGGTGTTACGGTGTTACGGGTTACCAGTTTTCACCGAGTATCTCGAAGTGGGCCTGGGGATGGGCGCAGGCTGGACATTCCCGTGGGGCTTCGGTGCCTTCGTGCAGGTAGCCGCAGTTGCGGCACCGCCAGATCACAGGTTTCGAGCGCTTAAACACACGGCCAGCCTCGATGTTTGCCAGAAGGTCATTGTAGCGCTTCTCGTGCTGGCGCTCGGCAACCGAGATCGCCTCGAACACCGCTGCGATCCCCTCAAAGCCTTCCTCGCGGGCCAGCTTGGCGAAACCGGGGTACATCTCGGTCCACTCGTAGTTCTCGCCTGCGGCTGCGGCCTTAAGGTTCTCAGGCGTCGTCCCGATTACGCCTGCGGGAAATGCCGCGGCTATCTCCACCTCGCCGCCCTCGAGGAACTTGAAGAGACGTTTGGCGTGTTCGCGTTCCTGATTGGCGGTCTCGGCAAAGATGTCGGCTATCTGAACATAGCCTTCCTTGCGTGCCTTGCTCGCAAAGTAGGTGTATCGGTTGCGGGCCTGCGACTCGCCGGCAAACGCGGTCAAGAGATTGCGTTCGGTTTTTGTTCCATTTATGCTTGCCATTTGCTCTATTTTCCTTGCCACTCCTTTAACGGCGGGTCTGGGGGAGTAAAAGGTAAAGAGGGCGCTTCAGCGCGCCTGATAATTTTACAAGCAGCATCAGTGGAGTCCGTAGTAACAGCGTTTCGGGGAGACCAGCTTGCCTTCCTTGGCCAGTTTCTTGATGATCTTGCCCACTTCTTTGGCATCGATGTCTGTGGCCTCTACCACCTGTCCGGCCTTTAGTGGTTCGCCTGCCTTCTTGAAAGCCTCTATTACCTTTGCTTCGTTATCTGCCATCTAAATCCTCCTTGGATTGGCTTTATACCCTACAGACGAGAAATATCCTGAAGCGTTAGTTCTCGGTCAGGATGTGCTCGTCGTATTCTATCTCAAAGCGCAACTTGTGTTTTGCCTCCTCCTGCGCAAGGGCCATGAGGGTTTTTTGCAGTTCGGCGTTGTCGGTTATCGCGGCCAGATCGGTATAGAGTTTGAATGAGGCCTTTTCACGTTGCATCGCGATCATCAGGGTTTTCTGATAGTCAAGGGTTTCGTCGGGTTCTGGCTTGATCTCCACAAGATAGTCGGCGATCTTGAGATTTTGCACCTTTTGTTCCGCGGATAAGAGCAGCTTACCCTGTTTGATCGCCTCCAGCCTGGCCTTGTGTTTGAGCTCTTCGGCGGCGAAGCGTTCGAATACCTCGCGCATGGGGGATTTCTCCACCCGTGTCGCCAGGTTGGTATAGAATTGGTTGGCCTCTACCTCTTTAGCGATTGCAAAGTCGAGCAGCTCATCGGTTGAGCCAAAGGTGTCGCTCATTTAACTCCTCCTTACATGGGATTCAGCTTGTCCCACGTTCTGAATTATAGGGCTTTGTGTGGATAGGTCAAGGTGCTTGAAGCCTTTCAGGGAAGAGGATGGGAGAAGAAGGCTTGACAAGCTTGCGGTTGCGGATATAGTGGTATGTCACGAGGAGGAATCTATGCCGCCTAAAGCTGTAAAGACTGTCCGGGATCTTATCTTCTGGCAGTATGCGAAGTTGATCGCTCGATCTGCTGGGATGGAAGGGCAATACGGGTTCATCATGAAGACCTTTAAGGACTTACAGACAGGGCGGAAGAAGTGGTCGGATGTCATTCGGGAAGATCAGAAGATGTTTGAAGAAAAGGAGTGTGCTTACTGCGGAGCAAGAGAAGACCTGACCTGGGATCATATCATCCCGCAGAAGATTAATGCTCCTCCGGATTGCAAAATTAATGAAATACATAACCTTATTTTGTGTTGCCGAAGGTGCAATAGTGCTAAAGGTGGCCGGGATGTATTCACTTGGTATGGTAAAGAAAGGCGAAACGAGGTTCCCCGACCGGTGGAAGGCAAGTTCCTGAAGCTCGTTTATGAATGCCACGAATGTCGAGGCACCTTGGACAGCACCGACCTTGACCTGAGCGGAGAGCTTGACGTAATGGACCTTGGTTGGATATTTAACGAGCCGTGTCCACCTGGGAAAGGTCAATCCGACTAGGAGTACAAGCTCGTAGGGGCCGACCTTAAGGTCGGCCCGTTTTGTTTATCATTGCGAGGAGCCAGCATTTTATTCACCTCCTCCGACTTCTGTTTCGCAGAGACCACCTCCCTACCCGACGGGGGCACTGACGCCATCGAGGGGGAGGAAATCCCCCTCCCTTGGTGGAGGGGGGTAGGGGGAGGGGAAAAAGAAAGCCCGCCTAATTGTCATCGCGACCACCCGAAGGGGGTGCAAGCGACCAAAGGGAGGATGGCGATCTCATATGTGGCACAATCTTGAACGTGGTGGTTATGCGGTTATCACCCCCCTACCCAAGTGGAGGGCGATTGGATCTCGTCCTCTAATCAACGCTCGTCAGATATATGAGATTACTCCGTTACCGTCGTCCTTTGGAGCTTCGTCGCTACGCTCCTCGCAATGACGGGGAAGTCGTGAGGGGCGCTTGCGCGCCCCCATTTTGTTGCGCGCGGTTTCAGGAAGCTTACAAGCCCTCAAAAACCCTTCCATGTCGGTGTCGTCGCGGATGCCCAACCGGGTAACTATCTATTGGCGCACAGCCCCCCAATGACCTTGACAACACAATCCCCTACGGTATAATCCGCGCAATGACCCCTGACTCCGGAAATCTTGACCTCACCCAAAAAGAAATCAAGGAGCCGTTGTTGTCACCCAAGCCCAAGGCTGAGTCCAACTGGCAGATATTCTCCAAAGGCATAATCCTTGAGAACCCGGTTTTGATCCTCATGCTCGGTCTTTGTCCGGTGCTTGCCACCTCTACTACCGTGCGCGATGCCGCCGGAATGTCCGCCGCGGTGCTCTTTGTACTCCTTATGTCGAACATCGTTGTTTCGCTTCTGCGCAAGATCATCCCCAGCCAGGTTCGCATCCCGGTTTTCATCGTTATCATCGCTACCTTCGTTACCATTGCCGACTACGTCTTGCAGGCTTACACCCCTGACCTTTACAGTGTGCTGGGTATTTTCGTTCCCCTCATCGTGGTTAACTGTATCATCCTCGGCCGGGCCGAGGGATTTGCCTACCATAACGGTGTGGGGAGATCTATTCTGGACGGCCTGGGAAAGGCTATAGGCTTTGCCTTAGCGATTATCCTCATGGGCTCTATCCGCGAGATTATCGGTAAGGGTACCTGGTTCGGTATGTCTGTCTCACCCTCCTGGTTTCGCTCCAACGCGGTGCTCTTCTTCGGGTTACCTCCCGGTGCATTCCTGGTGATCGGGCTTCTTAAGGCCTGTATAAACAAGATATTCAAGAGAGAGGGGTAGGATGAATACTCCGCTTCTTGCGATCCTATTCGGCGCGATATTCGTGAACAACATCGTGCTCATGCGTTTCCTGGGTCTTTGTCCATTCTTCGGGGTTTCAACGCGCCTCTCAACCGCCATCGGGATGAGCAGCGCGGTGCTTTTTGTTATGACCTTTGCGACGTGGATCACCTGGGGCGTTTACCATCTGGTGCTTGTCCCGGGTTCGGTGATCCTGGGCGGCATACTCCCCCAGGGTCTTGTCTTCCTGCGCACGGTGAGCTTCATCCTTGTGATCGCGTCGCTCGTGCAGCTGGTTGAGATGTTTCTCAAAAAATTCGTTCCGGTGCTCTATTCGGCTCTGGGAATATATCTACCCTTGATCACCACCAACTGCGCGATCCTGGGAGTTGCTTTCCTTGTTATCGACAACAAATTCGGCTTCCTTCAGGGCACGATCTTTGCCATCGGCACGGCCCTTGGGTTTGGTCTGGTTATGGTTCTATTTGCAGCCATCCGTGAACGTCTGGAGCTGGCGCCCATCTCAAAGTCATTCCGAGGCTACCCAATAGCGTTCATTGCCGCTGCACTTGTTTCAATCGCCTTCTTCGGCTTTGTCAACATGTTCGGGATCTCGCCTTGATGGGTACGATAGTTCTTGTTGCCCTGGCTTCTCTGGGGGGATTGGGATTGATTCTCGTAGTGATACTCGTTTTTGCCCACCTAAAGCTTGGGGTTAAGCCGAATCCTTTGGAGGAAAGCATCCGTGCGATTCTTCCCGCTGCCAACTGCGGCGCATGCGGTTATCCGGGTTGCGAGGCGTTTGCCGCTGCCATTGCCAAGGGAGATGCTCCTCCTGATGCCTGTCCTGTGGGCGGACCATCCCTTGCAGAACAGATCGGTGAGATAATGGGCGTGGAGGTGGTGGGTGGCGAGCACAAGGTGGCGTTTCTCTTATGTCAGGGCGGAAATGACATCGTGGCAGAGTCAGCCGACTACCAGGGCATCCGCACCTGCCGTGCAGCTAACCTGATCACCGGCGGAACCAAGGCCTGCCAATACGGGTGTCTGGGATACGGCGACTGCACCGAGGTATGTCCGTTCGACGCCATCCCCATGGGATCCAATGGCTTGCCTATAGTTGACCGCTCCAAATGCACGGGCTGCGGAATCTGCGTGCAGGTTTGTCCGAAGGACGTGCTGAGGCTCATACCGATCTCAAAAGAGGTCTACCTGTCCTGCAACTCGCTTGAGCGGGGCAAGGCGGTGCGCGGTGTGTGCAAGATGGGCTGCCATGCCTGCTCGATCTGCGTGAAGATGTGCCCCTATGACGCGCTCCAGATGGTTGATAATCTGCCGAAGATGGACCTCGATAAGTGCACCGACTGCGGCATCTGCTATGCCAAGTGCCCGGTAAAGAGCTGTTTCGTGGACTATGCCGCCCCGCGTCCCGAGGCGGAGATAGAGATTTCGAGATGCGAGGGTAATCACAAGTGCTTCGAGGTCTGCAAGTTCAAGGCCATCGAGGGTGAGCCCGGCGAGTTGCACAAGATTATACCTGATAAGTGCGTGGGCTGCGGCGAGTGCGTAAAGGCCTGTCCTACCGGTGCTTGCACTCAGCCGGCGAAGGTAAAAGCCCCGGTCGCATAATACAATCACCCCTTGAAAGAGCGCTTGAACCCTGTCTGCTGAGGCAATTTCGTGGGCTGAAAAAGCTGGTCAAAAGCTGGACAAAAGCTCCCCAAAAGATGGACAAAAGCTGGACATACTCTTGAAGATTATCTTGGACAAAAGCTGGTCAAAAGATAGACTAAAGTTGGCCAAAAAATGGACAGAAGTTGGACAGAGTGTATCGCCAACTCTCCAGTCCGCGGGATAATCTGATTTTAATACATGCGATCGTTAATTCCGTATATTTGCCACATCCCCTTAGTGTCATCCGTAGGTGAGGTCAAGTCGATCTTGTAAATCTTGAACATACAATCTTCATGCCGTAGAATGCCTCCTACCGTGTATTCAATCTCCACTTTAACCGCCTGCGTATATTGTATCAGCGTGCTGTGGGGCGGTAAATCCTCTACCTTCATGTATCCCAAACTCCAGGTCAGGTAACCGTTTTCACCGTAGGGATATCTACCCAACAAGTTACTCGTCAGTTCATTAAACTTTTTGGTTATCTCAGGGTGTAGTGGTTGGCTGTAAGTTTCTAAAGGGACTAGTATATTTTTGTCGGCAGTAAATAACGGAGATCCATAAAAGTAATCGCCAGCAAGATTTAGTCCGTAGACGGGTTCTATCCAGATTTCCATTGGCTGGTTGTCACGTATGAATTCAATCTTGACACTATCTTGTAAATTTCCCCCATATCCCCATGTATTCTCAAAACCTTCATAAAAGTCAGAGGGGGTGTGAGTTTCAACGCCGTTGCACCTACGGATTAGGTCTCTTATGTAAAAGCCATTCTCACAGGCTATGCTGTAAACAGTCATAACTTTAAGGTAAAGACCCCACTCGTATTTTTCTTTTGCATCCAGCAGAGGGGTGCGACGAACCAAAGGGTTTGCATCAACCAGCTTTTCGTATACAGCTATCATATCGTCCATATCCCACTTAGTTACGAACATTGGATAAACGTTAACTATCTTCCATCTTACTATCGGGTAAGGAACCAAATTCAAATTGCCATAGTTGAGTAAACATTGACCGCTGAATGTCGGGTATTCGCTTTCCAGATCGGTTAGGAGGTCTTTAACAAGTTTGATGGCAGCGTTTCGTTCTTTAGAGTGATCTCTCTCTATTACAGTAAGCTCCGTAAATTTCTCTACTTCCGGCAATTCCACCGGCTCTTCCTCATTTATGCTTGGTGATACCTCGTAGAAACAACCGAAAGACTCATTGCTTTGTATCAGGGAGTCCCTGGGCCCTTGGTATAGTTCTCTCCAATCCGTTTTCTCTTTTTCAGGAGAGGTATGAGTTAATTTGGCAAGAAGTTTATCCATTGAATCTGCCTTGACACCCTTGAAATAGGTTAAGCCTATGCTTGCCGTAAACGAAGTGGGGTGTGTTTCGCCACGCACAGCGATAACATGTTCAAATTTCCCATTTGTAGGGATTTTCAACAACGGATACTCAACACCAAGCCCTAAAGACAGACCCATATCGTCAAGCAAAGCCAAGCTGGAGCTGTAAGATGCGAATCCAATCACAGGGGGTACCCCATTAAAATCCTTATCCATCAAGATAGCCAGGCAAAGATCAACGTAAAACTTGCTTATAGAAAACTTTGTTCCTAGAGATATCCGATGATAGGGAGTCCCCACAATCCCTTGGTTGAATAAAGAATAACCAAGGTATGCTGGTCCAAAACCAATATAGGCTGTTTTATCATTACCAATCACTGTACCGGTGCTGTCGTTTAACAAGCTGAACCCTTGTAATCGTGCTCCGTAAACCGTGTTTAATTCAAGCCCATGTACCTTAGTGTAAGTGATGCATATTAGTAATATGGAGATAGTGCTCAAGGTTTTCTTCATCTGTCACCTCCAAAAAATTCTGTTTACTCAAATTGTTATGGATAGTATACCGCACATAAAAATTTTGTCAAGCGGGATAATCTTTACAAAACAGGCTGGAAGGCCTATCCCACATGGTTACCTTTTTTCCTTGAGACCAACAGTATGGAGTGCAATGACCCTGCCATTGCGGCAACAACGCGGTTGTTCATTCCAAATTGAGCACGGGGAGGTTCGCAGATACACCCCTCCCTTGACGGGAGGGGGTAGGGGGAGGGTGATTCCCTCACCTTAATCCTCTCCCAGGGGGAGAGGCCCCCCCTCCCATTGTGACGAAGTGCCCCAGCCTGCACCCCTATCGGGTGTCGGGTAGAGGGCAGGGGTGAGGGTGTTCTACATTCCGTCAGCGCGGAAACCCTTGACATGCGTTATCCCCCATGTATAGTTCTCTATTGAAGGTTCATGAGGTTATTTAAGGTGATAGAGGCCGACGGCTGGTATCTGGTTGCAACGAAAGGCAGCCATCGATAGTATAAACATCCTGCCAAGCGTGGGCGGGTGACCATTGCGGGTCATCCCAATCATGATCTAGCCGCAGGTACTCTAGATAGTGTCCTCAAGCAGGCACAGTTAAAGAAAAAGGAAAGGAGGTAAGCATGCACCGTTTCCTTATTGTTATCGAAAAGGCTGACGGTAACTACTCGGCGTATTCGCCTGACTTGCCAGGTTGTGTGGCAACCGGCCAGACTCGTGAGGAGCTTGAGCATAACATGTATGAGGCAATAGAGCTTCACATCCAGGGGCTTCAAGAGGATAATCTGCCGGTTCCCGAACCTCACGCGGTCGCCGAATACATTGTAATCAAGTAAGTAACTCCCGAAAGAAATTGAAGCCGCCGCAAGGCGGCTTTTACCTTTTTTCGTTAATGTGGCACAGGCTCTCCAGCCTGTGCGATTATTTTACAGAACAGTCTGTTCTACATTCCGTCATCGCGAGCAAGGTTCTCTATTCCTTTCTGTCATTGCGAGGGACGAAGCCCTGAAGCACACGAAGTGATGACGCTTGCGGAATTCCGAAGGACGACGTTAACGGAGTAATCTCTGATTTGCGATCTTTTCTCAGAAGGAGAAAAGGAGCATTGAATGTAGTGCGAGTCTCAGCGTGCCCCTTGGGATACAAGGTATCCCATAGGGTATTAAACCGGCTTGAATAATTCACCGTGCGGGCCGACCTTCAGGTCGGCCCCTACGACTTACTCGCGTTGTGCTTGACAAAGGATAGAAGATGTGTATATTAATGGCCTAAGGAGGAGTAATGGTAAAGGTAAAACCTTCGAAAGAACAGCGAAAAGCCATCCGTGATGCCCGAAAAATAATACAAGAGGTCTTTGAGATGGATGGCAATGAGGCTGAGACTCGGAGAAGGGTTGAGCGAATATTCGGGTCGGTCATGGGTTACGATGTTCTCAAACATCTTTCGCGTGAACGTGCTGTACAAGGAGCTGGTGAAGTCGAACATGTTGATTTTACCATGCAGCTTGAACCAGGTCCGGATGTCCAACCAATAATGATGGTTGAGCTTAAAAGGGTTGGAATTGAATTAGCCAAGAAGCATTTGAAACAAGTAACTTCCTATGCAATCGATGCGGGATGCGAGTGGATTCTACTCACCAATGGACGTGAATGGAAGGTGTATCACGTGGAATTTGATCAACCCCCTAAGGTGGAGATGTTAGATGCTTGGAACTTGTTGGAAGACAAAACTGATGAATTGGTTGGTAAATTCGAAATCCTTAGCTATAGGTCAATCAAACGAGGCGGTCTGAGTAAAATTTGGACACGAGTAAAAGTACTTGCGCCAGATACATTGTTAGCAGCGATAGTTACGGAAGATAGCCTCAGAACCATAAGACGTAATCTACGTAAAGATACCGGAATCCTCGTGAATGACGAGGAGGCTTATAGAGGCATTAGCAGACTGTTAAATGAAGCGGCAGCAAAGGCAATGAGCAGTATTAAAGTACCTCAGCGTGTTAAGCGTACAAGAAAAGCCAAGACCGACAAGGAAGAACCTACTTCTGAACAAGAGGGAACTTTTCCCGAATAGCGCGAATGGGGTCCCCCCAAGGACGCGTAGCGCACGTGTGGGGTGGATTTACTCCACCTCAAACCCGTGCAGGTAGCGGACAAGAAGGGTTTTGCCGTCGGCGTCATAAATCTCGGAACGTATCACGACCAGCTTGTGGTTAGCCGCACCTTTGACCTTCAGCGTCTTTTCCTGGCCTGGCTTGAGGGTGTATGTTCCAAGCCTCTTCCAGTCTCCCTCGGCAACCTGGGGCGCGTCGAAATTGTGATCCTCAATCAACTCATCAAGCAGCAGGCAGGCGACCTTGACCTTTATCTTCGGCAGCCCCACCTTGGGCTTGCGCTTTGAAAAGATGTCCACCACCATCACGTCCAGCCGTTCTTCTGCTTTGGGATAGCGCATAATTAGCTTGAGTGCGCCTTTGAACTCGTCATCTTTGGGTATCACCCGTAAGCTGGGAGAGAGGTCAAGTTCCGGCGCTTGCTCACCTATCTCGATATTGAACGAGTAGCCCTCAACGCTCGTCCACGTGTTGACGACCACCGCTTCCTTTCCGCACGCGGCGGCGGCCAGCATCAGGACGGATATTAAAGCTACGGGAATTCTGGTTCTCATTCGCATCTCCTTTCCTTCAGAGTAGGCGTCGAGAGCTGTTTGTCAACTTGCAAAACGCGGAATTTTTGCTATCCTCCACAAATGGAGGAAAGATGTCAGAACCCGTAACACCCGTAACCCCCGTAACACCCGCAACCCGCAACACACTCGAATCGCCCACTGAAGGAACCCCAAAGCCGAAGGCAGGTGGGTGGTCGAAAGTACTGATAGGTGTACTGGCTCTTTTGATAGGCGTTATCGCCGGTGCAGCTGGATTCTATCTTATCGCCCTTACCCCGAGGGCGAATCTTGCCGAGCAGATCGAAGCCAAGACCGCAGAGATCGAAAGCTTTCAGGCGCAGCTTGATTCACTTAAGGTAACGATAGAGCAGACGAGCAAACTTTCCCCTGAGCACGAGGCGATTCTTACGGCACTTCTCGATACGGAGGAAGGGATACTGGACGAGATCATACCTCTCGGCACCGAGGTAGGAGGCAAATGGCAGGTTCAATCGATGGACGACGTTTACTTCCTTGGAAACGACCTTTTATTCATCCGGATGGACGATGGGCATATCCTTGCGGCGGCGCTTTTGCGTATCCATGATGCCGCAAATCCCAGGAACTGGCGAGTCCTCTGGGCCGACTACGAATAGTTCGGCAAAGCCGAACTATTCCAAAGGTTTTCTGCGTTTACACATGGAGCGCTGAAAATTTCACTAAAACAGTGAGATAGATTTATGCTTGAAAAGGATACCCAGGATCGAAAGGGAGGGGGGCGTTTCATAGGGGAGAAGATCGAGGTCGTTACTTCGGAAGAAGAACCTGCTCCCCTCAGTTTTATCTGGCGGGGGAAGGAGTACAAGATCGAAGAGATAATAAAAAGCTGGCATGACCATGGGTTCTCGCCTGCCGCACCCAAGAAGCGCTCGTGGCTCCTGCGTCGTCACCGCAACGTTTACGTAGTCCAGACCGACGCCGGCGAGCGGTTCGAGATATACCTTGACCGAGGGGCTTCTCGCAGGGACTGGTATCTCTACAGGCAGTTATCACCCCCGAACGCGAAGCGTTCGCTTGGGGACCCCGATTAAGAAGCTGGTTTAACGCAAGAGCACAACCTTGCGGGAGATGGTTCCGGTTGCGCGTTCAAGTCTCACGAAGTAAAGACCCGAGGAGGTAGTTGCATCAGACCACTGGATGCGGTCCTGAGTTTTCATATCCGTTGGCGTTCACGGAACCATGTTTTAACAAAGGAAGCGCCGGCTTATGCCGGCGCTTACGAACTTTCTCTCGATCTCGATCAACTAACTATCAAGAATGGCGAGAAAGGCATTTTGTTGGTTTACCAGCGGCTGCGGTTTCCGCCACCTCGATCGTAGCCGCCACGGTCGCCGCGATCGCCCCGCTCGCGCGGGGGACGGGCTTCTTCTACTCTAAGTTCACGGCCGTCGTGCTCTGTTCCATTAACGGCACTAATGGCCTTTTTTGCTTCCTCGTCATTCGGCATCTCCACAAAGGCAAAACCGCGAGGCGCATTGGTGTAACGATCGGTTGGGACCGCTACCTTCGAGACTTCACCATGCTCGGCGAAGATCTCACGTACCTTCTCCTCGTTGTAAGAATGGGGAAGGTTTCCGATGAATAAACGCATGTATTTTTCTCCTTGTCTGGCAGCCATCTTTGGCTACCAACACTCTAATTATAGTCATCTTATGACGTATGTCAACCCCTTAACCCGTAACACATCCCGTCACACACCCCGTAACACACCCCATCAGCATTAGCTCTACTGGATACAATTTGTCTGAATTATCTGTAGTCCAGGGGTTCTACCCCCTGGGGCAGATTGAGCGAAAAAACCCTGGCCGGCTCGCGTTCGATAACCTGTAGGTCAATAAACTCCAGAATGAGTTCGGAGTCCGCTTTCCTGAATACAATCCTCTGGGCGCGATCCGGCATTGTCTCAAACGCACCCTCACGCCAAAGTTCCCAACCTCTGCCCTTTAGACCTATAAGCTTCGAACTATCATAGGGTTGCAGGCAGGCAACATCTCCTGTCCAGAAAATCAAGGTATCGGCTGATTCCGTGATGCTGTCAGGTTCATCCGGCAGCATCCCTTTGTAGGCCGTGGCCAGGGGAGCGACAGGTATCTCCCAGCCTTCTAAGGGCAGGTCGTCATCCGGCCCCAGGATCAGCACCTTTCCATTGATGGGTAGGTAAAGCAGGGTTGAGTCGGGGTTGTGACGGACCGAGGCAACATGGAAGTAAGCCGCAAAGAGATCGATAGCCAGGCGATCTTCATGAGCAAACAGCAAAAAACGGCCTTTGTACGTATCTGTGGAGTCGGTGTACTGGTAGGAACCCTGGGCTTGTTCGATAAACGCTAGTTCAGGGGTTGGCCTGACCAAAAGGTGGCATCCTGTCATGATCAATAACCCTGCAACCAGAATCTTTGCAAGCCTGAGGAGTGTAGAGAGGGAAGGACTGAGGAGGGCGTTCATCGAAACCGCAGGTGCAGGCCCAGGTAAGGCCAGGGATCAGGGGCGTGCAGCCGGAAGTTGGCCGATACCCAGTAGCGCAGGTAAAGCTCAAGCGCTACCCGGTCGCCTCGCAGTACCCCTATGCCTGCCTGTGGGGCAAACTTGTGCTCCCAGAAGGGATCGAGATTCAGGGTGTCGGAGTCCCATCCAGGTCTGAATCGGGCGAAATAGGCGTAGATTCGCGCAGAGGCGTAGATATTTTTGTAGATCGGCTGATCGAAGATAAGGTCTATCTGATAGTCGTGGAAAAGATCGGTGGAGTTCAGGGCGTCAATCACCGTATCATGCGGATACCAGGCATAGGTAAGCCTTGCGTTGAACCGCTCATACCACGCGCCTTCCTTGATGTGCTCCAGGTTCCGGTTGTTGAATGCACCGGGTGTGCCTGCTGCGAAGGTCACCCGGTTGAACACCACCTTGAGGGAGTCATAGGAGCGATCGATATTATGGATGCAGTCGTGAACCAGATAGGTGCTCACTGTAGCCTTGTCGAATAGGTTGAAACGGAAACCGCCCGTTAGATAGTAGTGGGCCATGAACGGATCAAACGCGACGTTTCCCAGCTGTTTGCCTGCTTCCAGTTCGTCGCGGTAGGAGATAAAGAAGCGCTGGCCTGCCACATCCACCAGATCGGTCGATACCTCTATACCCACGTCTATGTTGTAGCGGCCGTAGGTGGTGTCACGGAAGTACTTGCCCACGTAGACCTCACCCGTGGGATTGATAGGAAAGCTTACGATCTCAGTTATGGATGCGTTAAATAGACTCAATCCAACGAGCAAAGATGCGATCATTTCTTCCTCCGGTTATTTCCACTTTTCCGAAACATCCTTGATTAACACCTGGTCCTTCGATCTCGACTACCCTGTCAATCTCAGGCGCCGAACTCCAGAGACGGCCAACGCATGTAACACAATCCTCAGAGGCTTCCTTAGCAAAATCCACCACCGCTTCGTGCTTGTTCCCTGTCATTCGATTGGTTTCCTCAGCTTGCATGCGTTCCGCAAATTCCACGAGCCTTTCGGCGCGCTCCTTTTTTACCTCCCAGGACACCTGATCAGGCATCTCGCAAGCCTGGGTCCCTTCCTCCTGCGAGTATACGAATATCCCAAGATGTGTAAAGCGCAAACGCTTCAATCCTTCAAGTAACACCTCAAACTCCTCCTCGGTCTCAGCCGGGAAACCCACAATCACCGTAGTCCTGATCGAGAATTGTGGATCGAGACTGCGTGCCTTTTTGACCAGCCTTTCAGTCCTATCCGCCCCTACATTGCGGTTCATCCTTTCAAGAACGCTATCTGCAAGGTGCTGGATTGGCATGTCTACGTAATTCAAAACCTTATCGCTTGCCGCCATCTGTTCGATGATCTTCTCCTCCAGATGTGCAGGATGGGCGTAGAGCAGGCGAATCCAGCGCAGTCCCTCGATTCGCTCAAGTCCTTCAAGTATCTTTGAAAGCTCCGGGTGCGCTGCAGTGTCCTGGGCGATCAGGATCAGCTCTTTTATTCCCAATGTCACGAGATCACCAGCTTCCTCAAGGATGTCCTCCGTCCTCCTTAGCCTCAAAGGGCCCCTGATCATCGGGATGGTGCAGTATGAGCAACAGTTCGAGCAGCCCTCGGTCAGGCGAAGATAGGCGTAGTGGGAGGGTGTGGATAAGAGTCTTGGGTATTCCCTTCCCGGATTCCAGGACGGCGTAGCCGAGACCAAAACCTGGCCCGGATGATTGTTCTCCTTGAGCAATCCGGGTATCTCAGGGATCTGATCCAGACCTAAAAACGCGTCCACCCATGGAAAGCGACCTACAAGCTCTCTAGGTTCTCGCTGGGGCAAGCATCCTGTCACAAGAAGCGTCTCGATCTCGCCTCGCCTGCGCCGCTCTTGCTGCGTCTCTATCACCTGGGCCGATTCCTCAATCGCTTCTTCTAAGAAAGCGCAGGTGTTCACTATTACCGCCTGAGCATCGGTTGCATCGCCCGTAATCGGGAATCCGGCCTGAGCCAGCTCGGCCAAGATGATCTCCGCGTCTATCCGGTTCTTGGGGCAGCCAAGGTTGATGACGGATACCCTTTTGAGATTCTTTGGAGGTGTGTTACGGGACACGGAAGAGCTTACCCGTTGCCTCGGCGTAGACCTTGTTGGAGTCGAACGCCCTGGCTTCTGCCAGAACCACGCGTTTGCGCTCCTCGGTAACCTTCCCCTCGACCTTGACGGTATGGTTGGTTGGCAAGGGGTTCTTGAAACGCACGGTCATCTCAGCGGTTACGGTCTCGATCTCGCGTCCGGCCGCGGCCCAGACCATCACCTCGTCCAGCATGGTCGAGATTATCCCGCCGTGAGTAAAGCCTTGCCATCCTTGAAGATCGGCAGGCACAACATACTCAAAGCGCGCACCCTCAGTGTCTACCTCTATATCTAACTTTAACCCCCTGGGATTCTCCTTACCGCAGGCGAAGCAGAAATGGTCGCGTTCCAGTCTCACCAGATTATTTCACTGGTAGCCGGTGCCCGTGTCTTCGATCACCGTGGTGCCCTCAGGTGGGCTGAAGGTAAACTGGCTCTCCGCAACCTCGGCATTATACTGGAAGTCTTCCAGGAGGAAGATCACCTCGTTATCGCCTTGCTCGACCTTAATCCCTGCGAGTTCGTTCCTGGACGCGTCTATCAGCATCACAAAACTTTTGACGAACACCTTCTTGCCCGGCTTGACGGTAAAGTGCGCCTCGAGAAACTCCTTGGCTGGTTTGAGCTGCACCGTGTATTGCTCGCTGTAGTTCTGCAGACGTTCCACGAACAAAAACATCTCCTGCTCAGGCCCGGGTTTGGTCTTGATGGCCTGGTTGGCGGTCGGCAGGTATATCCAGGTAACCACACCGTCGGATAAAACAAGCTGCTCCATGGGCACGGTGACGTCCACCCGGAACTTATTGGGCGAAGCGTAGGTGAACGTGCCTTTGAGTATCTGGCAGGTGCCGTCTTTCTTCGAGCAGATTCGTTCCTCGAACGAGGCCGTAAGCGAGCTTATGCCGGCGTAGCGGGTGATTACCGCGTTAAATGTTTTGCGAGGCGAGGCGGCAACTAAAAACCCCACCCCCACTAATGCTGCGAGTATCAATCGGTGCAATCGAACCTCCAGTCAGCAACACCTAATTCTAACCCGCCATCGGCGTATGTCAAGACGCAGAGGATAGGGTAGAGGTTGCGGGTGGGATGGGAATTATATTGTTGTTCCCTTAACCTGTCTTTTCCAATCTTTAAAGGAGATACGTATTCGATCAAAGTCGTCTTGATTTGGGAGAACGCCGTTGTGAGCAATAATATGGCGCAGAGATTCAAGTTTTTCCAAATCACTAAGGATTGTATCAAAGTCTGTGATAATTTTGGAAAACTCGTCTTTGTGTTGTCGCATCAGATATACTAGGTCACCCCAATCAACATAATACAATTCAGAGGCGCCCCGAGGCGTGAGCCACTTTCTTTTATCTTCTTTCTCCTTTCGATCTTTGACATTCGATTTTATGGTATTGCTTGTAGATTTATCCCACCAATCATCGCCGTATTTTTTCTTCAATACGCTTTCAATTAATCTCCGTACAGAGTTTTCGTAGCAGTGTAAAATTCTGTAAAGCTGTGCCATCTTGTAAGAATCATCGATTTGAGCTTGTGTAAGAAACGGTGTTGAATTAACGCCTGCTTTGTCAACGATCTCAGGTTCTTTATTAGTTTTGAATATGTAACCGAAGGCCTCATCTAATGCTTTAGAAGTGGAGAGATCTAGACGATATGAGTCACGGGAATTACCTTTGTGGACATCAGATTTTTTCTTATTAAATGCTTTTCGCATCTCGGTAATGTTTTGTCTCGGAAGAGAAGCTTCTTCAAAATACTTAAGGATGGTTGTGAGATTAGCTTCTTTGATGTTGTTAGAACGTAAGTGAAACCATAGGAAGGCTATGGCTTGGTTGGTTCTTGATGTAGAATCAAATGGAAATTTGTCACAAAACTCGTCGAGTTTACTCATCTATGTTTTACTTTTTATTTTTTGGCTTACGAGGTAGCTCGTGAATAACAACATTCTCACCCTTTGGAAGAATCTTGCAGGTTTCTTTCTTTCGTTCAGCCAACCCCGCCAAATCGAGGTTTATGAAAACACCAAATAAACTTGCTGGGACAGGGCTACCAACAAGCCTGAGAGCCGTGTATGTTTCATTAAGTGAAAAGTACTTCTTTTCTGTGTTTTGCGTTAGCCAGTAGATAATTGTCAATACTTTTTCGTTCTGTATCTTCGGGGATTTTTCTTCCCAAAATTTTTGGAGTTCCCCTTTTTGTTTGTCGTCTAAACCCAGTTCTACTTTCTCTAAATCTTGGGGTTTTGATTTCCTAGCACCTTTTCCTTTCGAAGGTTTTTCTTTGGTGGGTTTAGCTGTAGGTTCTTCTTTTATTTCGGCTTCTTTTGATGGAATGGATTTTTGTTCATGAGCCTGAGAAAGCCGAGGTAAAAACGTTTCTAGTTTGATAAATACATCATCTAATGCAGATGCCGGTGCTTCTATGTCGACAGACCCTGTGCTGAGGTCTATGTGGATTTTGATGACATCAGACATTTTGCCCTCGCTTTACTTGGTTAAGAATAAATATTTCCATCTCTGAAACCTATCTTCTAAGTTTAATTTTAGGCATTATATCTGACTTGTCAAGTCCTTAGTTCCCTGCAAGGCTTGACTTTTCCTCCTTAACCTTTATGCTGTGACGTGATTTTTGGGATTGGAATTGACATCATCGAGGTCGCGCGAATCCGAAAGGCCTATAAAAAGTTGGGCAAGCGGTTCCTTGATGGCATCTACACCGAGCGCGAGCAGAGCTTCTGTCTGGGACGAGCCAACTTTGCTGAGGGGCTTGCGGCCCGCTGGGCGGCCAAAGAGGCGTTTCTTAAAGCGCTCGGCACCGGTCACTCGCGCGGTGTCCGCTGGAGGGACGTGGAGATCATAGACAACGAGCGCTCACGACCCACAATCAAGGTCTACGGAAAACCAGCCGCATTCCTGGGAAATCGGAAGGTGCACCTCTCCATCTCCCACCTTGAGGACATGGCCACCGCGATCGTGATCATCGAAGAAGATTAAGCTGAGTTTACTTTCAAACAACAGCAAGACAAAAGACAAGAAGTGAAGAATGTCGTTGCGAGGTCTGTAGAGGCGGAGGTGAGACAGGCCGAAGCAATCTCATATTTGTCACTGGCTCTGGATTACCTCTTGGCTTTGACCACCCTCTATCAAGGAATCTCAAGGTCTCGTCTTAAATCCTGTCATCGTGCCCCAACGAGATCGCCGTGATAACTGTAGAATTTTACGTTAGAAAGCACTTTGACTTTTTCGTGTAACTGCCAGAAAAGCGCGGCTTACGCCTCCGATTTATTCAGGAGAAGAACTCCCTGATCCTGGCGATCACCCAGGAGCGCTGCTCTTCGGTTAACTCAGGGTAGCAAGGCAGGGACATTACCTCACGGGCCGCGGCTTCGGACTCTGGGAACGAGCCTTCGCCAAGCCCAAGATATGAAAGCACCGGCTGGCGGTGCAGGGGATAGGGGTAGTGGATGCCGACGCCGATATCTGCTTCATTCAGGAACGCCTTCAACTCGTCCCGCTTCGGGGTGCGGATGGTATATTGGTGATAGATGTGGTTGCAGTCAGGATGGGTTACCGGCACCTTGACCACGTCCTTCAGTCCATCGTTGTAAGCGGCTGCGTTATCAGCTCTCTTCCGGTTGTAAGTCTCAATGTGATTGAGCTTAATCCTGAGGAACGCGGCCTGCAGGGTATCCAGCCTTGAGTTCTGGCCGATCAGGGTATGATAGTATTTCTTCGGCGAGCCGTGTACCCTTATCAGGCGGCATTTCTCGTAAAGCCCGTCGTTATCGGTAGTTATAAGCCCACCATCTCCCAGAGCCCCCAGATTCTTGGTGGGAAAGAACGAAAAGATGGTCAGATCACCAAAACCACCCACTCTCTTACCTTTGTATGTTGAGCCGAACGCCTGCGCGCTGTCCTCTAACACCTTGATATTGCGTTTATTAGCGATATCGAGGATAGGCTTCATCTGGGCCGCCTGACCGTAGAGGTGCACAGGCAAAATAACCTTGGTTTTTTCGGTGATCGCCGCCTCGATCTTTGCCGGAGCGATGTTGTAGGTGTCCGGTTTGATGTCCACAAAGACAGGCACAGCACCCAGGGCCACGATAACCTCGGCAGTAGCGATAAAGGTGAAGGGCGTGGTGATGACCTCGTCGCCAGGGCCTACATCCATGGCTCTCAGGCATATAGCCAGGGCATCGGTGCCGTTACCTACGCCAACTGCGTGCCTTACGTCAAGATATCGGGCGGCAGCAGCTTCAAAATCCTTCTCCTCCTGGCCCAGGATGAACTGGCTTGATTTTATCACCCGTTCCAATGCCTCCTTGAACTCCTCTAAAAGCGGCTCGTGGTGAGCCCATAAATCTATCTGCGGAACCTTCATGAAATCCTCCTGACCTTACCGTCCTCAAGCTTGTAAGTTCCCTTGCAGCGTGCGTTGCATGTTGCAGTATCTTTATCGTCGAACCTTAACCGCTCGCCGCACTCGCACATCCAGCCTATCTGACGGCCTGGAACCCCGACCATCAACGCGTAATCCGGCACGTCCTTATGGATAACCGCCCCGGCACCGATGAAACAGTGCTTTCCAAGGGTTATGCCGCACAGGATGGTTGCGTTGGCGCCGATCGAGGCACCTTCCTTCACCAGGGTGGGAATCCAGACCCCACCCTTTGGATATGCGGCGCGCGGGTTCATATCATTCGTAAATACGCAGCTTGGGCCGCAGAACACGTTGTCCTCAAGGGTTACCAGATCGTAGATGCTCACGTTGTTCTGAATCTTGCAGTTCGAGCCGATCACGACACGCGATCCTACGTAGACGTTCTGTCCCAGGCTGCATTTTGCCCCGATCTTGGCACCGCTCATTATGTGCGAGAAGTGCCATATCCTGGTTCCCTCGCCGATCTCTACAGGTTCATCCACGACTGCGGTAGGGTGGACGAAGTAGTTTGCCTCGTTCATCTTAAGTCTCCAGGGTTCTTGATTTATGCCCCACGTCGGTACTTCGTCCGGCCGCGGGGACCCCGACTTACCCCCTCCATAATCTTTTTGATCCCCCTGTATCCCCCTTGAAAAGGGGGACTTTTTTTTGCCTCCCTTTTGGCAATCTTGCCGCTTCGCGTAAGGGAGGTGGCCGCTCTTCGAGAGCGGGCGGAGGGATTGGTGATCCCCCCTTAATCCCCCCTTGGTAAGGGGGGCATTTGCGAGTGCGACAACCCCGTAACACAGCGTTGTCGCTTTGTCATTTTTGCAACGAGACGCTCGTTGCACTCCATAATCTTTTTTATCCCCCTTAAAAGGGGAACTCTTTGCTTCCCTTGCTAAGGGAGGTGGCCGAAGGCCGGAGGGATTGATTATTCCACCCCCTCTTTTATTCTCCCCCGTCAAGGGGGAGATTGGGCTGGAGCGTATGTACTCCGCCCAATCTTAGACCGAAGGGCGACGGACACGGAGCACCGGAGGACGAACGCAGGGAGTAATCTTCCAAATCTTGCACCGAAGGGCGACGCTTGCGGAGCACCGGAGGACGAACGCAGGGAGTAATCTTCCAATCTCGTATTTTACAGCGACTTGTACGCTCCTTTTTCTTTAAGCGATGCCTGTGCACGCTCAAGTATGGTTACCACTGCGAGCCCGTTCCGACCGTCTGTCAGGGGCTTTTTGCCCTCAAGAACACATTGGACAAAATGCTCACACTCAAGCCTCAGGGGTTCTGCCTTTTCAATCTCGTATACATGGGGTGTGAAGTTGCGGTGATGCTCGAAGCCTCCGTCGCCCTTGGGTTCGATCCACTCGTCGTAGAACTTCAGGGTGGAATCTGCGCCCACGTCGTCAAAGACGACCATTCCCTTGGAGCCTGCCACCTTGAGTCGGCGAATCTTGGTGGGGTCAATCCAGGAGGCCCGCACATGGCCCAGGCGGTTGGCGGCAAAAAACAGGGAAACGAAGACAATGTCCTCTATACCAGGGGTGAGGAAGTCCTGACCCGCAGCCGACAGGCCGAGGGGCATCTCGTTGTCAAACAGGTAGAGTATCATGGATAAATCGTGCGGGGTCAGGCTCCACAGGACGTTCTCGTTCGATCGGGCGATCCCAAGATTGACCCTTATCGAATTAACGTAGAGTAGGTCTCCCAGCTTACCTGAATCTATGAGCTCCTTGATCTTTCTGATGGCGGGATGATAAAGCATCAGGTGTCCTACCATCAGAGTCAAGTTACGTTCATCGGAGAGTTGCACGAGCTCTTGAGCCTCTTCTGATTTCAAGGTCAAAGGCTTCTCGCAGAGTACGTGTTTACCCTGAAGCAGGGCTTCGCGGGTAAGTTCATAGTGAGTGGGTGCGCTTGTAGCGATACAGACTGCGTCAACGTCAGATGCCAACAGCTCATGCGGATCAAGGGTCGTTCTTACACCGGGGTAATCGGCTTTTATCTTTTCAAGTGCCGCTTTGTTGATATCCGCCACTTGTTCGAGGCTTACGTCATCAATCGAGGCGAAGTTACGAATAAGGTTCGGTCCCCAGTATCCGGCGCCGATTACTCCAAGATGTAGCATCTATCTCCTTTTCTCTAAGATGGTTGAGAAGGTGGGATTTTAAAAACCTCCGGATCCAAGTTTTGCGGTCCTCGTTCGGAAGACGAGAGAGATTCAGCGGTGCATATGGGCAGGGCTATCTTCCATACCTTCAAACTCCTGGCCTTACCCTTGACCTTTACCGGCTCCATATGGATGAAGTCGAAGTGATCCTTGACTTCCCGGTATACACTGTCTGATACCACAATCTCGCCGCCTTTGGCCACCGTCTGCAGACGGGCTGCGGTGTTCACGCTGTCTCCTATAACCGTGTACTCCAGCCGCTGGGTGGAGCCGATATTGCCCACAACCGCCTCGCCGTAGTTTATTCCTATACCTACGTGGATGTCCTGCTTCCCTTCAGCGATCCTTTCGGCGTTCATCTCCTCGATCCTTTTTTGAATCTCCACTCCTGATTTAACCGCCTTGTATACGTCGTCGTCGTGCTCGACCGGAGCGCCGAACACGGCCATGATGCAGTCGCCCATGAACTTGTCTATGGTGCCTTCGTTGGCAAAGATGATGGTTGTCATCTCGGTCAAATAGAAGTTAAGGAACGCAACCACCTCTTCAGGCGGCAGCTGTTCGGAGATGGGCGTAAATCCTCTTATGTCACCAAAGAAGGCTGTTATCCGCTTTTTCGTTCCCTTCAAGGACTTGGCGAATACGTCAGGGTCCTTAAGGATCTCCTCAGCCACCTGGTGGGATACGTAGCGCTTGAACGCATCCTCGATTAAAACCTTATCCTTCAGGTCTTTGGCCATAATGTTGAAGGCTGAGGTAAGATCGCCTATCTCATCATTGGTGGATTTACGGATACGGTAGTCGAAGTTCCCCTTGGCGATTTCTGCGACACCTTTAACCAATGCCCTAAGAGGGCGGATGAGTAGGGTGCCCAATCCGAAGGCACTCAGGATACCTACGAGGACACCTATAACCGTTATGCCGCCAACCACCATCTGAATCCTGCGTGAGGTCTCCTGAAGCCTTGTAAGATCAATTCCTACGTGGAACTCGCCGATCTTTTTCTCTCCGCCGACCATCACAGGAGCGGCGACCTCGTAGATCTTGGTCCACGGCGGTTCGGTTTGTGTCAGAGCCAGGCTGGTGGATGCCTCACGATATATCTCTCTGATCCAGTCGGGGAGGGTTATCAGTTGAGCTTCATACTCTTTACCTGGCGGGATAGAGATGGTGCTGGGGATCTTCTTTTGCCAGAGGGACTTTACCATCGCAATGGAGTCTTCTTGTGGGTTGATCTTAAGCAGAATGGTGGGGGAGACAGCGCTAATACCCTCCTCGTCAAGTATATAGGCATAGGCGCTGCCTGTGTGCTTTAATGCGTTGTGGGTGAGGGTGGCGAGTTCAAGGTGGTCGCGGTCCAAAAGGGGATCTTCGGCGGAATAAGCCACGTTGCGGGCAAGGATTATGCCGCGAAGCTTTATCTCCTCGAGGAACGAGTTACGCACCAGCCGGATGATCATAAAACCGGTGCCACCCATCAGGAGGAACACGAGGACGACCAGAAGCCCGGAGATCTTGAAGCGGATGCTCGTTCTCACGGGTGAATAATACTCACCCCAACGCCTGAGTCAAGTTTAGGTGCTTAGGGTTGTAACGATATCGTTGGCGGTTCATTGCCAACTCGGTGATACTATTTAGTCTGATTAATCAAAACCACCTTGACATACCCCCGACCCCTTACCCGATGTGTTGTTCGACTTCGGTGGCACCTGGGAAGTCGAGTTCGACTACACTCCTCTTCCGCACGATGACGCTACGTGTGAAGGAACCTGGATGGTAACCTGGAGCGGTTGGCCTGTTCCCGTTGGTGGAATCGGTTCCAGCTCAGGCGAGCGGACATACTACGAGTAAGTAACTCAACTTATGCAGGAGGGGCACAGCCCCTCCTGCTTTTCTTGACCTTGACATTGTGAAAAACTGGCCTATGATAACTAAAAGGAGGTTGTTATGATACAATCAACTGTTTTATTCTTGGCGTTATGCGCAGGGACGCTTGTAGAGCCCTTTCGCATAGCCGAGGCCGAACCAGGCCATCACCAGACGTGTTTCCTCGCTGCTATGGCACCTAACGGGCATTTTGCCGTAGCATGGGTGGACAGCATAGCATCCGGGGATCCCCTCAATCCCGAGGACTTAGAGCTTGAGCTTTTCATCCGCTTCTTCGATCGGGACGGGAACCCGATGACAGAAATTTATCAGATTACCAAGATCGCGGACACCAACTGGATTTACTACCCCTGTCTGAAGATGGATACCGCAGGCAACGCCATCCTGCTCTGGGTGGACAGGGAGACTCAGAGTGCGGAGGAGCCTTCTTACGTGCGCTTCCAGCGCTTTGCCCCTGACGGCAGCCCTGTGGGTTCTGCGCACACGGTGGTGGCGCGGGTGTTCTTATATAAGAGGAGTCCGATTGACTTGAGCCTCAACAACAGGGGTGAGTTCGCAGTAACCTGGCTTGAGGTAATTCCCCCCTATTGGGAGTTGACCAGCGTGTGGGTCCAGCGTTTTGATCTGGATGGCTATCCTGAAGACCGGGCCTTTTTGCCCCATGATATTCCTGGTAATTACCTTCTTCCCTTCACCTTTCCCAGGGTGGCGCTGAACGATGAGGGAGATCTGGTGGTAACCTGGCGTGAT
>SOJW01000058.1 GCA_004375895.1 Candidatus Stahliibacteriota bacterium
CTTTCCCAGGGTGGCGCTGAACGATGAGGGAGATCTGGTGGTAACCTGGCGTGATCAGCCTAATCCTGACACGGTGTATCGGCGGTTCCAGGTGTTCGATGCCGCAGACGAACCAATCCTTTCGTGGAGGCCCAGGGGACATCTTTTGGATTATGAGGAGTTGGGTAGCTGGGCCGAGCCCTATTGGCTTGACGATGATCGTTTCGTGGCGTTCTGGACAAAGCATCTAGACCAAGGATACGGGATTGTGGGTGAAGTGTTTGTGCATCGCGGGTTGGCTCGGTATCCAATACGCGCGGTGGTAGTGGATGAAGAGGCGTATATGTGGGGGTGGAGTGGAAGCGACAGGGATTTCTCGGTTGTCTTCTCTTCTGACGAGCGGTTTGCTGAGACCCACGAGAGAGGTTACTCTCACTGGGATCCCCGGTGCTTATGGGAGCACGGGGGCGGGGTGCTTGGCGAGATTCGCGACAACGAACCGTGGCGTCGAACCACCCTGTTCGAATACACCCCGCCCTTGGGGAAAGATACTGCATACAGCTACCTTCTTTGTGCTACAACTGCGGTGGCGGCGTGCGACGACCGGATCGTTTGGGTGTATACCCGCCCCAACCCGGATACCATCCTTGAGGCCTGGGCTTTGATCACCGACTGGAACATGGGCGTAGGGGTAGTTGAGCAGCCGATTGTTGAAAAGCCGCCTAACTGGGAAGTGATAACCTCCATCGGTCCTCAAATAGTGCTGCGATATCAAGATAGACCCGATGGCTTTCGAGCTTCAATCTTCGACGCCTCAGGCCGCAAGGTTGACGAGTTAAAATCCCCAGCTCAAACCGGGGTTTTGACCTGGGGCGAGAGTTACGGGCCAGGGGTTTACTTCATTGTGCTGAAGTCCGCGGGAGCGACCAAGGCGCAGAAGGTAGTGTTGATTCGGTAACCCTATTCCCAGTCTTCTCCCGGTAGGAGAGTTCGTAGGGGCTGACCTCAGCGTGACCCCATCGGGTGTCAGGTAGCAGGTCGGCATGCCCCATCCTGTCATTGCGAGGTTGCTTCGAGCAACCGAAGCAATCTCCCAGCGGGAGAGGAATAAAAGGTGAGGGTACACCCAATTTTGTCACCCCACGGATTTGTCCCGCTTTTGACCACCTTTTGACCAGCTTTTGGGGAGCTTTAGCCGGCTGGATGTCCATCTTTTGTCCACCTTTTGTCCAACTTTTGACCACCTTTTGACCACCTTTTGACCAGCTTTTTTGTGACGGGTTGGACTCAAACCTGACGCGCTGTGGGTATCTCCATGGGGATAAGTGGAAAACCTGTTGGTGAACCTACGGAGGTCCAAGAGAGTAGGATCGAGTAGCCCTTGTCTTGTAAGGGTCAACAAGAACGGCGCTCGCAGATATGGATTAGACATGAAGTAATGTGCCTTACCTTGTTAAGTTCAGTCCCCAAGGCACTTGACAGATCCTTAGTTTTGTTGTATAATTTTACAATAGAGGGCGGACGTGCCCTAGAGAATTGTGGAAATCCATTCAAGGAGGTTTGCTATGAGAAAAGTCGTGCTTGTAACTATAATCCTTGCAAGCGTGGCCTTTCCCTATAATACTGTTTTAGGAAATCGGGGCACCTTCAGGGTTTACTCCGGTGCCTGCGAGGATATGGGGATGCTTACCATCGACCTGAACGCCTTCGGGACGATGATGAACATCGACTCGGTGGTTGCTCCGGACACCCTTTCTACCAGTGCACAACTTACGGAGGTTCTGCCCTATGTGGCCTTATCCTTTACCCCCTGGCACTACCTTGAGTTTTCGCTATGGGGACACGGGCGTTACGCGACCTTCGGGAACTACACCTCCAGTACGGCAGAGCTCTACAACGATCTCGGCCTTTCCGTTAAGGGGGGCGTACCTATCTACTTCAACGAGGCAAGGGAATCTTACTTTGCACCCGGGATTGACGGATTCGCTTACATGGAGGGCATAGGTAGCAACGTTTTTGGTTTCGGCGGCAGAGGGCTTATGACCTTCAGATTCGACTGGCTTGGGATTCATCTAAACGGCGGGTATGAGTATCTTACCGGATCTACCAGCCCAGGATACGTGCTCACGGGCGTAGGTTTGGAGGTTTGGCCTTTCAGTTTCGCCGGCCTTATAGTCGACGGCACGGCCCGGATTCCCCAGGATTCACTCTCTCAATTTACCAATTTCCTTTATGTAACCCCTGGTTTGCGCCTCGGTTTCGGAGGCAGGGTGGTGAAGTTTAACGTCAATCTGGGTTGCGAGCTCGAGCCTATGCAGACGCCTTTCCGCTGGCACGCCTTGGCTGGATTTGGTCTCGGCTTCGACCTCATGCCAACAGCCGAGGGATACATAAACGGTATCGTCGTTGATAAGGTCACTCAGAAGCCTGTTGCTGAGGCCAAGATCTGCATAGAGGGGCATCCTGGGATCGATACCTACATTACCGGTACAGACGGGCGTTTCTCGGTCGGGTACCCGGAAGGAACCTTCTTCCTTGTGGCCGAGCATCCTGATTACGTACCCACTCGTACCGGCTCAGAGCTGATTGAACTTGAGGCAGGTACGGTGATGCTGGAGCTCGCTCCCATTACTGGAGGAGCTACGGTTGTTGGAACCGTGGCAGATGCCGTTAACAACGCTCCCATCCAAGCGGTGATTCATTTCGTCAGCATAACCGTGGATACGGTTCTTTCCTCCTTTAAGAGCGATGCTGTGTCCGGTTACTATCGTGCCGTTGTGCCTGCGGGGACCTATCGCGTTGATGTACAGGCCGCGGGCTACAAGAAGACCCACAAGAGTATGATACTTGAGGATGCCGACGAGGTGGTGGTTGACTTTAAGCTGGAGCGTGTGGCCCCTCAGACCCCTCCGCCGCCCATAGCCTTCCGGTCGATCTACTTCGGACGCGGTGAGGCCGGGCTTTCCCCACAAGACTATGCCCCACTCAAGGAGGCTGTTAGCGTCCTTAAGGCGCATCCTGAGGTTAAGGTACAGCTTAGAGGCTATACCGACAGCGTAGGGGATGTCGCATCAAACCAAAAGCTCTCTCTTCGCAGAGCCCAGTCGGTTCGTGACTTTCTGGCTTCTAACGGAATCGCCCCTGATCGCATCAAGGTCGTTGGTTATGGTGAATCCAATCCGCGCGGCGACAACCGTACACTCACAGGACGTGATCTCAATCGGCGCGTAGATATCGTGGTTATGTAAAGAGCCGATCTTTATCTCTAGGAGGCCTAAGATGAAAAGGATCATCACGCTTGCGGTGCTCCTTGGGGCAGTGGTTTCGATTGCAACACAGGTGCCGTATGAGACCATTACCAGGGAAGAAGGCGTCTATCTTCTGGAACTGGCAGGTGTCGGGTTCGCTTTTGATGATCAGGATACCCTCATGCAACCTGAGACCTTTATGATTAAGGTGATATCACGCGTTCAGGAACTTGAGTCTATGGCTACACCTGAAGGTGGTTTGCCTGTTCGTCAGAAGGTTCTGGTTAAGCCTTCTGCTATCAGGGTGGGGTATACAACCTACCCCCTTGATGTGGTTGAACTCAGCTCTACCTATATTGAGGCGAACGTATACTCCGGCAAGGTTACCGAACTGGGCGAGTTGGTTGCCGAAGAACGTATAGGTAAGCTTCAGGTGTCGTTTGCTATCTTCACAGGGCTTCCCGGCGGTAAGGGCACTCTCATGCTGGGTGAGAAGAGTTATTCTATCTTCTTCTATCAACCCGAAGCCCTGGATGGTTTCTATAGGTGGGCACCAGAGTTCGAGTAGAAAGATTTGCTTAAGCTAATCCTGCTGTTTTCAGCAGCGTTTTGGGGAGATACCCAGGTGCGGGAGTGGGCAGCGGTTGATGCTCACTACGGAGTAGGGTTGCCTTTATGTAATCGGCTTAACGTTGTTGAGTTTACCCTGGGGTTATCTTATATAGGGATTGGATCTTCAATTGTCGAATCCTACGGCTTTGGCTCTGGCGACAGCGGTCAGTTCATAGGTTCACTACTGCCTTTGCATGTGAGTGTTCCGCTGTATCAGAAGATAGCCTTCTGGAGAGACGATGCATTTTTCAAACATTTCATCGCCTTCAATGTTCGCGGTTCTGGTTGGGGACAACGCTACGATGTGCTCGGCCCGCTGTCCTATCTTCTTGAACCTCGCTGGCTGGCCAAAGCCCCTTATCTTGCTTTTGAACTTATGGGACGCTGGTCTCCGGTGAGGATGGTTGGTCTGCAGGCTACCCTGGGGACGTTGATTGTAAAGGATGCTGCTGAACGAATCTACCTCACCCTTGGGGTATGCGTAGGCACTGCTGGTCCTGCATCGAAGTATAAGATCGGACCCCGTCTTGAGGTAGCCGGGGTCGTGTTCGATGATGCCATCGGTGGAAACAGCAACGGTATCCTTGAGCCTGGTGAGGAGGGCCGCCTTCTGGTTTTCCTGGTTAACCGCGGCTTGAAGGATTCAGATACAATCTTCCTGAAGGCTGTGATGCGAGACCCTCAGCTGTCGGAATATCTTACTATTTTGGATACCACAATTCCCCCTCTGGGGGCTAACCGCTCGATCGAGGTTTCCTTACCTGTCGTTGCCGGGGATCGTTTACCCGCCATTCCTTTGCGGCTGCGCGTGTGGGGCAAAGATTCACAGGGTAATATGGTATCCCCGGCCAATATCGAGATCCCTACCGTGGGTTCGTGAGTGCTATAGAGTGGTTCAGGGTCGATGATCGCTTGATCCACGGCCAGGTAATGGTGGGGTGGGTTCTTGTGTTGGATATCCCCAGGATAATCCTGGCCAACGATCGAATTGCAACCGATGCTTGGCATCAAGATACCTTAAAAGCTGTGGTAACCTCCTTCTCTGAAGGCGAGAGAAGTTCCTTTCGTTCCTCTATCTTGACTCAAGCGAGATCAAGGCTATACTGAGGTTGAGCCGTAAGGGCATTAAGGTGATCGCCCGGGATCTTCCAGGCTCAAAGGCCGTTGATGTGGCAAATTTGATTAAACGCAAGAGGAGATAGTGAACCCGCAACTTATCATAGCGGTTTTGTGCATCCTTTCCGGGTTGTTGATGTTGGATAAGTACTCAGTTGGAGAGTTCGGGGTTTCACAACCACTTGTTTCCGCATCTTTGTGGGATTTACAGCCTGGGTGGTTGTATGGGCGCTGCTAAGATTCTAAAGAACTTCATTGCGCAGCTTTTTGTTCAGAATCTGTGGAACTTTGAAAGTGAGCAGGGGCCTGGGATGGCGTTTGTGCTTTCGGCTCGTTCCAGAAAGAAGGCGGTGATTCGACCTCCACAATCTACGTTCAACACCAACCCTTACCTTGCCTCTTTCCTCACCGGGGTTCTTGTTCGGGAGCAGAACAAGGAGGGGATAGAATGGGTTTCATCCCTACTGATGGAGTCCTTGTTCGTTTTTATCCCTTGTTTCGCTATCTCGCTTGTTTTTGCGCTTCTCAGGATCTCGCCTCTGTTCAATCTTTTGGTTAACCTTCTTGTTGTAGTTGTGCTGGGGATTATTTTATGATTACACTCGAGGTTATCATCCGCAACAAGATAGGACTGCATGCGCGTCCGGCGGCCCAGTTTGTCAAGGTAGCTGAGGGTTTTACGTGTGATATATGGGTTACCAAGGACGGTATGCGGGTTAACGGCAAAAGCATCCTCTCGCTTCTTACTCTGGCCGCCGAGGAAGGCAGCCTGGTTTTGCTTGAGGCTGAGGGCCCGGATGAAGCAGAGGCCATTGAGGCGTTAAGGAAGATACTCCAGGAGGATGGTGAATGATCATCCTGCGTGGTATTGCGGTTTCAGGCAGCATAGGAATGGGTAAGGCGTTCCTTTTCACCTCCAAGCCGCCTGAACTTAGACGCGTTCGTATCCCGGAGAAGAACATCCAGACGGAGCAGGAACGCCTTGAGGCTATGCTTACCTCAACCAGAAAAGAACTTAAAGAACTCCAGGCTGGTATTCACAAATCTCTTGGTCCGGAGTTTGCGGATCTTCTTGAGGTGCAGATACAGATCCTTTCCGATCCCTCGTTGCTTGAGACCTGCAAGCGCAATATCAGTGAGGCCTACAGTGCGGAGTATGCGTTCAGCAAAGCGGTAGCAGAGATTGCCAAACCGCTTCTTGATGCGAAAGATGGGTTGTTTAAGGAACGTCTGGCCGATATCGAAGATGTTACCAATCGTGTATTGCGTAATCTTCTTTCCCTGCCCTCGGTTTCTATAATAGATGCCCCGTCTGATTCGGTGGTGCTGGCGCATAACATTCCGCCTTCAGAGGTAGTTCTTCTGGATTCCAGAAGGGTCAGGGGGTTGGCGACCGAGATGGGCGGGCGAACCTCTCACATCGCCATTATCGCCAAGGCCTTGGAGATACCGGCCGTCCTCGGCGTAGAGCATCTCTTGGAGAAACTCAAGGACGATGAGCAGGTGGTGGTGGACGGTCAGCGTGGACAGGTTGTGCTTGCCCCTACCGAGCACCGCGTCTCGATATACGCTGCTGAGATACGGGAATACGCCGCTAGTCGCAAGAGCCTTTTCGATGAGGCCAAGCAGGCACCTATCACCCTGGACGAACGCAAGATTGATATCTCAGCCAATATAGAGCTGACGAGCGAGATTGGTGCCTTAAAACGCTATGGAGCGCAGGGGGTTGGGCTTTTCAGGACGGAGTATATCTTTCTTACCAAACGCCGGTTTCCATCGGAGGAGGAGCAGTATCGTATCTATAGCGAGGCGGCTAAAAAACTCAAACCGCACCCCATTATCATTCGCACCCTTGATCTGGGCGGCGATAAGATATTGCCCGGTTACGAAGAGGCCAATCCTTTCCTTGGCTGGCGTGCGGTGCGATTTCTCTTCGACAACGAGGATATCTTCCTTGCGCAGCTGCGAGCCATACTTCGCGCTTCAGCTCACGGCAACGTGAAGATCATGTTTCCCATGATCTCAGATCTCTCCGAGATCAAGCGAGCCAAGCTTCTCTTAAAGAGGGCCAGCGAAGAGCTCGAAAGCAAAAAACAGAGGTTCGATCCCGATATGGAGGTAGGTATCATGGTGGAGGTTCCCTCCGCAGCCCTTATGGCCGACCGCATGGCGAAGTATGTTGATTTCTTCAGTATTGGCACGAATGATCTTACCCAGTACACATTGGCGGCGGACAGGGGGAACGAGAAGATTTCGTCCCTCTTCAACCACTACCATCCGGCGGTACTGCAGCTTATAAGACGGGTGATCGGTGCCGGACACAAGGCTCATATCTGGGTGGGTGTATGCGGGGAGATGGCTGCCGAAGCCCTTGGCGTGGCTTTGCTTATAGGGTTAGGGGTTGATGAGCTTTCAATGACCCCAGGTGCCGTTCCTGTTGCCTGCAAGATCGTCCGCAACGTTAAGGTGGAGGAGTTGCGCCGCATCGCCAATCGCGCTTTGGGGTATTCAACACCGGTGGAGGTTATTCGATACCTGCGTCGTGAGTTAAGTCGGAAATACCACGATCTTGCTGTTCTGTTCCTGGAAAGGAAGAACGTATGCTATCCTTAGTGCGATTGATTCCTGACCAGCTTGAGTATGGCTGGAAGGCTGTCGGGGCAGTTGTCGAGAGCATTCCCAAGGACGTTCCTGCGAGTCTTGCCGTCTGCGGTATGGGCGGCTCAGGTGTATCGGGCGATATTTTGCGCGGCCTGCTTCTCCATACCTCACCTATCCCGATAGAGGTCGTTAAGGACTACACCCTGCCAGGCTGGATCAAGAACCAAGCCTTTGCGGTGCTCATAAGCTACTCAGGAGATACGGAGGAGGCGCTGGCTTTGTGGGAGGCCTTGACCGAGCGGGGAGTCCAACGTTTGGCAATAACCTCAGTGGGGAAGCTCAAGGAACTGGCCGAGGCGGAGAAAGTTCCGACGGTCACAGTACCTTCCGGAATCCCGCCGCGCGCAGCGGTAGGTTATCTCTTCGCGCCGCTTCTGCGGCTGGTTGATTACTGGAATCTGTATCCTGAGGCAGAACAGGAACTTACTGCAACCCTCGAGCTTTTGCGTTCACGTATGTCGGAATGGGAAAAAGAAACAGAGAAACTCGCCCAATCCCTGAAGGATCACTTTCCCATCATCCACTCGCTCGACCAGCGTTTTGCCGCCGTTGCGTATCGCCTTGTCTGTCAGCTCAACGAGAATGCCAAAGTCCTTGCGCACGCACACGTGTATTCAGAGATGAACCACAACGAGATAATGGGCTTTGAGGGTGGGGTGGACGAGAACATCGCATTGATCGTTCTCGATCCGGGAGACGAGTTTACCCATCCGCGTAACCGAAAGCGGGCCGAGATTGTGGATAAGATTCTTCCTTCCTCAATCCCGCGCTTGGTGATTCATGCCGAGGGTGAGAGTCTGCTCGATAGGTTTTTCTCCTTGTTGGTCAAAGGCGATCTTCTGAGCGTCTTCTTAGCTGAACTCCGTGGTGTTGATCCCTTCCCTGTTGCATCCATTGACCGGCTGAAAAAGGAGCTTTCATGAAAGTCCTGATACCCGCAGGAGGCAAGGGAACAAGGCTCAGGCCCCACATCCTTTATACCCCCAAGCCGCTTTTGTTCGTTGCAGGTGACACCATAATCGGCCACATCTTCTCCCTGCTCGAAGGCCTGGAGATCGAAGAGTACCGGGTAGTCTACTCACCGGAGGGTTCTCTGCCCCGCTCGCTTCAGGAGGCATACCCTGACCGCAGCTTCACCTTCTGGGAGCAGGCCGAGGCTTTGGGGCTGGGGCACGCGGTGCTGCAGGGTCTTCCGGAGCTCGGCGACGAACCGATCCTTATCCTTCTCTCCGATACCATCATCCCCTTCAACATTCAGAAAGCTATTTCCGATCTCGGTGAGAACGAAGGCTTCCTTGTTGCCAAGGAGGTTGCCGACCCCCGCCGGTTCGGGGTGATGGAGCTTTCCGGAGATTATATTTCAAAGCTCGTTGAGAAGCCGGGAAAACCGAAGAGTAATCTGGCTATCTGCGGTATCTACTGCCTTCCTTCTGCCAGGCGTTTGCGTGAAGCCTTGGAGGAACTGGTTTCCGGGGATCAGCGTACCCAGGGAGAGTATCAGCTGACCGACGCGTTATCCATCCTGATCAAGCACGGGGAGAAGCTGAGAGCCGTCAAAGTCGATACCTGGATAGATTGCGGAACTAAAGATTCAATGCTTGAGGCAAACCGGGCACTCTTGAAGCTGAGAAGCCGCGTTGTTCCTGTTGAAGGTTCGCTCATCAAGCCGCCCTGCTGGATCGCGGACGATGTCGTAATCGAGAACTCAATCATCGGCCCGAACGTTTCAATTGCAAAAGGTGCTGTGGTTCGCAACTCGATCGTCTCCGAGTCCATCATCAACGCAGGTGCTCAGATTGAGGGGATGGTTATCAAAGATACTATAGTAGGGGAGAGGGCTGTTCTTAGGCGCTCGCCTTCTTCGCTAGACGTTGGCTCTTTCTCTCGCCTTGAGGGTTTCTAGCGCCTCTCCGGCTACATAGATAGATCCGGAAATTACAAACAGGCCGTCTGCATCCAGGGAATCAAGGATATCTTCTACACCATCTGCTACCGAATCCATACAACGGCAATTTCGATGCATCTTCCGACAGAGCTTCAAGAGGTTCTGCGTCGACTCAGCCCTGGGTAGCTTGGCCTGCGTAACATAGATTTCACTGAAGAACGGGGCCAGGGTCTCAATAATCCTGCGTTTCTGTTTGTGCCGTGTGATTCCGATAAGCAGGATGCGGCGGGGATAGCTTGCGAAATGCTTGTTCAGGGTTTTCCTTAGGGTTGTGGCTGATTCGGGGTTGTGAGACATATCAAGGATAACGGCAGGACGATCTTGGATGATTTCGATGCGCGCAGGCAGCTTCAAGTTTGCAAGAGCCTTATGGACCTTTTTCTCTTTGATTTCATGGATCAGCATTTCTGCGGCGGCGATCGCTGCAGCCGCGTTCTCTATCTGGTGGGTGCCGATAAGCGGCAGAGTGAACTCCGCATCCATGGTGAGTCCTTGATAGCGCATCTTCAAACCGTTCAGATTATCTTCAATCGTTTGGGCGTTAAAGTCGTCCTGCCACCAGATTCCTTTCGCACCTCGTTCCTGGACGGCCTCTTTAATCACGGATCTTACCCTTGGTCGTTGAGCGGCTATTATTGCAGGCCTGCCAGGCCTCAGCACGCCGCACTTCTCTTGGGCGATCCTTTTTAGGGTTTTGCCCAGCATCCTGGTGTGGTCGTAGCCGATGCGGGTGATTACCGAAATCTCCGGCTCGGTCACGTTGGTTGCATCCAGCCTGCCGCCCACCCCTATCTCCAGAACGTTGACGGTTGTTTCTTGGTCAAGAAAATAGAGGAAGGTAATGGTGGTCAGGGCCTCGAAGAAAGTGATGCGCGGCTCGTGGGTAAGGATTGCAGGTTTTAGATCGTTCAAAAGAGTTGCGAAGCGGCTTGCAGATATCTTTTGATCGTTGACTCCTATCCTTTCGCGATAATCCAGAAGATGGGGAGAGGTATATAGCCCCACCCTTTCACCGTGATCCTGAAGTATCTTGGCCAGCATGATAGCGGTAGAGCCTTTGCCCTTTGTGCCGGCCACCAGCGTTACCCTTTTCAGCTGCTTTTGCGGATTACCTATCTTTGAAAGGAACTCAAAGTAGTTATCAAGCTTGAAGGAGTAGTTGCGGTAAACCCAGCGCTCGTAATCAATCAGAGTGGAAAGAAAATCAATAGCCTGCGGGTAGTTCACTTCTCGCTCGGTTGCGTTGTCTTACGCCAGCCTAGCCCGATGTGATCGAAATCCCTTCTACCGCGAGGTAGGGAAGGAGGTAGGAGTAGACCTTGGTCAGTTTCTTACTGATTCCGCTGATATTGCCGATTGCATCGAACACGTTACCTGCGATCATTGTGTTGGTGACCGGATGGGAAAGCTTTCCGTTCTTTATGTAGAAGCCGCCTTTTACCGTACCGGAGAAGTCACCGCTGATGGGATTGGAGTTACCGGAGAAGCGAGTTAGGAGTATCCCTTCCCTGATTGAACCAACCAGCTCGCTCTTTGTGGCATCACCCGGCTTTAGGATCAGGTTGGTGGTTGAGATGCCGGGTAGTGAGCTGTAGTCTCCCGCGGCGTGGCCGGTTGAGGCTCGTCCCTCGCGGTTCGCGGTGTAGCTGTTGTAGAGGTAGGTTGTCAGTTTTCCTTTGTTTACGATCTTTATCGTCTGGTGAGGTTGTCCTTCTCGGTCAAAGGCCGAGGATGCGATACCATCTTTAAGCAGGCCGTCGTCAAGTATGGTCAGTTTTGTAGAGGCAATCCTTTTGCCTGTCTTGCCTGCGAGTTTGCTCATGCCTTTCTGGACATTGTTGGCGTTGATCGCGAAGGTGACAGGGAAAAGCAGGGTTTCTGCGGCCGCATGTGGGGAGAACAGCACGGTTCCCGTAAACGAACGGGCGGGTTTTGCGCCCAGGGAACGGATCACGTTTTGTGCGAACCGCCTTGCCAGGGGTTCAATCTTGATGTCTGTAAGCCTCAGTGAACCGTCAAACTGGAAGTCGAAGGCCGAGACCTCATCGGCTTCCCTGGCCATCCCTATGATCATGGCGGTGATGGAGCTTCCCTGCTCGGATGCCGCCAGGCCCTGTGAGTTATAGATTGCTTTTTCACCTGTGTTGACGAAGACGCCTCCGGAATCTACAGTCACCCTTCTGTCGTAGTCCTTGGCGGCTTTAAGCAGCCGCTTGGCCATGGCGATTACCTCTTTGAGTGGCAGCTCTACCAGCCTTGGATCGTAAAGTCCTTTAAGGGCAGATAGCTTGCGTGGCTCGGGGATAATCTGGAACCTGTCGGTAAGATTGGCCGAGGCCAGCGCAAGAGCCTTCGTGCATAGTTCCTCAAAGTTTGCCTCATCAAGATTGTTGTCCGAGGCAAAGCCGAGTCTTTTATTCTTGATTACCCGCAGACCGATTCCTTCTCCGGGATGGGATTTGGCGGTTTTGATTCTGTTGTTCTCAAGCCAGACCTCACGGCCTTCAAACCTCTGACCGAACGCCTCGGCCTGGTCTGCGCCCTTGGCAAGAGCGCAGCGGACGAGTTCTTCCAATTTGTTAACCAACTCAGCCATGACGACCTCCGATGATAGCCTCGCAGCGAACGTAGGCTCCTCCTGCATCTACCTTTGCTCTCTGGAACTTGCCGCAGTGTCCAGCACCTAAAGCCCAGCGGAACTCCTTACTGATTGCGTCCACGCTTGCCAGGACATCGAACGCGTTGCCCGAGATGGTTACGCCGCGGAAGGTCTTCTTTCTCTTGCCCTTCTCGATCAGGGTCGCCTCCTGCACGCCGAACATGAACTCGGCGTTGGCGTCGGCCTGACCGCCGCCCGCGCCTTCAAGAAGAAGTGCCCGGTCGGTGGAAGCCAAAAGCTTCTCAAGGCTCATCTCGCCAGGCTCGATGTAGGTGTTGCGCATGCGGATGATGGGCTCGTCTGAGTACTCATAGGCCCTGGCGTTGCCGGTGGGAGCGACCCCGAAGGAGGCCGCGCTCTCCCGGTTGTGAAGGTAGGATTTCAGGATGCCATTCTCGATAATCACGGTGCGCTCGGTCATGACCCCTTCGTCATCCACCAGAAGAGTCCCTGAGGCACCCGGTATGTGAACCGACGGCCCGGAATCTGCAAGGGTAACAAGCTCGCTTGCCACACGTTTACCGATCTTGCCCTTTGTTATCGCTCCTGCGAGCACGAAGTCGGCTTCGACGGTGTGACCTATGGCCTCGTGCGAGATCAGACCGACCATCTCAGGGCTGAGGATGACCTTCATACGTCCGCCCTTGGGGAACTCTGCTGAAAGAAGCCTCTGGGCGCGCTTGACCGCTTTCTCGACAATCTCTTCCCAGGCTCCGTATCGCCACAGGTCCTTCCAACCTCCG
>SOJW01000031.1 GCA_004375895.1 Candidatus Stahliibacteriota bacterium
CGTGACGGTTCATCAATCTGTAACCGACCTCGCAGGTAATGGGCTTGCTGCCCCCTATTCCTGGAGTTTCAGAACAGGTGAAGCACCCGATCTTAAAGGGCCGGTGATTGATCTTGTAGTTATCGACCCCAACCCGACCGGCGGACAAAAAAAGGTAAATATTCAAGCTCGAGCTACGGATGAGGATAACGGCGGAGGCGTGCCGATAAGGTGCGTTTTCTTCATTGATGATTCCCCTGATACCAATGAGATGCAACTTGCCGACGGAACCTATAACTCCCCGGTAGAACTCTATACCTCCGATCTTGACGTTGATACCTTTGAAAAAGATAGCTCCTACCTTTTATCCTTCAGGGCCATGGATGGTTCCGACAACTGGGGACCCAAAAAAGATGATATATTGTATGTAACCGATGATGTTGCCCCACCTGAATTGAATCTTGCTGTCCTAAGCGATACAACCGACCTTCACACCGGGGACACCCTTTCCCTTGAGGTTACCTCCAACGAACCGCTTCGCAGTCTTGCGGTGGCCTTCTCCCAGATTACAGAACAGGACTCTTTCTATAGTCAACTATCCGTTCCCATTCCGGATGACTCTATGTTCTTTAGGGTAGACGTTCATCTTTCCGGTTTCCCAGCAGGACGTATCGATGGCGCGGCAACCGGCAGGGACAAGGGCGGAAACTTAGGAACCACCACCTTTGGTTTTCCTCTTCTCTCAGGTGATCTTTTACCCCCAGAGAAGGCCTTCGCCGCCCCCAACCCGGCCTCGGATGATGTCGGAATCTACTTTACCCCGGGAGAGGACGTCACAGCCAGACTGAGGGTATTCACTATCGACGGGCAAGAGGTATGGAGTCCTGCTCCTATCGAGGCCGAGGGCGGCATACGATCGGAGGATTTCAAGCAAGATGTTTCCGACTGGCCGGTAGGTCTCTACCTCTTCGTACTCCAGGCAACCAATGGGGAAGGCCGAAAGGCTGTGGTTAAGAAGGTCTTTGCGGTGGTAAGATGAGGCTTTTTCTTCTTCTGATCGCTGCTGTTCCATCTCAGGGCATGCGTGAGTTTCTTATCCCCACCGCACCCATATCAGCACTCTATGGGGAGGCATTGGTAGCTTCTCACGAGTGTGGTGCGTTTCTTGCCAACCCGGCACTCGCTGTCAGGGAGCCTTACCCTTGCGTCCACTTTGCACACACCGAATGGTTTGCATCAACGCGCAGGGAGCGCGTTGATTTTCTCTTACCCAAAACCTGGGGCACGCTGGGGCTTGGCGCGAGCGGCTTTCATGTGTGGGATCTTGAGCATAGGGATGATCCGGACGACGATCCGGAGACCTTTTCGGCATACAATACAGACCTTGTGATCAGGTATGCGCGAGGTATAGGAAGATTCGCTCTGGGTGCTGAAGCAGGTGTATTTCTACAACGCATCTATACATACTCAGCAGCAGGGTTTCATGGATCGCTCGGTGCGAGCTTTAACAAGAAGCCATTTTCTGTTGGACTTTCCATAATCGATTTGGGTCCGCCTGTAAAGCTCTCAACCGAAGCCACGCCCCTGCCAAGTAGGGTCCAACTGGGCGCCGCGTGGAACCCTTCGCTACCTTTAAACATCCAGACCGGCCTGTCCTACGCCTTTGACGGATCGTTTAACGCATCGGCAGGGATAGGTGGAGTATTATTTAAGATCCTCCACCTGCACGCTGGCGGCGGATACGGCACGCGTCCACGTATAGGAGCCGGTGCCTCACTTGAGTTCAAACATCTCCAGATTGCCTACTGTGCCGTGTTGAGACCGGGAATCGGCCTATCCCACCACATTGGGGTAAACCTAATTTTCCCTCCCAGGCAGCGTGAAGACCCTCTTATGATTGCCATGATACAAACCTCCCAGACGTTCGTGGAGAATGGGAAACGCGACATGCTGAATCGGGATTATAAACACGCCTTACAGCAGTTCGATCTTGCTCTGGTGTGGTATCCTGACAACCCCGAGGCCCAGGCCGGTTACAACGAGGCACTGGCAAAAGAACGGGAGCTACAGGTCAGCCTGCATCTTGATGCAGCCCGTGACTACCGTGAGACGGAAGGGTATCTGGATGCACTGCGTGAGTACGAGTTCGTGCTTTCTTTAGCCCCTGACAATGCGCTTGCACTCTCCGGAAGGACCGACATGCAGCTTGAAATGGAACAGATACCTATACTTGCAAGGGGGCAACTTCCCGAAGATGCAGTTAGACTATTCGAGGCAGGTGTGGAAGCCTTTCACAACGATCGCTTCAAGGAGGCGCTCGCCTATTGGCAGGAGATCAAGGAGCGCTTCACATACATTGAGGAGATCGATCCCTTCCTGGATCTGGCCGCAGAACGCCGCGATGAGAAAATAGACAGCCTTCTGCTCGGCTCCTACTCCGCACGTGAAGTGGGTGCGTTGCGCCAGGCCCTGGAGTTGGTGGAGCAGGTGCTGAAGATCGATCCCACAGAGAGAAGAGCCCATACCCATCGTGAGGAACTCACAAGCCTCATCCACAGAAGGACCTCAGATCTGCTCGTAGATGCAATCGAGCACTTCGATTCAAGACGCTATGAGCTCGCGGCAGAAACCTTCAATAGGATCCTTGCCTTGGAACCCGCCAATCCCATAGCCCAACGCTACCTTAACCGCTTGCAAAAGGAAGAGAGGCTCAAACACAAGGATCTTGGCCAGCTTAACGTAAGCGCTACCAATGCCTACACTTCGGGGGACTACGAGACAGCCATCCGTATATGGGAACAGATACTTGCCGTAGACTCCACCTTTGCCAATGTTCAGCGAAACCTTGAACGCGCCAGGCGGAAAAAAAACATGCTCGGCACCCCTTGACCTGGCTAAAAATCCGCTTAGACTAGCCTGTAAATTATTGAGAGGTGAAAAATGAAAAAGGTAACCTTAGCCGTCCTGACGATAGCCCTATCTTTATTTTTAGTGTCTCTGGCGTGCAGTAAAGGGCCCCAGCCGCCCCAGCTCATCTATCCTGAAGACGGCGCAATCCTGCTTAACCTGCCCTTCACCTGGTCAACCGTGCCTGAAGCAGAAAACTACCTCTTCGAGATCGCCACAGACCAGGTCTTCGCAAGTGTTATCCTCGATGAAGTCCTCACAAACACCACCTACCAGATTCAAAACACTGAGATTTTCCAGACAGGCATCACGATGTACTACTGGCACGTGTACTCAGGTGACGGGAAAGGATGGGGTGACGCTTCAGAAACCTGGATGTTTACCATAACCAGCGGAGGGAAGTTCTGAGGAACTCCTGGCTGAAAGCCTTTGCCGCTGCATTCGTTGTGCTGATTTTCTCAACGGTTGCCTGTCTGATAAGCCCTGACGCACCAGGCCTTCTTTACCCACCAGACGGCGACACCATCTCAGGAAGCCAGATTACGTTTCGATGGACATCGGTCGAGGATGCAACCAACTACAAGCTGGAGATATCCTCGGACGAGTACTTCACGAGCACGGCGGTGAGCGAGGATTCGGTTGACGCCGCGTCCTACACGGTGGATCTGGGCTACGAAACCAGCCCGCTTAACGGCCAGAGGACCTACTACTGGCACGTGGCGGCTTTTAAGGAGGGCTGGGGCTCGTGGTCCGGGGTGCGCAGCTTCTACAACGCCAACCAGGAACACCCGTAACACACCACCCGTTGCGCGTCATTATGATGCACGACGAGGAAGGTGGCCAAGGAGAAGTGGGTTAAGATTCCGATGAAATGATCCCCCTTTAATTCCCCCTTATTAAGGGGGACTGCTTTGCCCCCCTTTTGAAGGGGGGTGCCCGAAGGGCGGGGGGATTTAAGGGAGGCAAGGTGAAGGTGCACAATGACGAAACGGCTTGACAGCCCCTAACCGGCAATTATACTAACATATAACGCACACCAACCCTGAGGTTAAAGACGATGAAAAAAGAAGTAAAGTCCGCTACGAAGAAAGAAGAAGGAAAGTTCAAACGAGTAATGAAGGAAGAAATCGCGTTAGCAAAGGATAAACTGTTAACGTTAATAAGTGCAGGAACTAGTTTTGCCAGGAATAAATCATATACTTTAGTTATTACCCAAAAAGGCCGACAAATGCTTCGAAGCGGTAATTGGAATATCGCTCGTGATGGGAATGTGCTGTTTGCTTTTTTAAAAGACAAAGATACGGGTAAGATTATGGAGCAAATACGTTTCAGAAAATCAGGGTTGGATATTGCCCGTTCCATAAATACTCTAGCAATGGCAGGTCAACTTCAGATCATTACAGAAAAGCTAAATACATTAATAGAGCTCGTAGAAGATGTTGAGGCTAAACTAGACGAAATACGTCAAGGGCAAACTGATGACCGTATTAGTTACGTAGAGACTGGTATTGATATGGTCTATAAGGGTTGGAAAGTTAAAAATTATCAAACCAGAGTAGACTATTTTCGTAAGGCAACCGAAAATCTGGTTAAAGGACAAAAGAAACTCGAACGTGAGGAAAAGAGTCTTCTTAATCGAATAGAAGGTCTGGTGGAAAAACTCACAAAGAAAAAGCCTGGGATTAGAAAATTCAAGAAATGGCAGAATGAATTGGAAAAGAAACTACTTCTGCTTCAGGAAGTAAGATTAAATATAGCCAAATCCATAGGTTTTCTTTGGTTAATTCACATAGCTTTGAACGAGAATGACCTTGCGGATGAATTGATGGATGAATGTCGAAAGTATTTTAAAACTCGTGCGGACATTTCAGAAGCTTTAGAATGGATTAAAGCGGCACGTGAGAAATTTAAAGGTTTTTACTCTTTCGATGAACAGAAATTCCTTAAGGAATTGAATGAGCTTAGAGAATTACGATTTAAATCTGTAACTTTGGCTCTAAATAGTAAGACAGATTTGGAAATAGAATATCAAGAAGAAAATCATTAATGGCTATACGTAAATGCAAAAAGTGTGGAAACTGGGTTGCGGAAGACGATGACGAGGAGCTTTGTAAAGCTTGCCGAGAAGAAAAAAAGGCGAAGAAGCGAACAGCATGGAAGGTTATTGTGTCAGTGGCGGCGGCAGTGGCTACGGTAATTGTTGGCTTCCTGGGTGTGATTTTGGGTGGTAAAAAAGGTCCTGGTGGTAATTCTGGGTAAGAGGGTTAAAGCCTTTGGCTAAAAGGAGCATTAAGCAACCCAACCTGACTGGCAGGCGTTTACGCTAGTTGGGCGTGAGATCGTGCTGATGTTCAACGAGGCATCGCCGCCTTTGACGCTTACCGTCTTCAACGCGTCAGGCCGTAAGGTTGACGAGCTGCATGTACCACAGACGGGCGGCACGGTCACCTGGGGCGAGGGGTACGGGGCCGGCGTGTATTTCATCAGAGTTGAGGGTGACGCGTCAGCGACCACTCACAAGGTGATCCTGGTCAAGTAGGTCAGAGAAGCTTCAGAAAATCCTCAACGCTCAAGCCAGCGTATCGAATAATCGCACGCAGGGTGCCTTTATCCAACTCTTTGTGATCCGGGACCACCACCTGGGCGAAAGGTTTCGTACGCCGCAGGATTATGTGACTCCCATGCTGCCGTTTGACAATGAATCCGACCTTCCCTAAAGCCTTGACACATTCTTGACCGGAGATTTGGGGAAGCTTGATCACACCGCGACAACGATTGTCTCGAAGCGTTCTTCCGGGACAGGAAGGCCGTCTTCTTTGAGTACCTCGATGTATCCCTCGATTGCTTCCTTGACGTTGGCTACCGCCTCTTCCTTGGTCTTCCCTTGAGAAACGCAGCCGGGCAGGCTGGGGCACTCGGCCACCCAGTATCCGTCTTCACCTCGATAGATAACAACCTGTCTCATACTTAAACTATAACCGTTTGGATTCACAAGTCAAGCAGGCAAACCTGGGGCGAAGGTTACGGGCCCGGCGTCTACTTCGTCAGGATTGATGGTGACGCGTCAGCGACCACTCACAAGGTGATACTGATCCATTAACTCCCCCTCCCTGGTGGACAGTGTGCCCCTTGGGGTGCTAACTTTACTGCACCCCATAGGGTAGGGGGATAAAAGGGGAGGGGATACAAGGAGGAAGAAAACGAAATCAGCTAGACAATGGGCCTAAGCTCATTGTCCGATCCCCCTTCCCCCGTCAACTCTGCGAGTTGCCGACCCCTTCCACAAGGGAAGGGGAAATTACGACGATTGAGGTTTCCCTCTCCTCGGTGGAGGGGGATAAAGGGGGAGGGGATACACCCCTCAAAATACCCCCAAATACCCCAAAATCGCCCCATTTTTGTCCATCTTTTGTCCAGCTTTTGTCCAGCTTTTGACCAGCTTTTGGCATTCAAACCTGACGAGTTGGAACAATAGAATGGGGCGAGCAGATGTCGCGAGCAGGGGGTGACTAATTGTTCTTCCACCCGTAACACACCTCCCTATCACGCTGAAGGAGTGTGTGTTACGGTGTGTTACGGTGTGTTACGGGTTGACAGGGTCGTGTTGCTCCTTATCATCCCCAATGGAGGAAAGGCTCCGCATCAACGCAGAGGACATAGCTTTAGTAGAGCGTGTCCTTGCAGACGACCGCTCGGCCCAGCGCGAGCTGGTGCGCCGCTATCAGGGACCGATCTTTGCATACATCTACCGCTGGCTGCGCAACCGCGCAGACGCCGAAGACCTGACCCAGGATGTATTCCTCAAGATGTTTAAAGCGCTTGGCACCTACTCCCGCAAATCAAGCTTCCGCGCATGGCTCTACCGCATCGCCCGTAACCGGGTCATAGACCATCTGCGGCGCAAGAAACCAGCAGCGATAGATATCGATGGAATGGTGATAGCGGGCGAGGATTCCCCGGTCGAGGCCTATGATCGCAGCACGACAGCAGAAACCCTTGATGAAGCGATAGGCGAACTGCAGCCGATCTACAGTGAGGTTCTGCTTCTAAGGCACAAAAATGAGTTGACTTACGAAGAGATAGTAGATGCAACCGGCCTGGCCCTGGGAACGGTAAAGGCGAGGTTGCATCGTGGCAGGGCCTTGCTGAGAAAAAAACTTGACGAGGTGAAACCTTTATGACTAAAACACCGTCTGCCAATGTGATGGACTGTGCACAGACCAGGCGATGGGTCCAGCTAAAACTGGATGGCGAAGGACTACCCCAGGAGCTAAAAGGGGCCTTTGAGGGGCATCTGGCATTGTGTCCAGGATGCGCCAGATGGGCCGCCAAGATGGAGACTATGATCGCCAAATTAGCCAGGCTGCGTGAACCCAGGCCCTCTTTCGGATTCGAAGCCAGGCTTATGCGGGCGCTCGGCCTTGCTCCTTTGCCCTTGTGGCTGCGATGGGCCGCGGGCGTGGCTCTTGGGCTGGCAGGTGCCTGGAGTGTTGTCTTACTTCTGGTTGGAGAGAACGCCGTTTTCCATGTCCGCGAGGGTCTTTACCTAGTTCCGCGTGCACTGCACCTTAGTAAACTCATCTCTTACCTGCGCCCCAATCTTGCCGAATACCTCCCCGGTATACTGAGCGCAGCGTCTATACTGCTTGGAGCATTAGTAATACTACTTGTCCTGGGTATCCTTGCCAGCCGGATGTTGAGCCGAACACGACCGCTTGCGGCAAGGAGCATATAATTATGGAGGCCAGATGCACCCTTTCCTGTGTTGCCTGACCTTCTTGACCCTTATTGCCGCCCCTCCTGAGGCTGATGTTGAGCTAAGCCTCGATGTTCCAGAAGATAGCACCTCAACACAGGTCTCTATCGCCTCGGACTCCGTGCATCCCTACGACATTGTCATTACCGGCGACGCCACGATAGAAGGAACTGTCGAGGGCGACATTGTAATCTCTGAAGGGATGCTTACGTTAGAAGGAAGCACAGAAGGCGACGTTGTGTTGATTAGCGGCGATTTCCTTATCTCAGGCGCCATCAAAGGCGACCTGGTAGCGATCGGAGGGGAAGGCGTAGTTTCAGGTCATATAGAGGGTGATGCGGTATTCATCGGCGGTGTCCTGGAGCTCGACTCGACCGCAGTGATTGAAGGAGACCTTGTGGTGGTAAGCGTGGAGCTGAAAAGAGACCCTGCAGCGGTAGTAAAAGGCGATGAGACCGAGCTTTCGTTGGGGCCACTGGGCAAGCTGCTCGCAGGTGTTCTTTCCCGTCGTGTGCCACCAGGGGAAATAGAGGCAGGTAAGCCTGCCCCTGCGTTTGCGTCAGGTATAGTTTTTATTGCTTCGTTTGCTCGTCTAATCTTGATTGCCGTTCTGTATCTTTTGGGTTTGCTTATGCTTGTGGCTTTACCGCGTTGGCAACGTCGTTCAGAGCTGGCCGTGGAGCATGTCATATGGAAGACGGTACTCACAGGAGTAGTTTACCGTCTGGCAGTGGGAGGAATCTTCGCCATACTTGCGATTTCTATAATAGGATGGCTGCTTTTGCCTTTAGCCGTGTTAGGGTGGGCTTTTATTGCACTTATGGGCATCCCTCAAGCCTCTCTGTGGGTTGGACGATGGATCAAGAAGTGGCTTCGATTTTCATTCGAGTCCCGAATCGGGCTTTATTCCCTCGGATTCATAACCATTTACCTCTTAAGTATCCTCTCGGCGGTTTTATCGCTTCTCCTTAGAGAGACAAGCCTGCCTGCCCGCATCGTTCACGTGATAGGCTTTCTTCTTATCTTCGGCGTTATGACCGTGGGACGAGGCGGCATCATCTATACGCTTATCTTCCCTCGCGAAGCACGTGCCTTGGAAAAACACCTTAAACCAAGAGCCGAATGAGAAAGGGTAGGAAGCGAACGTTTTTTGCCCGCCTCGGCCGCGGGCTGGGCGATCTTTTGGCTAAATACAATCGCCGCAACGGCCCGCTTCTGGCCAAGGGTTTGGGATTCAGCTTCCTTTTCGGGCTGATCCCGTTGCTTTTTCTCTCTGTATCCCTTGCCGGTTACCTCTACCGTGTGGCCCCGGGTCTACAGCGTTTCATCACCGAGGAGTTCCTGGCCTTCATACCAACTCAGGCGCGATCGGTGCTTCTTTCACACATAACCACCGCTTCAGGTAACTGGGGCGCTATCGGGATATTGGGTATTTTAATCCTCCTGGGTATCTCGGTGGCGCTGTTCGACTCGATCGAGCGTGCTCTTGCCACGATGCTTTCGGCCCCTCGACGCAAATTCCACTTCGGCAGGCTCATATCCCTTGCTCTTATGGTTGGTGCAGTGCTTTGCTTCTTCGGTGCTGCGGCACTTTCTACAACCGCAACCTACTTCCGCAACGCCATCTCGTTTTCACCTGCTCTTGTCTACTGGGGCGGGAAGGTACTCTCCGGCTTGATGTTCGCGTTCATACTCCTTGGGCTTTACTATCTCTTTGCACGCAGGCGTCTTCGCTTCTGGCCTACCCTGGGCATAGCGATTGGAGCCTCGCTGGCATGGCAGATTATAGTATCGTTGGGCTCGGGTTTGATCCGTTACGCAGGCCGCCGGGTTATAGTCTTCGGTGCATTGGCCTGGGTGACGGTGTTCTTGATCTATTTGCGGGTGCTTGCCGAGCTTTTATTGTTCTCAAGCCTTCTGGTGAGCCGCGCATCTCCGCCTGAGGAAGGCGAATAAGCCTCCTTTTATCAAAGAATTAAGACCTTGACATAACCCATCTTCCGGATAGTATTTTTCCTGTAGCTATCCCAAAGGAGGTAAAATGTCGATACTTTTGCTTTCCGCGATCCTTTTCTCCCAGGCTGGCGACACCACCCAGCCGGTTTTGACCTGGGAGCCGGAGGAACCCGCATGGGGCGAAACTGTTACCTTCACCTACCATCACACAGCGCCCGATGCGGTCCTCAAGGGCACGGCGTCCATATTCGCCAAGATAGGGGACGAGGTAATTCCCTGTGAACGAAAAGACGACGTGTCTTTGGTCCAGTTTGTGGTACCCGATTCGGTGCCTCATATCGGCTTGTTTTTCTACTCTTTGGAGGAAAGAGACCCGTCGGAATACGGCAGGAGTTGGGTTGAGATTAATGTTCCTGAGGGTTGGCAGTCTCTTGATTTCTCTTTACAGATGCTCCGCCACCGCTGGTTTGGAGTGAAGTTCGGAAAGATCACGCCTGATGAGCTGCGGGAGGAGATCGACAGCCTGAGACAAAACCCGATTGACCAGGCTCTATATCGTCATCTCTTGACGTATGGATTCCTGCAGCTTGGGGAGATGGATTCGGTCTTCGACGTTCTAGCACAGATGAGAGAAAAGGATGCAGGTAGCACCGACTACGCCTGGGCGTTGCTTTCGGTTAACTGCGATGTTCATGACAAGGTGATCGAGCTTGACCCAGAGAAGCTGGCTACCCTTTACGGGTGGATGGACGAGGAGGCGAAGCGGGGCAACACCGATCGCGGCTTCCTTGTCTGGGTGGGTATGAGATGGAAAGAAGGGAACACCTCCTTATCGCTCAAGGAACGGGAGAGGATACTTAAAAACGCAGTTAACCAGGCCCCACACGAATACTGGCGTCATGTATTCCTTGCTGATCACTACCTTACAACAAGAGATACACTTCAAGCAGAAGAAGAGTACTCGGTTGCTATTGACCTAATACTGACCGGAGTTCCTCAAAAGAAAAGTGGAGAGGTCAGCGGTTTATTGTTGCAACGCAATCTTCAGCAATCGCTGCTCAATCGAGGTAGGATTCGTGCAGCACAGGGGCAATATGATACGGCACTGGCCGACCTCTCCCTTGCCATCTTTTTGAAGTCCGATCCGCAGATAGAAAGAGAAGCCTACTTCGAGATGGGTAAGGTCTATCAGGGGCTTGAACTTTACAAAAGGGCGGAGGAAGCCTACCTTGAAGCCTTCAGGCAAGGATACCCGGATGCCCAGGCCGCCCTGCGGGGAATATATCTCTTGAATCACGGAGAGGAAGGGTTCGATGAGTGGCTGGTTGAGCAGTTGGCTCCCAGGGAGGGTGAGGAGCTTTTCGTTACCCGGGATTTCGCGTTCACCACCCTTGACGGCGAGGAAGGCCGCTGGTTCGATCTCCTGGGCAAGATCGTGGTGGTAAACCGCTTCGGTCTGGGATGCGGTGGTATTAGAGCACAGATACCTGTGTTAAATCAACTGGTAGATGCGTACAAAGGTCAAGAAGTCGAATTCGTTGCTTTCTCCGGAGATGGCCCCGATCCCTTGAAACACTATCTGGCTGAGCATCCTTTCAAGTATCGCATGCTTCGAGTTGAAGGCAGGGATTTCTGCGACGCCCTCAACGCGAATCCCGCCATAAAGCCCTGGCAGCTGGTGATTGATCCTGAGGGTAGGGTTCGTTTCTATAAGATTGGAGGGTTTGCTGACGCCTCGGAGACGCAGGGAATGAAGCTCATCATCGACCAGCTTCTGCGCGAACAGGAGTAAATGCTCCTTTTGCCCTGCGGGCTAAAGATCGCAGATAGAAGTAGAAGTGGTGGCCCGTGTTACGGGGTTACGGGTGTTATCTCCTTGTGAACGGAGCGTAAGCTCCGAATAATTATGAGAATGCCCCGAAGGGGTACGGGTGTTACGGGGGCCGGCCCTTACAATCTCACTATGGCACGATCTTGGCACGAAGCTCTTCCCAGGCTTTCTCGGTCTTCTCCTGGGCGCCCTGCGCCTTCCAGTAGAGGTTTATCCAGCGTACCCCACTAACGCGGCTCGTCTTGTCCCACAACTCGCGTGTCTCCTCTATCTGCTTGCGTAGTCTCTTGACATCGCCCGTGTAAGGTGATTTCCCCTTTTCAGGGGTGGTCTCCTTGACGAACTCATCAAGCTCGGCTTCCATTACGTCAAGCTTTTTCGAAAAGTAGTTGTTCACCGGGTCGCGCATCTCGTTAACGGTTCGCTTAAGGCCTTGAATTGAAAGAATGGTAAAGACGTTTATTAGTCCGGATACGATCAGGAGTCCAAAAAGCACCCATCCGATAACCGTCGTTGAGTTGGGTTGCTTTTGCTTGACCTCTTTTTGCCTCGTCCGAGCCATGCCTACATCTCGCCAAGGATAACGAACTCAACACGACGGTTGAGTTCGCGTCCCTTCTCGCTGGTGTTGGATGCGATGGGCATCGTTTCACCGTAGCCTCGTGGAATCAGCCGGCGCGGATCTATCTGATGGGTCATCACGAAGTAGTTGACCACCGAGGCGGCGCGGGCCTCTGAAAGCTTCTGGTTATACTCATCGGAGCCAACGCTGTCGGTGTGCCCCTGGATCTCAACACGTATGGAAGGATTCTCCTTGAGGATCTTGGCCGCCTCATCGAGCACCACATAGCTCTGAGGCTTGATCGTGGATTTGTTGAAGTCGAAGTAGATGCCGCGAAGGGTAAATGTCATCCCCTTCTTGACGAGCTTGAACTCCTTTTCCGTAACCTGATCCTCACTAATAACCAGAGGTGAGGGCTGTTCAATGTACCCTTCAGCGGAGACTATGATGGCGTAGGTTCCTGCAGGGATCTCCGCCTTGAAAACGCCCGTAGTGGCATCCGCCTTAACAGGTGGGATATCGGTATCAGGAAAGCGTACCACACCGACTAAGAGTTCCTCGGTCTTGCGGTCCTTGATCTGA
>SOJW01000021.1 GCA_004375895.1 Candidatus Stahliibacteriota bacterium
CCAGGTTATTGTTCCTGATTGACTTGTGGATCGTACTTCGTCAACCCTGCGGCCTGCAGCATCGAAAATCTCCGCGCAGAAACCATCGGGACGATCGGAATACCGCAGCACTATCTTTTGACCGACAGGGGAGATTATTTGCCAGTTTACACGAGAATCAACGATCGGTTCTTCTTCAACCGCATCTATGAGTCCTTCGGAGTCGGTTTTCATAATGAAGAGATCGGAGCCGCCCGATGACCAGGTTTCGGTTGCGCCGGCCAGTACGTATCCGCCATCAGATGTCGGTTGCACCCAGTATGCTTCGTCGAATCCTGGATTGGAGCCGTAAGTCCTAGTCCAGGATGTGTCTCCGTCAGAATCGAATCTTAAAAGCCATGCGTCGCCTACTTCTAAATCATAATTATACGAGTATTGACCTGCGACTACACCACCCCCGTCAGGGTTCGCCTGGACGCACCACCCGAAATCACGGTAGTCCTGTTTCGCGTCGCCGTAGACCTTTTTCCATAAAAGAGTGCCTTCCGAATCCAGTTTTATAAGAAACATGTCGTTATTGTTAAAACCTGTTGCGACGTAGGCATCATCCGTGGTCTGTGCTACACATTCCATAAACCAGATTGTGTCGCGGTAGCTCCATAGAGTATCCCCTTTATCATCGGTTTTCATTACAACGATGCCGTCGTAAGTCGCTGATGAAAAGTCGGCGTAGCAAGCGATAATGTAGCCTCCATCAGAGGTTTGGCTGACGCAGTTGCCAGCGTCGGTCATGGTTGGATTCTCAGCAGCCCATGTTTTCGTCCACAATGTATCACCGTCTGAATCTGTCTTGAGGAGCCACATGTCCCCGTCCCAAGGAGAAGTAAAGCCGTCATGAGTGCCGGTAACTATGTATCCACCGTCATCAGTCTGTTGAATAGAGTAAGCCTCGTCGTAACCATAGCCGCCATAGGTTTTTGTCCACTGAGTGTCACCTTCTGGGTCCGTTTTGATAAGCCATATATCTTCGGCGCCTGCACCCGCACCCTCGATGTAGCCGGCAAGGATGTATCCTCCGTCCTTCGTCTGCTGACCCGAGTAGCAGTATGCGAGTGCTTGGCCGCCGTAGGTTTTTGTCCATACGGTATCGCCCTGGGCATCGGTTTTTACCAGCCATATGTCGCTCGAACCTGCAGGAGAGACGATGTTTCCAAAGACAACGTAGCCGCCGTCTGAGGTTTCCTGGATTACACACCCGGATTCGTTGTTTTCTCCGCCGTAGGTTTTTATCCAGCCTGCTTTAAGGGGTAAAGCGGCAAGGGTTGTCACTAAGACAACCAGCAATGCAAGATTTTTCATACCTGCCTCCAACATTTTGATCTTATTATCAAGAATATACGCAGGTGGGTTGAGTTGTCAAGCATACATGCTCCTTTTGACCAAAGGTCAAAAGATCGCAGGAAGAGTTCCTCTCCTAGGTAGAAGTAGGAAGGGGTGTCTCCGAATCGAGGGCGATCAAAGATATATGGGATCGCCGTGCGGCCCTCGACCGCTCGCGATGACGAGGTGGGGGATGTAGAACAGGCTGGAGAGCCTTTGTTTAATATTTGCGCGCACCCGGTCTTAAGACACCGGCTGGTGACCTCCTTCGCAGCCGAGAACTCCCAGCGCCGCCGCCATGATCAAAGCTGATTTAAGGACGCTTTTCATTACTCCTCCTACGTGTAAACAATTGTAGCGAACAAAAGCCCGGTGTCAACCTATCCCTGACGAATGCAATAGAAACCTGACGAGAATACTGAAGGTTCGACACATAGACGAATTTCACAGTTCGGCAGGCTCTCCTGCAATTTAGAAATCCCTCCGGCGGTCAGCTTCAAGGAACTAATCTCCAAAAGCCCAAGGTTCTTAAGCCTCTCCAGATTAATCAGACCTTCATCAGTGATACTCGAACCGCTTAAGTGTAATACCCTAAGATTGCTGAGGAAACCTATACCTTCCAGATCTTTATCTGTAACCTCCACCTGGCGAAGGTTAAGTTCTCGCAGATTCGGAAGGTCGACAAGATGTAGCCATCCTTCGTGGGTAATTTCGTTTACGAAGACAGAAGCTATGTCGTATGGCAGTAATCTTAACCTCCAGAAGAAATCATAAATTATCTCTCCTTTAAGCCAGGGGATAAAATGCGCCAGTTCGAGCAGGGCAGGAATATCCCTGAACGTAATCGGTTGATAATCAATGAGGGTTAATGATTTCAAACTTCTGATCTTTGCCAGATGGCGAAGTCCCTTATCTCCTATCCTTAAGCCTTTGAGTGTCAGTCGTTGGAGATGTTCAAGACTGGCAAGATACCTGAGCCTGTCGTCATTGGTTCCCCATAGCCCTAGTTTCAAACCCCTAAGATTCTTCATCCTGCGTACGTATCGCAAGCTTCGCGTACCCACACGATCCTCGAAGTAACCGGTGAATCCTTTCAAGTTATGGAATTTAGAAAGCCCGCGAACGTCGGCATGGCGGATGCCCTTGTAATCTACGTAAAGATCGATTTGTGTAGGTATGTCTTTGAGGTTGTAAAGCCGAAGCGGAAAATGGCCGGACATGTGACAGGTTTGAAACCACACCATCACTACCCTAAGATTAGGATAAGTCTTAAAGCTATCGGCTTCGATTAATCCTATACTCCCGATACAGATGATGTCGGCTGGGTTTTCCACATCCGCTTCAGGTTCCCCCCACCTGTTAAGGTGTACCCCTACCATCTTCCCGTTTATACGCAGTTCCCATCCATCGTAGTAATAAGAAATAGTATCCTCCCCTTGCCAGGGATAGGCAATCATAGGCATAACATCTGTCTGAAGACGGGAGAAGATAAGGGCATCTTTACCGATTTCCCAATCGGTTACGTCGATCTTTTTCCCCCCCTCCTCACATGAATCAAGCCCCTGTTCACGAATGATAATCAGCCAATGGGGTTCTGATTGCAAAGGGAATATCTCCTTCACCTCTTTTTTACAGACGACGGTCGACACCACGAGTGCCGTAAGGCAGAGGATCGTTATCTGTTTAAACACGTTCATCACTGCTCCTCCTTCTGTAAACTATTGTAGCGAACAAAAGCCCGGTGTCAACCTATACTGACGAATGCAATAGAAACCTGAATATTAGAATGCAACTAACTACCGACGACCGGCCCAAACTACGTCGCAATCAGGCAAGGTTTCTTGCAGCCTTGCAGCTCCTTCCGCAGTCATTAATGTGTAAGAAACGTTAAGTTTTTTTAGGCTCGTTAATTTCATTAGCAAGGGAAGACTAGCATCAGTAATCTCAGTGCTGGTTAAATTGAGATCGCAGAGTTTTGTGAGATTCTCAAGATACTTAATCCCTACGTCGGTAATGTTCCCTCCAATCTGATCTAGACGTCTGAGGCTTGCGATTTGACCGATTCCACGCAGGTCGTCATCCGTTATCACCCCATAGATGGTTAGTTCCTCCAGAACGGAAAGCTCTGCAAAATTCTCCCAGCCTTCAGCTGTTGTGGGTTTTACAAACATTGAGCCATACGCGTAAGGGAATATTTCAATCAATCGGGTGAGTCCGTAGAAAAAATCGTCAAGATGATCCCACAGGGTTAATTCGTAATCCATAGCATACACGACACCAAACACGTCGCACCAGTAAAGGTAATCTTCGAATCCATGACGTTGATAGTTATCCAAGGTTAAGCTTTTCAACGAAGGTATCTTTCCAAGATGGCGAAGTCCTCTGTTTGAAATCTTGATACCATCAAGGGTCAAGGTGTGCAGGTTCTTTAGCTTGGCCAGGTGCTTTAACTTGCAGTCATTTGCGCAGTAGTAGCGGATGTCAAGCTGCCGCAGGTTCTTCATCCTGCCTATGTGACAGAGCACGTTGTTAGCCAATGGTGGAATATAGCAGACCAGCCCCGCTAGATTCTTACGGCGTGAAAGCACACGAGACTTACAATTACACAAACCCGGAGTCGGGTGAGAATACTCAACGTACAAATCAAGGTGTTCTGGTATCTTTCTGAGATTTCTGCGATGATTGATGAGGTATACGTAACTGCTGAAATCAAAGATACAGCCGTAGTCGTTGCTGAATCCAACTGCGACAAGATATGGATACTGTTCAAGGCTGTCAGGAACCATGTAAAATCCTTCACCAACACAGACGATGTCCTCGGGATTCTCAATCTCCATCCTGTAGTATCTGTGGGTGCTCAAACCTGCCACTCTTCCTTGCGTCCAGTAGTTATAAGGTGGTTCGTAGAATTCTATTGAGAGGGTATCTTCAGCTTTCCCTTTCTCCCACACATCGTAATCTTCTGGATATCTTTCAGGGATGATAAAAAAAGTCGTGTCCTGCGGTTTCGTTCTAACCCATAAGTAATCACCGTCATAAGCGTATATAATCGTATCTTCGCCTTGCCAGGGATATGGGATTATAGTGTGAGCCCCGTGAATAATAACCGCGTCTCTGCCCTCTTCCCACCAGGTGACGTCGACGGTTTGCACGTAATATTCATCCATGTGTGGATCTCTTCTGATAAGCACAAGCTCGCGCGGCTCGGGGGCATCTTGCACTGCTGAAGCCGCTACCTCCACCTCCTTCTTGCAGAAGATGATCGATCCCGCAAGGACCGTGAGGTACAGGATCGTTATCTGTTTAAACACGTTCATCACTGCTGCTCCTTCTGTAAACTATTGTAGGTATGGGAGGAGGGTTGTCAACCCCCCGGCTTGCAAGCACAAGGAGATATTGCAATCCGCATGTAGAGAGAGGGGGTGTGATGCGTGGGGTATGTGTGAAGGGCGGTGGCTAGCGGATCTCCACCAGCTGGTAGAGGCGAACGCTTTGGACGATGTAGGTAGAAGGTGGTTTTTCGCCCTCAGGCACGATGCGTGCGGTGGAGGTATAGAAAGAGTCGCGCTGCTGGATAGGCAGCCCCACCTGGGGTGCAAACCAGATACTTCCCTTTACCTCGCCCTGTTCCAGGAGCCTTCTGCCCTTGCTTTCGTAAGGGATGAACGACTTACTGTGGTAGTCAATCCGCAGACAGATATACTCCCCAACCTTTTCCCATCCCTTAACATTGAACTGGCTTTCAGCGGTCAAGAGACGATCCTCAAACACCACCTTGGTTTCCTGAATCCATGTCTCGCCTGGTTTAAGTTCACGGTCAGGATAGGTCGGCTGGGTCTGCTCAAAGTACTGCTTGCGGTACTCGCTGCGTTCCCTGCTGGGGATGGAACGGGGAGCCGAGCCTGTATCAACTTCGGACATACCGTAGAGTCTGCCGTTGGGGGCCATGCTGTAGGTAACAATAGTGGGCTTGAACTCCTGTCCCTCCCTGATAAGGTTGATAGCCTCGCGTATCCGGAAGGCGGAATCAGGCCCTATCCCAAGCACACTCATCTCGGTCTCGATCAGGTTCCCGAACTCACCGCTGCGTTCTCCCTTTTCCCAGCCCTCGATTCTCCAACTACCTGTAACCTCGCTGCGGTAGACGTAGGTTTTGCCCTGCTCAAGCTTCCAGCGCAGCTTTGCAGACCTGCGCTCACAGGATATGGTGAAGGAAAGCATGAATGCTGCGAGTCCTCCAAGAATCAGCATCGCCCACAACCTGCTCTTCGCGTATGACGGCAAAAACCTGGCAAATGCAGGGTTCACCTCAGAATCCCTCCATCCGACGCCAAGCGGCGGCACGCTCCGAAGGGGTGGGCTGTCCCAGGGAAAGGTTCGCAAGTTCAAGCGAGATGCGCTGCTCGGAGTCTTCTTCAAGGATCGCAGGCGGAGCGGCGGGGAGATCTGTGAAGTAGGATGCATCATGCGTTGTCAATACCGGTGCGAAGAAAGAACGAGCAAGAACGAATAGAGATACAGCCGCGGCAGCGGCCAGGGCACCCGTACCGGCTAAAGCCCAGCGAAGCCAGAGCCTGGGGCGGCGCTGACGGCGTTGGACTAACGCGGCCTGCACGCGCGGCCAGATACGCTCCCAGTAGCCGGGATCGACCTCAAGACGCATGCCCTCCCGCATAACACGGTTGAGACCGATCTCCCCAGCCAGCAGTTTGCGGCACCTCTCACACGAACGCAGATGCCTCTGAACAGCCTCTAACTCCCATCCCTTCAGCTCTCCAGCCAGGTAGGCGGCAAGAGACTCCTCCACGCCAGCACACCTCATCTGCCCGCCCTTCTTATTCTGCGATCTCTCTCTATCTCTGTGCCTTCTATCCCTTGCGAACAAATCCTGCCTCCAAATCGCGTAACCGCGGGCCTAAAAGCTCCTGCAGCCGTTTGCGTGCCCGGTGCAGATGCGTCCTGACGGTCACCTCTTCGCACCCAAGCACCTCTGCAATCTCCGCATAGCTCAAACCTTCCGTAAAGGAAAGCACTACCACGCGCCTCTGTCTTAAAGAAAGCTGCCCTAAGGCCCATTGAATCAAAGCGGCAAGCTCCTTGCGTTTCGCACTCTTCTGAGGCGTTTGACCATCCTCAATCGCCAGCATCTCCGCAGCGCCCAAGTCTTCAAGGGACACAGTCTGACGTCTCTTGACACGACGCAGGCGGTCTATGCACTCATTCGTGACACTGCGCGCCAGGTAGGTCTTGAGAGCTTTAGCCTTGCGCACTCTACCCGCTTTCTCAAAGAACCTGATGAAGACCTGCTGCACCGCGTCATCCGCCTCGCCGTGGTCTCCCAAGAACTTATAGGAGATACTGTAAAGCAGGCGTTGATAACGCTCCACGATGGCGCGGCATGCCTGGGAATCTCCAGCGCGAACACCTGCCAGGAGATCTGCATCGGACGGAAATTCCTTCCGTCCGGCCGCAGACTCCATCTTTCTATTAGACGAACCGTTTCTGGGCTCTGTTGACATGGAAAGATAGCCTCTCAGAAGTGAGTCAAGGGTATTTTGAGCCGCTGTCCTCGGCGAGCCAAGCAGAGTGCACTCCTTCACAAAATAATTGTAAGTCGGATTCAACTCCAAGTCAAGGTTTGAATGCAACTCGTCGCAAAAAAGCTGGACAAAAGCTGGACAAAAGTTGGTCAAAAGCTGGTCAAAAGATGGACAAAAGTTGGACAAAAAGGGGGCGATTTTGGGGTTTTTTGAGGTGTTTTGGGGTGTATCCCCGCCCCCTTTATCCCCCTACCCTATGGGGTGCAGTTAGCACCCCAAGGGGCACACTGTCCACCAAGGAGGGGGAGTTAATGGATCAAGATCACCTTGTGAGTGGTAGCTGACGCGTCACCCTCAATCCTGATGAAATACACGCCTGGCGAGTAACCCTCGCCCCAGGTGATAGTGCCCTGCGTCAGATTTGAATCACAACCCGTCTAGGAAATCATTCACGAGCCCAGAGAATTTGTCTGGTTCATCTACGAAAGGCTCATGCCCACTTTCTTCACAGACAGCGAGTCGGGAACACCTCGCTCCAGCGATAGTGTTCTCTATCGCTTCAATACAGGTAATGGGGTCGTATTTACCTACGATGACGAGCAGTGATTTATGCAAATCAGATATTTTTTTAGCTAAATCCGTGTTAAATGGGTCATCGTCATAAGCCCGAAGCAAACGTTGATTCTTTTCGGTTTTGTATGCTAACTGAACAAGTTTATTATAATATAAATTTTCTTTAGATAGTGGCTTATGGTAGTAGAACTGATAATACAGTTTCTTCCTCTTTTCACTGGATTTGGCCTTTTCCATCTTTTTTGAGATAGGATGGGATTCAATTCGTCGATTGATCTCTTCGTCGGTTTCTCCAAGGGGGACGCCGCAAAGGACTAGATTCCCGACATTATCCGGATAGTTCAGCGCATACAGCAAAGCAACATGCCCCCCATAGGAGTGTCCCAGTAGATCTATATAATCGACACCTAAGGCTTTCCTTAAGTTCTCGATGTCTTTTGCATCCTGCATAATTCCATGGGTAAGTCGGTGGGTAGATTCCGGTGACATATAATGTCCTCTTAGATCATAATATATAAGAGATCTTTTACTTGCCAGTAAAGACAAGTTAGGATGGAAATATCGATGATCCACCCCCGGTCCTCCGTGAATAAGAAGCAAGGTGGTCCCCTTCCCTTCGGTTTCCACCCAAAAAAAATCCTCTCCTGCACGGATAAACCCTTTTTTGGTTTTAGGATAGTCACAGGCAGGCCAAAATGTTTTTTCTTCTCCCTTGATTTCCCAAAATCCTTCGGTGGTGTATTCATGGATGAGATTTCCATACTCTCGTCTAATAGGCCCGGATTCAAACGGGAATTTAACTGATTCTGAATCCTTTTGGATAGTTATATCGGCCTCCTTGATCTAAGATAAATATACAGGGAGATGAAGGTTTGTCAAGTTCAAGACCCCGAAAAGCTGGTTGCTAATCGGGTGTCTGTAATGTTTCTATAGTAATAGCTGGCACAAATCATGCCATCCTCATTCAACTCTATGTTATTGAAAATTGGAGGGTTGTCAAATGGGGTATAGTCGTTTGTTAACCTTTTGTGTAATTTGCATTTCACCCCCACCTCAGTCCTCCGCCAGACGGTGGCACTCCGCGTCAGGTCGACCCATTTAATCCGCAAAATCTGCGGTTTAAACAATCCGGTTGACTTCCTAAATCAGTTCAGTAGAATCAACCTTAAAATCCCCAAGGAGGCTTCATGAAGATTGTCGAGTGCGTACCCAACATCAGCGAGGGCAGGGATCGGGCAAAGATTGATGCGGTAACCTCAGTAATTGAAAAGGTAAAGGGAGTAAAGCTTCTGGACGTGGACCCGGGTGAGGCAACCAACCGCACGGTAATCACATTTATCGGCTCGCCCGATGGCGTGGCCGAGGCCGCGTTCCAGGTTGTCAAGAAGGCTGCGGAAGTGATAGACATGAGCACCCACAAGGGCGCGCACCCGCGCATGGGCGCAACCGACGTGTGCCCGTTCGTTCCCGTATCCGGCGTCACCATGGAAGACTGCGCCGAGATAGCAAGAAAGGTGGGTGCCAGGATAGGTGAGGAGCTGGGCATCCCGGTGTATCTGTATGAGGAGGCAGCCTCCAAGCCGGAGTGGAAGAATCTTGCCAACGTACGCAAGGGCGAGTACGAGGGGTTGGCGGAAAGATTTAAGGACGATACATGGAAGCCTGACTTCGGCCCTGCCTCCTTCAACCCTACAGCAGGGGCGACGGCAGTTGGGGCAAGGGAGTTCCTGGTTGCCTACAACATCAACTTGAGCACCCGGGACCGCAAGGTAGCCCACGACATCGCACTCGACATCCGCGAAGCGGGCCGGGCAAAGAGGGACAAGCAGGGGAATATCGTGCGTGACGAGGCGGGCAAGGCTATAAATAAGCCGGGGATTTTCACGCACGTGAAGGCGGTGGGCTGGACCATCGAGGAGTACGGCAGGGCACAGATCTCGATCAACTTTACAAATTACAAGATCACGCCCATCCATAAGGTGTTCGACGAGTGTTGCAAGCAGGCTGAGAAACGCGGGGCGAGAGTCACCGGTTCGGAGCTGGTGGGTCTCATACCTAAACAGGCGATGTTAGACGCGGGCAGATACTACCTGAACAAGATGGGTAAATCCATTGGCGTTCCAGAATCGGAATTGATTCACATCGCGGTTCTTTCCCTGGGATTGGATGACCTTTACCCGTTCAAGCTGGAAGAAAAGATCGTTGAGGCGTTCGTAGAAAAGGAAGGCTGGCTTGAGGGGATGAAGATTGCCGATTACTTCGACGAGCTCTCCACAGATTCACCTGCCCCTGGCGGCGGCTCGGTGGCTGCGGTCTCAGGGGCGCAGGCTGCAGCGCTGGTCTCCATGGTCGCCAACCTCACCCACGGCAAGAAGGGATACGAGGATGCGTGGGAAGATATGGAGAAGGTGGCTATTGAGGCGCAGAAACTCAAAGACGAACTTGCAAAATCCATCGACCGGGACACCAACGCTTTCAACGCGCTCATGGCCGCAAACCGCATGCCAAAGAAGACCGATGAGCAGAAGGCGGAGCGTGAGCGGGCGATCCAGGAAGCGACCCTTGGTGCGATCGAGGTTCCGCTCTCGGTTGTTCGGAACATGATCAAGGTTATGGAACTTGCCAAGATAGCCGCTGAAAAGGGTAACCGCAATTCCATATCGGACGTGTCTACCGCAGCGGCCCAGGCTCGGGCAGCGGCCGAGGCAGCAGCGGACAACGTGATGATAAACGTGCCCGGCCTTGCGGATAGAAAAAAAGCTAAAGCCCTGCTTGAGGAATCTACCAAGCTTCTTGCGGAGATCTGCAAAGCCGCAGACAAAGTAACAGCCGAGGTTCACAAGGTTCTCGAAGGGAATCTGAAGTAACAGTGACGGTTATCGGCTGAATCCTGGATCAAAACCGACGGCAGCAGATGAGTTACAATAAAATGTGCAGTGTTCAAATGGGGTGTCAAGGCCTTGACAAGCCCGCTGACTCGGTTATATTAATCTAAACAGCTTGGAGGCGTGCATGAAGCGAATCCTTTTATTCCCAATCGCGGCAATTATAGCCGTCTTAGCAGTTACCGGATGCGAGAAGCCGCTCCCTGAAGGCCTCACGGGTGAGATTGCGTTCATAAGTTCGATGGACGACGACGGAGCGTTCGACATCTACGTCATCAGCCTGCCTTCAAAGGAGATCCGCCAGCTTACGCATACCGAGGGGCGAGGCATAGAAAACGTGTGGCTTGACTGGTGCCTGGCAGGCCCGATTGCCTTTGCAAGCACCCGCGACGGCAACTATGAGATATACATGATCAACCCCGACGGATCAAGTGAGGTTCGCCTGACCGAAAACGACTACGACGACTTCTACCCGACCCTGCGCTGGGACGGCAAGATGGTAGCCTTCTCGTCCTCAGGGGCGACCAAAAACGGCCCGCCCCAGAAAGACATCTTCATCAAGGATATCGCAACCCGTAAGACAAAACGCATAACCAAGACACCTGAAGACGAGATTGCCCTGAACTGGTCTCCGGACGGCAAGAAGATTGCCTACGCAAAGTATGTGAGGGGACAGCCTGATATCTTCATACTCGATCTTGCGACCAGGACCCCCACCCGGATAACGTACAACCCTGGCGAGGATTTAAATCCGGTGTGGACATCCGACTCCAAATACCTGGTCTTTTCCTCCGATCGCACCGACACCGTAAACGTGGCTGGCGAAAGGCTCTACAGTATCTTCACAGTTGACGCGGAAGGAAAGACTCCACCTGAGCCGCTAATCCATAAGGAGAAATATACCATGGGCAGCCCCTCTATCTCTCCTGATAACAAGTGGATCGCCTATCAGTTCAAGCGGGTAGATTGGAACTGGATGTATATAGGGATCCGCAGCACCACCAATCCCAAAGAGTCCTACACCCTTGTCAAGAATATCTACTTCAACCGCAACCCGGTCTGGAAACCGACCTTAGATTAAATCCGGACGCTCGGAGGGGTTGCGTCCGATTATGAGGAGGCCGAAAGGTCTCCTTTACTTTTTAGGGGGCTACCCTTCTACTACGATCCGTGAGAAGTCGGCAACCTTGAGAAACTCGTCTCTGACCTTGGCCAGGAGGTGAAGCCGGTTGGTGCGAACCTTCTCCTCCTCGACCATCACGAACACCTCGTCGAAGAACTTATCAATCGCGGGCCGAATGGATAAGAGCAACTCAAGGGCCTTCCTGTAATCGCGAGCATCAAGTGCCGAGTCAAGGTCAGGCCGGATGCGGTTGGCTTTTTCCCAAAGCTCTTTCTCCTCATTTTGATCGAACAGTGAATCATCAGGAAGTGGTGTGTTACGGGTGTTACGGGTGTTATGGGTGTTACGGGTGATGTTGGCAACGCGTTTTTGCCCTACTGCCACCAGGCGGAACTCCTCGCCCTTGTCAAGTTCACGAAATGCAGAAAGCCTTAAGTAGGAATCGTAGGGTTCATCGCCTGCAACCGCCAGCACCGCGTCCACCCAGTCGTAAGCAAAGTCCTGATCGGTAAGAAAGAGCCGCAGGCGATCGGTGAGGAAATCATATATAGCTCCGCGTTTTTCTTCACCCTTACCGATAAGCTGGAGGGTTTGATCCAGCGCGGTGGATAGATTGAGGGGTAATTCGCGATCCACGATGATCTTCATGATCGCCGCAGCCTGCCTGCGCAGGGCGAATGGATCGGATGAGCCCTTGGGCGGCTTGCCAACGATGAAGGTGGCGGCGATGTTGAGGAGCCGGTCAGAGATCGCCAGTATGGCGGACTCGTTGGAGGTGGGCGAGTCGGTGTACTGCTGCCCGATTGCGTTCGAGACTTCAGGCTTCTCGCCTGACCGTTCGGTGTAGATCGCACCTGCGATCCCCTGCAGTGAAGTAAACTCCTTCTCCCGTACCAGGTTAGTCAATAGATCGGCCTTGGCAAGGTGCGCGGCGCGTTCGTAGACATCCTTATTGAAAGCGTCCATTTTTGATCCAAGAGAAACCCCAAGATCGGTTAACCAGCGGGTCTTGTCCAAGAGTGTGCCGATCCCCTTGACCCACTCTACCCGTGCTTCCTCATCCACCAGTTTCTCCAGCCCTTTCTTCAAATCCTCCTTGATGAAGAAGTCGGCGTCCTCCAGCCGGGATATGGCCATGCGCTCGAACCAGGGTTTTGCGAGTTTAGGTTCCAGCTTTGGGGCGTTGGTGACCACCAGGAAGTGTGGCAGCAGCTTGCCTTTCTTCTCCACCACGAACGCATGCTGGTGCTTTGCCAAAGCGGTCTGGAGCACCTCGCGCGGGAGGTTGGCGAACCCCCGGTCTGTGAACCCACCCAAGTCGCATGCCAGTACCCGTGGAAACTCAACCAGGTTGGTAACTTCGTATATCAGTTCCTCGTGCTCCACGAGCTTCCCTCCCAGCTTCTTCGCGGCTTTGGATAGTTCGGCTACGATCTGCTTGCGGCGCTCTGCAGGATCAACGATTACCGATGCATCCTTCAGCTTTTGTATGCACTCGTCAGGATAATTTATAGTGATCGCTTCAGGATGTGCGAATCGGTGACCAAAGGTCTTGTTGGACGGGGTAAGTTCGGGGAATTGGAACTTGACCACCTCATCACCGAACAGGCAACAGAGCCAGCTGATAGGGCGTGCGAAAGTAACCGTCTTGTACTTCAGCCATCTCATTCTTTTAGGGAAAGGAATCTTAAAAATTAGGGAAGGAATAGTATCCGCAAGGAAATCGTAGGTCTTCTCTTCCTTGGATATTATCTTGGCAAAAACGTAGCGACCCTTCTCATTTTCTTCAATAGAAAGAGCCGATTCGTCTACCCCGTGCCTCTCTGCGAATTTCTTTGCTGCTTTCGTCCAGTTCCCGTCGGCATCTTTAGCTACTTTCGCAGGAGGACCTTGAGTAAGATAGCTCTTCCGAAGAGTCATCAAAGGGATATCTTCTACGATCAAAGTCAACCGACGAGGTGTCCACATCCTTTTAACCCCCCCGTAAGGGTTCCCGGGATAGCCAATAGCATCCAACTTTTTCTTTAGTTCCTCAGCCAGCCAACTGACCGCCGGCTCAAGGTAGGATGCCGGGATCTCCTCGGTGCCGATCTCAAGAAGGAAGGTTCTGGTATCAGGCATCCTTCACCTCCCCTTCGGGGTCGGAGTCGGTGTCTGGCCCCTCCACGTAGAGCTTGGCAACCGCCATGGCAAGCTTGCGAACACGCAGTATGGTGGCCGTACGCTCGGTAACGCTTATGGCGCCGCGCGCGTCTAGAAGGTTAAAAAAGTGCGAACACTTGACGACGGCGTCGTAAGCGGGCATCAGGAGACCTTTCTTGACGAGTCGGGTGCATTCGGCTTCGTAGTGATCGAAAGACCTCCGCAGGTAATCTGTATCGGCTTCCTCGAAGGAGTAGGCTGAGAAATCCTTCTCGTTTTGTAGAAACACATCGCCCCAGGTCAGTGTCTCGCCGCCCATGTCGCCCCACTTGATCGAAAAAAATGAGTCCACCCTCTGCAGGAACATGGCGATGCGGCCGATACCGTAGGTGAGTTCCAGAGGAACCATTGGCAGATCAAGCCCGCCTACCTGCTGGAAGTAGGTGAACTGGGTTATCTCGATCCCGTCCAGCTCCACCTGCCAGCCAAGCCCCCAGGCACCCAGGGTGGGAGACTCCCAGTCGTCCTCGGTAAATCGCAGGTCGTGCCGCTCAAGGGGTATACCAAGAGCACGAAGACTGCCAAGATAGAGTTCCTGTGAGTCCTCGGGCGCGGGCTTGAGGATCACCTGCATCTGCCAGTGCTGGTATACTCGCAAGGGGTTCTCTGCGTATCGAGCGTCTCGCGGCCGCTTGGCAGGCTCCACGTACACGCAGCGCCACGGTTTATCATCGAGGACTTTAAGGAAGGAGGCGGGGTTGAAGGTTCCTGCGCCGACCTCTGATGAGTAGGGCTGCATCAGGACACAACCCTTATCTATCCAGTAATCCTGCAGCCGAAGGATAATCTCCTGAAAGCTGAGGGGTTTACTCATCAACTCTCCCAAAAACCTAGAAGAAAAGAGCGCTAAAGGCCCAGCTCATCCCGGATACCACGCATGGCCTCGAGAGAGATCGATACGAACTCGGAAAGCTGTATGCCTAACTCGGAGCATGTTTCTATCTGGTCGCGATCAGCCCCTGCGGCAAAGCGCTTGTCCTTGAAACGTTTGAGCACGCTTTTGGCCTGAATCCCGGCAAGCTTTTCCGGATGCATAAGTGCCGCGGCTACGATGAGACCGGTCAAAGGATCAACTGCATAGAGCGCCTTGTCGAAGTTAGTGACCCTGGGGACGTCACCCAGGTGGGCGCGAATCGCCTGCACCGCATCCGGGGGCAGACCTTTCTCATCCGCTACCCTCGCCCCCATCTCGCCGTGCAGCATCATGTCTCCTGCTTTCTCTGCGTCCTCGTAGGATACATCGTGCAGGAGCCCGGTAAGTCCCCAGACCTCGGGGTCTGCGCCAAGCTTCGAGGCAAGAGCCTTTAAACAAACCTCGCTGGCAAGCATGTGCTTGCGCAGATTGACGTTGGATACCTTCTCTTCAAGCAACTTCAATGCTTGTTCACGTGTAATCATAGCATAAGGATAGGGAAAATGGGAGCCAAGTCAACGCCTGAGATCGAACCAGCGACTGCGTCTGACTGAAGCTTATATCTTTCTTTGTGTCCTGCGTTCGGCAAACCAGGAGTAGAGCACCGGAACGAGAATAAGGTTGGCCGCGGTGGCGGTCAGTAGTCCGCCGACGGTGGGTGCGGCCATGGGCTTCACCACCTCTGAGCCCGCACCCTGTGAGAAGAGGATAACGACCATAGCCAGCATGGTGGTGACCACGGTCATGAGTGCAGGGCGAACACGCAGGGAAGCGGCATCGAGCACCCCATCCCGGACAGCTTTAGGATCACGGAAAGGCTTATCCTTCAATCGGTTGCGCAACACCGACATCATCAGCACCCCGGAGTCGGTGGCAACGCCAAAGAGTGCGATGTAGCCCACCCAGACCGCAACCGAGAAGTTGTAGCCCAGGATTATCTGTAAAAGCAGCCCTCCGGCGATGGAAAGAGGAAGACCCAGAGCGATTATCCCCAGATCCCTGAACGACTTGAAACCCTGATAGAGGATGAGAAGGATAATCAAAAGCGAGATGGGTACGATGATAGAGAGACGTTTACGGGCGCTCACCTGGTGGGTGAAGCTTCCACCCCAGGAGATGGAGTAGCCTGGGGGCAATTCGACTCTTGAAGCGACGGTTCGGGAGGCCTCACGCACGAAGCCCATCACGTCGCGGCCACGCACATTGGCAAGCACATAGCTGCGCGGGATGCCGTTGGTGGAGTTGATCATCGCCGGCCCCATGGTGCGCTTGATGGCAGCAATCTGGCCCAGGGGAACCACGGCTCCTTGCTTGGTGGGTACAAGCACTCGTTCCAGATCGCGTACCTCGGTGCGCATCGCCCTGGGGTAGCGAAGCTGAAGACCGTAGCGCTCCCTGCCTGCGAAGATGGTGGTAACCTCCATCCCTCCCACCGCAGTCATAAGCACATTCTGCACGTCACCCACCGACAGCCCGTACCGCGCCGCCTGTCGGCGGTTTATCTCTATCTCGACATAAGGCTTGCCGACCGGCCGCTCGGTAAAGAGGTCGGCGGCACCGGGGACGTCCCGGAGTACTGCCTCGACCTCCAACCCGATACGCTCAAGCTCGGCAACATCAGGTCCCATGATCTTGGCACCCACCTGGGTCCTTATGCCTGTGGCGAGCATATCAATGCGGTTGATGATGGGCTGGGTCCAGATGTTGGATACGCCGGGGATCTGCAAAGCCGCGTCCATCTCAGCCACCAGCTTCTCTTTAGTCATACCCTTGCGCCACTGCCGCTTCGGCTTGAGGTTGATTACCGTTTCGATCATGGATACAGGTGCGGGATCGGTGGCGGTCTCGGCGCGGCCCAGTTTGCCGACCACGCTTTCGACCTCGGGGAAGGTGGAGAGCACTGAATCCTGGGTACGCATCACCTGCATCACCTGAGGAAGAGAAGCGGAAGGCAGGGTGACGGGCATAAAGAGTATGGAGCCCTCGTCCAGCGGCGGCATGAACTCCCCTCCGATGAAGGGCACGGTTGCAAGGCCTCCCACGGTAAGGACAGCAGCGGTGATTACTACGACAAGCTTATGCTTGAGTGCCCAGGAAAGGATGGGCCGGTAGCCTCGCACGATCGCATGGGAGACCGGATTCTCCTCTACTTTGCGGAGACGACCGCGCAAAATGAATGAGGTGAGGACGGGTATGAGAAGAAGGGAAATAAGAGCAGCAGCGCCGATGGCTAACGTTTTCGTCCATGCAAGGGGCCCGAACAGCTTGCCCTCCTGACCGGTTAACGCGAACACCGGGGCGAAGGAGACGAGGGTGGTGAGGATTGCCACCAGGATCGGCGGGGCTACTTCTCGCGCCGCCTGGGCGGTAACTTTGAGCGGCGGTTCTCCGGGTGCTTCAGCCCTTCGACGAAAGATATTCTCGGTCATTATGATGCCGTAGTCCACCATGACCCCGATGGCGATCGCCACGCCGCCCAGCGACATCACGTTGGAGGTGATACCTATAATCTTCATAAATACGAAACTTATGGCTACGCCGACAGGAAGTACAAGGGAGACGGCGAAGGTAGAGGCGAAGTGGAGAAGAAACAAAGTGACGACCAGGATCACAATGATGATCTCGATAATGAGGGTGTTGCGCAGGGTCCCGATGGTGCGGTTTATGAGTCCGGAGCGATCGTAGAACGCAACGATCTTGACACCCTGGGGAAGTCCGGGTTCGATCTCGGCGATCTTGGTCTTGACCTTTTTGATCACCTCAAGGGGATTGGAGCCATACCGGACGATAACCACCCCGCCAACCGCCTCCTGCCCGTTTTTATCCAAAGCACCGCGGCGGAACGCGGGACCTAACTGGACGGTGGCCACATTCCGGACATAGATGGGGATGCCGTCGCGAGCGGTTATCACGATGTTTTCGATATCCTCAACGTCTTTGATGAAACCGATGCCCCGGACAACGAACTCCATCCCCCCCTGCTGGATCACCTTAGCTCCTACGTCCACGTTGGAACGCTCGATAGCGGTAGAGAGCTGGTGAATGGAGATGCCGTGGTCGGCCAACCGGTTGGGGTCAACGTCCACCTGGTACTGACGAACGAATCCTCCCACCGAGGCAACCTCGGCAACGCCCTGGACGGACTGCAGTTGATAGGAGATGTAGAAATCCTGGATACTCCTCAGCTCATCCAGTGAGTAGCCGTCTCCCTCCACCGTGTACCAGAACACCTGCCCCAGACCGGTGGCGTCCGGGCCTAAAACGGGCACAGCGTCAGGTGGGAGTTCTCCCTTAAGCTGGGCTAATCGTTCCAGAACCCTCGTGCGCGCCCAGTAGAAGTCCACGTTGTCGGCAAAGATCACATAGATCATCGAGAATCCGAACCCGGACTGGCCGCGCACCTCCTTCACTCCGGGAAGACCCTGAAGCTGAACCGAGAGTGGGTAGGTTACCTGATCCTCAACGTCCTTGGGGCTTCGGCCCATCCATTCGGTGAACACGATCTGCTGGTTTTCACCAACGTCAGGTATGGCGTCCACCGGCGTCTCGGTCAGCGCCCAGATGCCCGCTCCCAGAAGGAGCAGGAAAAAAGCCAGAACCAGGAGGCGGTTCTTTAACAACCAGGCAAACACGTACTACACCTTGATAAAGCCATAACCTGCATTAACCCCCTCCCCTTAGTCCCCTCCCACCAGGGGAGGGGTAATAAACGACACGATCATGTACCCATCACTCCTCCCCCTTGATGGGGAGAGGACGCCGCTCCAAAGGAGCGGGCGGTGGGGGTGATTACCCGGGCAGCAAGTGGTGACGCTTGAAGAGTAATGGCATCTATCCTGTAATTCTGGTATGGCCATTTCTCGATAGACTTCCAATAACAAAAGCATCAGGTATCATAACTGCAAAGAATGGCGGTCTCCTTTTTCTTACATCCCGTGATGTTCGTCGTCCCCGTGCATCTCCTCTTCCATCTCTTCGTGGTGCTCTTCCATGTACTCGCCAGGATCAGCCACGAACTTGGTTTTGCAATCTGCGGAACAGAAGTAGTAGGTCTTGCCTTCGTACTCATGGGTGACGGCACCCTCGGTCATGGCTACTTCCATACCACAGGTAGGATCTGTTGCCTTCTTGGTAACCTCATCGGTCTTGGCCTTGGAGCCACAGCCGGCAAGGAAGCCTACCAGAACAACGGCTCCGAAAAGCAACGCCGCTCCTAAAAGAGTGGGTAGGGTTTTCTTTAGCATCTTTTCCTCCTTTTTAATGTTGGTGGATATGAGCGGGAGGCGCTTCGCCGCCTCCGGCGTCCACCTCGGAGGCGCCGCCGTAAAGCGCGGAGGAGCCTCCGGTTATCCTTGTTTCCGAATCTATGAGAAATCCACCCCGGGCGACCACCTTCTCACCCTTAGCCAGACCGGATATCACCGGGTAGTAACCGTCCGCCGAAGGTCCAACCTCGACCTTTCGGGCGATGAACATCCCGTCACCGGCATCCACGTAGACGATCAACTCCTCACCGGTGTCGATAACCGCGTCACGGGGAACGGCCAGTACCTCGCCCACCGGCTGGTGGATGTCCACGTCTACGTACATTCCGGGCTTTATCGAAGAACTGATGGATTTGGGTTGAATCCTCACCTTGACCGACCGGGTGGCCTCATCGAGCACCGGTGCGATGAACGTAACCTTGCCCTCGTATCTTTGCGACGGGTCGCCGGGCAGCGAGAATACCGCGTGCTGACCGAGCTTGACCGATGAGATATCCTGCTCGTACACCGCAGCCTGGATCCACACCCGATGAGGATTGCCGATCTCGAACAAAGGCTGGCCGGTCTTCACGTACTCGCCCTGGACCACGTGCTGGCGGGTAACAGTGCCCGATTGCGGGGCAACGATGGCCATGGTGTAGCGAACACTGCCGGTGCGTTCAAGCTCGGCGATCTGGGCGTCGGTGATGCCCCACAGCCTCAATCTCTCTTTAGAAGCATTCACCAGAGCACGTGCATTAGCCACTATCTGTTCGGATGTTTGCGCTGGCAGCGCGTCGAGCGATGTCAGCGCAGATAAGTACTCCTGCTGGGCAGCGGTAAGCTCCGGGCTGTATATCTCAGCCAGCGCTGAACCGGCATTCACAACAGCACCCTGAAAGTTCACGTACAGCCGTTCGATACGCCCCCCGAATCGCGCGCTAACCGTGGCCAGGGCGCGCTCGTCGAACACCACCGTGCCCGTGGTCTTGATTATTCGATTTATCTCCCGGCGCTCCACCGTTGCCGTGCCTACCCCGGCAAGGTTAATCTGGTTTGCTGACAGCTGGATCATGCGTGGCGCTTCCACGTCATGGGAGTGCTCCGCTCCACCTGATTTTACCGGTATCAGATCCATGCCGCAGATGGGGCAGTCGCCCGGCTTATCGGATCGCACCTGGGGATGCATCCCGCACGTCCAGCCCGCATCCGCGTCAGAGCCCTCCTCAGCAACACTGTCAGATTTGCAGCTTATTACAGAAATGGACAGTGCTGCTATCAAAACTACCCCGATAAAAATGATTTTCGGAATTCTCTTCATCTTGTCTCCCTTGCAATTTCGTATCCTCCCAGAAGTGCCCGCAGATCAGCAAGTGCGGTCTGATACTCGAATCGGGACGCTTCCAAGGACATCCTTGCCGACCGCCAGCTCCGCTCCGCGTCCAGCAGGGTATTGAACTCCACCGCCCCGGTCTCGTAAGCCAGCCGGGAGCTGGCCAACGCCTGCTCGGCCAAAGGCAGCACCTCGTGCTGGATGCGCTCGATCTCCGCCCGGGAAGCGGTCAGCTTTGCCGTAAGTTTTGCATACATGGTTTCCACCTGATTACTGGTCGCCTCACTCTGATATAAAGCAACCTTTCGTGATGCCGAGGCTTCGATGATTCGATTGCTTCCTTTAGGCCAAACCCAAATAGGAAGGGTTATGCCGACCATTACGTCACCGGACCCCATCTCTCCATTTGCCTCTCGCCACCGGTAGGCGGCCATGAAATCCGGCATCAAATCCAGCCAGGCACCGGTGAGCTGCCGGTTGATTGCTCTTACCTTCGCCTCACTCATCTGCACCATGGGTGCTGTCTCGGTGGAAGGAAACTCGGTCACCGCAAACTCGATGGGTATATCCTCAGGAAGAGTGGGTAGATCAGCAGATCCCCTTCCCAGCAACAAAGCGAGTTCGATCTTGCTTGCCCTCAGTTTTTCTTCAAGACCTATAAGCTTGACCTCGATCTCGGAGCGGGCCAGCTGCGCCCTTAACACCTCGGCCTGGGGCGCTGCACCGGTGGCGTACCGCGACCGGGCACTGGCAAGAAGCTGACCAAGAAGTACCAGGCTCTCGTTGAGAATATCCCGATCCCTGGACAACCGGTAGACGGTCCAGTAGGCGCGCTCAACATCGGCAAGGGTGCGAGAGACGGTGGCGTCGGATTGTGCCTCGACCATATCCTGCTTGGCTGCCATAGCCGTTCCCCTCGCAAGCGTCTTGCCCGGGAACGCAATCATCTGCGACACCGAGTACTGTGTCATCCCTGCGTCAGCCGGATCCAGAGAACCCGGAGGGATATTCATCCACATCACCTCGAAGGAGGGATCGGGCCACAGGAAAGCGGGTAAGACCCTGGCGGAGGCGGCGTCAACCTGTGCATCGGCGGCCAGGATGGTGGGATTGCTATGCATCGCTTCCTCAAGTGCCTCCTCCAAAGTCAGCACCTCGGAGGTATACCCTACTATAAAAGTAAAGATTAAGGCCAAGACTATCCCCTTACCGAAGTGCTTCATCCTCATCTCTCATCCTTTAACTTGACACCAAGGTATTCCCATACAAATGGTAGGAATAAACACGAGTTGATTATAGTAATTTCTGCCCCTGCGTCAAGGGCATATCTACGCCAGAGAATTTTATCTTACACTTTATGGATGGATCCCTTCCATGTGTTATTAAGGCGAAAACAGAATTATCGTTTGGGGTAAAAAGCCGACGAGTGGATTCGAACCACCGGCCTACGCTTTACGAAAGCGTTGCTCTACCACTGAGCTACGTCGGCATGCCTCTGTCGCCCACATGTGCTTGCGCAGATTGACGTTGGATACCTTCTCTTCAAGCAACTTCAATGCTTGTTCACGGGTAATCATAGATTAAGAATAGGGGAAATGGAAGCCAAGTCAACGGCGTCTTAGGGGAGACTCGCCAATAAAAAGGATGTCTTTGCCCAGCTTCAGGGGAAGGGAAGTTCCGGGATCCTAAGCGTATCCCCTTTCTTGACCCCGTGGGCACCGAACCAGCCTTCCTCCATCTCAATCGCATATCGAAACGGCCTGAACGGCATGTGCATGGTGGTGGTATCAAAGGGCTGCATCTGGCGGATGCCCACAATCTCGCCGGCGGAGTTTATAAAAGCGATACAGAGCGGTATCTTGGTGTTCTTCATCCAGAAGGGATAGATAGCTTCCTGAGAAAAAACAAAAAGCATACCGCTGTTAGGCAAAAGTGAATCCCGGAACATCAAGCCGCGACGACGGGTATCTTCATCATCGGCCACCTCCAGGGTCACCTTGGTTCCTCCCATCATCATCTCCACCTGCTTCGGTTTATCCGGGGTCTCCTGGTTTGGAGCAGATTTCGCCTTACATCCACAAGGTCCAACAACTCCCAGCATTCCGATCACCGCACTCAGCACCGCCCCGGAAAGCCAGCCTTGAGGTAGCAAGAAACCCCTGCCTGCCTGTACCTTAATCCCAGTATATAAAGCGTCCGCAGTTCGGACAGTTGTGGACTGCCCCACGCTGACCTGAAAGCTCTGTTGGAACCTTGCTGAAGCACCCGCCACAAAAGCCATTCACAACAGGGACAATCGCCCAATCATTGTAGCGACTGATTATGCGCTGATACATCTGGTAAAGTGCAGGGTTGATCCGCTCCAGAAGCTTCTTGCGCTTCTTTAAGAGCATCTGGACAGGGTCTTCGGCGGTTGTTTGGAAACCAATCTTTTTAAACTCGCGTCTCATCTCGGTGTTACGCCAATCCTTGATCATATAATCCAGATGCTGCAGCTCTAGGAGGGACTTGAGTTCATCAGACATCAGAGCTCCCCTTCGATCTCTTTAACAAGGGCTATAAACTCCTCAGGTGTTTGCGGTTTTTCGTAACGTTTGCGCTTGAGGAGTTCCTGGCAAACGACCGCAACCCTACCCAGGGTTATAAGGTACTGATTACCTGGATCCTGGGGAGGAGCAACTATCAGGAAGAATAGATGCACAGGTTTCTTGTCGATAGCGTTAAACTCCACCCCGGCATCAGAACGCCCCACTACAACCTCTAACTTGTCTGCAACCAAAGAACGTCCGTGCGGGATTGCAACGCCCTTGCCGATTCCTGTGGAACCGAGATCCTCCCGCTTGAGTAAGGTTGAGACAAGAAGGTCTGAATCTTTGTCCTTTCGGATGCAGCCCATCAGCTCCCGCAACACATCCTTCTTCTTGCGTCCCGAGAGACTGAGGTTTATACACTCCGGTTTGAGCAGATTGTAGAGATTCACCGAACCTCCTTTAAGACATCACAATTAACATAAGGCTATTTTGACCTCTGTCAAGTCTTTTGAGTGAAATTAACACCCTTCGCATCACCCCACAATTGCTCAAGTTCATAAAATGAACGCGTCTTGGAAAGGAAAAGATGGACTATCACCTCAACGAAATCCAAAAGAATCCAATCCCCTCCACCCAGCCCCTCAATATGATGCAAACCCCAATCCTTTTTGCTCTTCAGGCGCAACTCCTCTGCGAGGGTTCGGTTGTGGACGCTTGAGGAAGCCGTGGCAAAAACGAAAAAATCCGTAACATCCGAAAGCTTACGAACATCAAGGATGCGGACATCCTCCGCCTTCTTCTCAACAAGCAGTCTTGCGAGCTTCTTGACAAAAGCGCCGCTTAATTTCACTGGATGGTCTCCACGGTATCCGGGAGATACTTCCCGTAATCCTCGCCGATGATAAGCGTCACCGAGACAGGGGAAAGTGAGTCAAGTAACTGGGTTACATCAGTTTCATCAAGCCTGAGGGTGCGCGCCAGCAGCCGGGCATTTGTGTTCGTGGGACTGCGACGCTCCACGATTATTGTCCGAGGAAAGTGGCCCTTAGCGTCCCCTATACCCAGGATATCGTATCCCTTGCCACGCAGATAAGCCCTGGCACGTCGGGCAACACCGGCCTCACCACACCCATTGAGTATCTCGACACGAACAGCCCCCCCGACCTGTGGCTTGGCAACCATTTCTCCTTTTGTTATAAGATAGTATGCAATAGAAGCCGCTGCTCCCACAACAAGGAGCACAAGGACTACGAGGATGAACTTTTTGATCGCAACCCCTTTATACAGCTGTTGCCTTCTATCACTGTATCTTCCAAGGTAACGAAAGGACCTACGCGAGATCCAGAACCGATACGTGTAGACCCTCTGAGTACTGTTCTGCCGTTCACCTGGGCCCCAGCGGCCAACTCGACCTCGCTGTCTGCAAACACCATAAGGGGATTCTGTATCCTGGCCCCTGCGCGTCGCCAACGAGAAAGAAGCCGGCGGCGAAAAATATCCTCCACCCGCTTGAGTGCTACAGGATCGTTGACACCCATCAGTTCGCTGCTGTCCTCTATCTTAAGAGCCTCCACACGCATTCCCACCTCAACAAGCATGGCGACCACATCCGTCAAGTAATACTCACCCGTGGCAGGGCTGGGCTCAACACGTTCGAGCATATCAAACAAAAGGTTTGACTCGAAGATATATGTCCCGGAGTTAATCTCTCGGATCGCTCGCTGGGCCGAAGATGCGTCCTTATCCTCCACGATCCGGCGGACGGTGCCATCGCCGTTACGCACAATACGTCCGTATCCTGAGGGATCAGGAAACTCTGTGGAGAGCAAGGTAGCTGCTGCTCCGCGCGACTGATGCGACGCTATCATGTCAGATAGGGTTCCCGAACGGAGAAGTGGAACGTCCCCGCATAGAACCATAACCCTGCGGGTCGTGACTTCATCTCGACAACGTCTAACCGCATCTGCCGTACCCAAAGCCTCGGGCTGAATGATATAACGGATGCCCTCGTCACTAAGTTCCTGACTGATCACCTCGTGTCCCTTCGGATCCACCACCACAAGCAGATGCTCCGGAGAAAAACGCTGCACCGTTAGCAGGATATGTGAAATCATGGGCCGCCCAAGCAAGGGACGCATCACCTTAGGGGTAGCCCCCCTCATCCGCTTACCACTACCAGCAGCCAGGATGATGAATGTCACGTCTTCTCCAGCGGACTGTTATCGGAATCCACCTTGATAATAAGAGGGGTTATGCTCTCGGAAGCCTCAAGGTATACAAACGCCATCACTATCAATCTATCACCTATCTCGCCAAGCCTTGCGGCTCCGCCTTTTAACCAACACGCGCCCTCTTCCTCCTCCTCGATAAGGTATGTATCAAATCTCTCCCCATTGGCGAGATTAACGACCAGCACCCGCTCGCCAGCAGCAAGACCCGCTTCTTTTATGAGGGCTCTTGAAAGTCCCAAGCTCCCTTCATATTCGAGATTCTTCCCGGTCACTCGAACCGGATACAGCTTGACTTGAAGAAACGCTCGCAGCACCTATCCAGACTTCTGTTTGGAGGTTGGCTTCTTCTTCGCTGCGGCGGGCTTGCGCTCCTTGCCGGCTTCTTTCTTAGGAGATTTCGCTTTGGCTTTAGGTTTGGTCTTCGACTTACCGATTTTCCCTGCCGGCGATTTCGCAGCGGTCTTCGTTGCTTGCTTGGTCTTCTTCGCTTTCTTGGTCTCTCCCTTTACGGCCATCTCAAGAACAGCCATCTGGGCCCCGTCGCCAGGTCGTGATCCCAGCATAAAGATCCGTGTGAAACCGCTCGCGCGGTCCTCAAAACGCGGAGATATCTCGCCGAAGAGGCGGGCTACCAGTTCGTGATCGCCAAGATGTACGTAAGCGTATCGTCGTGCTGCAAGATCATCGCGGCGGCTTCGGCTCACCAGCCTTTCGGCTAATCGCTGAGCAGCCTTGGCCTTAGTCAGGGTGGTTTTGATGCTCTCGTAAAGAAACAACGAACGCACAAGCGATTTCACCAACGCTTTCCGATGCGCACGCGGACGCCCAAGTTTTGAGAGATCTTTCCTATGCCTCATCTTTGTTACCCTCTTTTGTCTCCTCCTCGGTTGGCTGCTTGGCAAACTCGGCACCAATGCCCTTCAACCGAGAGCGCAACGTGGAGAAGGAACGAGGCTTTATATCACCCCACTCTTTAATCTCTTCCTCGGTATAACCAACGAGCTCAGCAACCGTCTTTATGCCGTGATCTGCCAAGGCCTTCTTAACCGTCTGTGGCACATCCAAAGACTCCACCAACACCTCGTTCCAGGTGGATTCTTCTGCCTCCCCGGACTCAGCCAAACTAGCCTGAGGGTCAATAATCTTAGAAAGGGCCTCGACATGACTCCTAAGGAGCTGGGCTGTTTGAACAAGTGTCTCCTCAGGGGTAACACTGCCGTCGGTGGCGACCTCAAAGACTACCTGCTCGTAGTCGATCCGCTCTCCGTAGCGCACATTGGCTACGTCAATCTTCACCTGACGAACAGGCGAGTAGAAGGCATCGAGGAAGATCGTCCCGGATGGCTCAGCGGGCGAACGCTTCTTCACCAACTCCTGACTTTCATAACCCCTCCCACGCTCAACCTTTATCTCCATGTGAACTGGACGGTCTTTTGCGCTAAGGGTAAGGATTGGAGTATCGGTGTTTACAAGTTCCAGGTTTGGGGGCAACTCGAGGTCTGCCCCGGTGTATTCTCGGGGTTCTGCTGCATGCAGACGGGCGTATTCAAAATCTACACCTTCGAGCTTGAAGCGCAGTTTCTTCACGTTCAGAACGATAAATGGCACGTCCTCCAGCACCCCGTCGATACTGGAGAACTCATGAATAACCCCATCTATTCGCAGCTGCGTAGGCGCCGCACCCTCAACCGAGGAAAGCATCGCACGGCGCAGTACCGTCCCCATTGTCCAACCCCACCCACGCGCCAACGGACTCAAAGTGAAACGACCGAAGGTATCGGTGAGCGTCTCCCGGTCCACCGCAACCGCTTCGGCAATCTTTATGAATCTAGTTCGCTCAGACACTAACCCCTCCATTACTTGGAGTAGAGCCCAACGACGAGCTGGGTATTAATCGGGATATCGGCTACATCCTCAGCCGCCGGAAGACGCTCAATCTGCGCCTTCTTGCCGCCACTGTCAGCGGAAAGCCAGGGGACTAACTTCGTTGTATCAACAAGCTCGGCACGTTCCTGCGCAGAAGCCCCCTCCGGCTTACGCAGTTCTATCTGATCCGCTGCCTTCACAAGATAGGAAGTGATATCCACCTTGTGTCCAGAAACGGCTATGTGCCCGTGACGAACCATCTGCCTGGCCTGTGGACGACTCTGAGCCCAACCGATCCGGTAGACAACGTTATCCAACCTGCGTTCCAGGAGCAGCAAAAGCCCAATAGCCGGATTGCCACGTTTCGCCGCCATCTTGAAGAAACGGCGGAACTGGCCCTCGAACATCCCATACATAAGACGCAGTTTCTGTTTCTCCTTAAGCTGAAGGGCGTAAGCCGAGGCGCGCCTGCTGTAGCGCGATCTCTCCTTTGCACCACGACGAGAAAGAGCGCACTTCTCAGACAGACAACGCTCGCCCTTCAGAAAGAGCTTCTCGCCCTCACGGCGGCACCTCTTGCAGGATGGTGATAGATCTCGAGCCATAACCCCTCCTAGATTCGCCGCTGTTTAGGTGGCCTGCAACCGTTGTGAGGGATAGGGGTTGTATCCACGATCTTGGTGATCTGCAGCCCTGCGTTTTGAATGGAGCGAATAGCAGCCTCACGACCGGGTCCCGGACCCTTAACATAAACCTCAACCTTCTTGAGACCCCGCGAGGCGGCATCACGTGCGGCTGATTCCGTTGCCTGCTGGGCTGCAAAAGGTGTGCCTTTCTTGGCTCCCTTAAAACCTATACATCCGCCTGAAGTCCAAACGAGGATATTGCCCTCAAAATCGCCGATCGAGACTATCGTGTTATTGAAGGTTGCAGATATCTTAACGATTCCCACCTCGGGAAATCGCTTCTTCTTGCGACGAGCTCTCTTTCTGGCCAACAATCCTCCTAGGCTTTCTTCTTCTTACGCACACCGCTTGTTTTCTTAGGACCCTTGCGGGTGCGGGCATTCGTATGCGTGCGCTGTCCTCGAACCGGTAGACCCATCTTGTGGCGAGTACCTCTATAGCAGTTGATCTCCACTAAACGCTTGATATCAGCTGCCACCTCCACACGAAGGCTACCCTCAATCTTGTAGTTCTCTTCAATCTCCTTACGAATCAGGGTTAACTCCTTCTCATCCAGATCCTTGGCCTTCTTGCGTGGATCAACGCCGGTCCTTGCAAGGATCTTTTTAGAAGTAGAAAGTCCGATACCGTAGATATAGGGCAGGGCGTATGCAATCGCCTTGCCAGAAGGCAGATCCACACCAGCAATCCTTGCCATCCGGGCTCCTAACCCTGCCTCTGTTTGTGTTTAGGGTTGCGCTTGCAGATCACAAACACCCTTCCATGGCGCTTGACGATCTTGCAGTGCATACACCTTTTCTTTACAGACGATTTAACTTTCATACCAAAAACTCCTTCCAGCATTTACTTAAACCTGTAAACAATCCGGCCACGGGTAAGATCGTAGGGCGAAAGCTCCACGAGCACCCGATCGCCCGGAAGAATCTTGATGTAGTGCATACGCATCTTGCCTGAAAGATGCGCCAGCACCCTGAAACCGTTATCCAACTCCACCCTGAAGGTCGCGCTTGGCAACGCTTCTACAACCGATCCTTCGGTTTGAATCAAATCCTTTTTAGACATAACTCGTTAATATCTCCGCTCCGTTTTCGGTAACCGCAATGGTATGCTCGAAGTGGGCTGAGCTTTTCCCGTCGGCTGTAACCACGGTCCAGCGATCCTCGCAAAGCTTAACCTTACCGATTCCCAGGGTAAGCATCGGTTCTATAGCTATCGTCATACCCTCCTGGAGACGAGGGCCGACACCGGCAGGGCCGAAGTTGGGGATATTGGGCTCCTCGTGCAGGGCAAGTCCTGTCCCGTGCCCGAAGTAATCACGCACCACCGCAAGACCGGCGGCTCTCGCCACCTCTTCAACAGCATGGCTTATATCACCCACCCTATTTTCTGGCCTTGCCTGGCCGATCCCTGCCTGTAACGCTTTGCTGGTCACCTCCATCAATCGCTTAACATCTCCGTTAACATCTCCAACAGGAATGCTTCTGGCCGAATCCGCGATAAAACCGTCCTTTGTAACCCCAGCATCTACCTTCACCAGATCACCCTCCTTGATAACCCGATCCCCAGGGATCCCGTGAATCACCTCTTCATTTATGCTTATGCATGCAGCGGCAGGAAACCCACGATACCCCTTGAAGGTAGGCTCGGCGCCCTGGGAACGTATAAACTCCTCAATCACCGCATCCAGGACGGCTGTCGTGCAACCCGGCAGCGCTTTATTGGAAACCAAATCCAAAGCCCGCGCCAATATCCTGCCTGCCCTACGTATGCCTTCGATCTCTGCATCGGATTTAATCACTATGCCGGACACAGCTCGCCTCGAATCCTCTCAAGAACCTTATCGCCCGATAGATTACCATCCACTCTTAGGAGCTCACGAGCGAAGTAATCAACTAAAGGTGCCGTCTCCCTCAAGTATACCTGGTAGCGATCGCGGATCACCTCCTCGGTATCATCCTTTCGACGGATGAGTGTGGTGCCACAATTATCACAAACCCCGTCTTTCTTCGGGGGCTTAAACCGCATGTTGTATATCTCCCCACACCCAGGACATACCCGCCTCGAAGTTAAACGAGATGTGATGGTTTCTTCTGACGCATCGAGGTAGATAACGTGCAGATCATCCTCTGCGGATACGAGTGAACGCAATCCTGCAGCTTGCCTTATGGTGCGGGGGAAGCCGTCAAAGAGCACACCTTCCGGATGGGCCGCAAGGAACCCTTGTGCAAGTGCAAGGATCGTTTCATCATCCACCAATCGTCCCGCCTCAACATCTGCCTTGACCTTCTCGCCGAGCTTGCTTTTCGCATCAATCGCCGCACGCAACGCGTCACCGGTCACAAAAACGGCAACCCCCAAGTGCTCGGATAAAGATGTGGCCAGGGTGCCCTTACCGGAACCAGGAGGGCCCAGAAGCACAACAACCCTCAACGTCTTCCCCTGAGTTTCGTCCCCTTGAGCAACCCCTCGTAAGATCGCATGAGAAGGTGAGATTCTATCTGCTGGATCGTATCAAGCGCAACACCCACTATGATAAGATAGGTCGTGCCTCCGAAGAAGAAACTTACACCAAGCCCCTTTATAAGCCACCAGGGCATAAGGGCCACAAGGGCAAGGAAGATGGCCCCAGGAAGTGTGATACGGGTAAGCACCGTGTTTATGTACTCGGCTGTTCTTACACCCGGACGTATGCCGGGTACGAACCCGCCCATACGCTTCATGTTGTTGGCGATATCCTGTGGGTTGAAGACGATCGAGGTGTAGAAGTAGGCGAAGAAGATGATGAAGAGGGCGAAGAGGCCGTCGTAAAGCGGGCGCCCAGGCTGAAGCAAAAGCTGCAACCCCTCGGTGAAGTTCGTCTTGCCGAAGAAAGCGGCAACGGTCCCAGGGATCATTATGATACTCTGGGCAAATATGATCGGGATCACACCTGCGGTGTTTACCCGCAGAGGGATAAAGGTAGACTGGCCTCCGTAAATCCTTCTTCCTATGACCCGTCTGGGATACTGAACAGGGATCTTGCGTACCGCCTGGGTCATAAGAACCATGGCACCGAAGGTGAAAATAATCACGGCAACAAGCACCACCAGAACGAACCAGGAGATCTCCCCGGCCGCAACCTGCTGGATGGTACGACCCAAATCAGTAGGGATACGATCAAGACAACCGATGAAGATGAGAAGGCTGATACCGTTACCGATGCCCTTCTCCGTGATCAGCTCACCGATCCACATGAGGAAGATAGTGCCCGTTGTCAGGGTAAAGATGGTAAGTATTCGCAGTATAAACCCCGTCTGCGAAACAAGAGGTACAACCCGACCGTCAGGAAGCGCCACAGGCGGCTGACCTTCGAGGAATACCGCGATCCCTATAGCGTAAAGGAAAGCCAGGAGAACCGTAAAGTAGCGAGTGTACTGGTTGACCTTGCGTCGTCCTTCTTCATCTTGCTGTAACTTCTGCAGCTTCGGGAACACCGAGCCCAGGATCTGGAACATAATCGAGGCGGAGATGTAGGGCATCACCCCGAGAGCAAACACGGACGCGCGCGCGAGTGCGCCGCCCACAAAGAGATCGTAAAGTCCAAAAACAGTGCCCCTCATCTGGCTGAGAAGAATACCCACAGCTTGAGGGTTAAGGCCAGGTGTAGGGATATGGGTTCCGAGGCGGTAAACCACCACCATAAGCAAGGTGAAGAGGATCTTCTTTCTGAGATCCGGGATCTTGAAGATGTTCCCTATGCCTTGCATCATGGGTTCACCTCCAACTTGCCTCCGGCCTTTTCGACAATCTTTTGTGCCTTTGCAGAGGCTGCGTGCACCTTTATCACAAGCGGCTGTTTAAGTTCGCCTCGAGCCAGAAGCTTCACCGGGCGATCGCTGTGACGAATGCAACCATGTTTGGCAAGGCTCTCTGGGGTAACAGGCTCGGCCGGGTCCCACGATGCGAGGCGAACGAAGTTGATAACCTGGTAGCGACGCCTTCGGCTCCCCTTGGCCTGGTGCATACGATTTATCTTCTTGCCCTTCTGCATGCCGCGTTTGGGGATACGCCGCATAAGCGGCATCTGTCCGCCTTCAAACTTCGGGCCATGCTCTTTGCCGGAACGCTGCCCGGCCCCTTTGTTACCGCGACCGCAGGTCCTACCATTACCTGACGCCACGCCTGTCCCCAAACGCCTGCGCCGCTTATGAGCCTTGGGGTGCCTCTTAAGCAGCTCAGCCATCTGCAACCTCCTCTACTCTAACGAGATGCGCAACCCTTGCTATCATCCCACGGATCACCGGCGTATCCTCATGGATACGGCTCGCTCCGCGACGGCGCAACCCCAAGGCGCGCGCATTCTTTTTATGCACGGGCTTTGAATCAATCAGGCTGCGTTCAAGCGTTACCTTCAGCTTCTTACCCTTCGCTGGCATCCCTTCGCTCCGTAAAGTAAGAGATCGGTTTGTTCCGGAGACGGGCTGTCTCTTCAAGGCTACGAACACCCTTTAGAGCCTGAATAGTTGCCATGGCCAGGTTGTAGGGGGTATGCGCGCCCAATGACTTGGTAAGCGCATCCTTAAAACCACACATCTGGAGGACGGCCTTTACCGGAAGGGTTGCAACAAGTCCTGTTCCCGCTGAAGCTGGTTTAAGGATTACCTTGCTGGCGGAAAAACGTGCCCCGGCCTGGTGAGCAAGGGTTCTACCAAAAGACACATTGGTCATGGATTTGCGAGCCTGCTCGCGCCCTTTGGCTACGGCGATAGCCACCTCGCCCGCCTTCCCGTGACCTACTCCAACGTGCCCGGCACCGTCTCCTACAACAACCGTGGCCGAGAGCTTGAAGTTCTTTCCGCCCTTAACCACCTTGGTCACACGCTTAATCTCTATCACCTGGTCGAGCAAATCATCCTGGGGGGTCATCATCTTTGACCTATCTCTAAACATGCTAGAACTCCAGTCCTTCCTTGCGGGCGGCTTCGGCCAGAGCCTTCACCCTGCCGTGATACTTAAAGCCCGCCCGATCAAACACTATCCGAGCAACCCCGCGTTTCTTAAGTTCCCCTGCAAGAAGCTTCCCAACGGCTGCGGCTTGAGCCTTCTTGTCTCCCTCGACACCAAGCTCCCTGAAGGCAGGTGAAAGCGATGAAACACCTGTCAATACACGACCTTCGTAGTCGTCTACCACCTGAGCGTAGATGTGACGGTTGGAACGGAACACAACCACCCTGGGCCGCTGGGAAGTTCCTTTGAGCCTGTGACGGATATGCAGATGACGTCTGCGGCGACCGAGTTGCTTAACCCTCTTCATTCCTCGACCCCTACAGCACGCTTGCCAAGTTTGCGACGAACATACTCGTCCTTGTAGCGAATCCCTTTGCCCTTGTAAGGCTCAGGAGGACGAAGACGCCTGATGTCTGCCGCTACCTGCCCAACAAGCTGTTTGTCCATCCCCTTAATCTTTATATCTGCTATCCAGTCCTTATACTAGCGAGACCCCGGCTCGAATATCTCCACATCAATGCCCTGCGGAAGGTCAAAGATAACAGGGTGAGAATAGCCTAGGGAAAGGTTAAGTTTGCGCCCTTCCTTCTGCACCTTGTATCCTGTTCCTCGCAGGGTCAAGACCTTCCTAAACCCCTGGGTAACACCGGTGACGGCGTTGGAGAGCAACGCTACAGCAAGACCAAGCATGGCCTTGTTTTCCGGCGTGATAGTATAGGAAAGCTTCAGGGCTCCATCCTCCTCTTTAACCGCAATACCGGGAACAAAGCCGACATCCAAATCACCCTTTGGCCCTTTGATTGCGTATCCTTGCTCTCCCTGACCAAAGCTTACGCCCTCTGGCAGGGCTATCGGCTTAAATGAGGCCCGTGCCATCACCATACCTCGCAGACAACTTCTCCGCCTACCTTCAGCCTTCGCGCCTGACGGTCAGACATCATACCCTGTGAGGTGGAGATTAGCGCTGTACCCAGGCCGTTACGGACCCATGGGAGTTCATTAGCCTTACGGTAAACCCTTCTGGACTGTTTGGAAGCCCGCTTTAAGCCTCTTATAACGCTTTCTCCCTGAGCGGAGTACTTAAGCTGAATAAGTATCTTCGGGGGCCAGTCCTTCTCCAGAACCTGGAAGTTACTGATGTAGCCTTCCTCCAGGAGTATCCGGGAAAGCTCCTGCCTCAGGCGTGATACCGGTATAGCGACTTCCTTCTTATGCGTGAGGACCGCATTCCGTATCGCGGTAAGGTAATCACCTATAACGTCCATAGCCTTTCCCTACCAGCTTGCCTTTTTAACGCCTGGTATCTCACCGCGCAGGGCCAGCTCTCGAAAACAGATCCGGCAAAGTCCGAACTTGCGATAGTAAGCCCGCGGACGCCCACAGCGCCCGCAACGGTTGTATTTACGCACCTTGAACTTCGGCTCGCGCTTCTGCTTGTTGATCAATGCCAGTTTCGCCACGTTACTCCTTTCGGAAGGGCATGCCGAGATGTCCCAGCAAAGCCCGCGCTTCATCGTCTCGTTTCGCGGTGGTGACAATCGTTACATCCATACCGAAGATTTTCTTTACCTTATCCCTTTCGATCTCCGGGAAGATAAGCTGCTCCCGCAGGCCCAAGGTATAGGCTCCACGGCCGTCAAACGAGTTGGGCGAGAACCCTCGAAAGTCACGGATCTGAGTGGCTGCGAAGTTGAAAAACCTCTCCAGGAAGTGGTAGGCGCGCTCTCCGCGCAGGGTAACGTGAGCACCTACGATCATCCCCTTACGAAGCCTGAAGTTGGAGATCGCCCTCTTGGCCCTGGTTATGCTGGGACGCTGACCAGTGATCATTGCGAGATCCGCAACTATGGGCTCAATCAGTTTGGAGTCCTGCGCAGCCTCTCCAGCGCCAACGTGAACCACAACCTTCTTGATGCGAGGAACCTGCATAACGTTGCGGTAACCGAACTCCTTCTTCAGTGCAGTAACAACCTTCTTGCGGTAATGATCGCGTAAGATGCTCATGAACCTACCTCCCCACCACAGCTTTTACAGACCCGGACCCGCCTATCACCGCGGCGTTCCAAATGAACACGGCTTGGTTTCGAGCACCTCGGGCAAACAAGCATCACGTTGGAGCGATCCATAAAGGCCGGCTTATCGATAATACCGCCGGGCTTCCTTGCGCCAGAGGCACGCTCATGTCTCTTGACCATGTTTATTCCCTCGATCTTAACGCGGCCTTTCCTGGCATCCACCTCGATCACCTTGCCCTGACGACCTTTGTCGTCGCCGGAGATAACCTCGACCAGATCGCCCTTGCGTATCGAGAGCCTCATTACACCACTTCCGGGGCGAGCGATATGATCTTCGAAAAGTTGCGCTCACGAAGTTCGCGCGCCACAGGACCGAATATGCGAGTGCCCTTGGGTTGTTTGTTCTCGTCGATTATCACACACGCGTTATCGTCAAAACGCACGTAGCTGCCGTCCGGACGGGATATCTCCTTACGGGTCCTAACTATGACCGCCTTGGCCTTGTCACCCTTACGGATTGATGCCGTAGGCAGAGAAGACTTTACTGCGATGACGACAATGTCGCCAACACCCGCATAACGCCTGCGTGTGCCGCCCAGCACCTTAATCACGCGCGCGGTCTTGGCCCCGGTGTTATCGCTGATCACCAATCGTGAGTTGTCCTGAATCATCTCTCCTCTCCCACTACCCTGATCACACGGAAGTGCTTGAGTTTGGAGAGCGGTCGAGTCTCTTCGATCTCTACGCGATCCCCCACCTTGCAGCGATTCTCTTCGTCATGGACGTGGTATCTGTGCCTCTTGGTTATATATTTCTTGTAGGTAGGGTGCATAGCTTTACGAGACACCTGCACAACAACAGTCTTGTCGGGTTTATCAGAGATAACCTCGCCTATGAGCCTTTTACGGGGGCTCATTTTATCCCCTTGGATGTCTTTACGGATAACCACTTAGTTTTGGAGGACTCATTTGCAGTAGTATTTTTTGATTTGGAAGCCTTGGACTTAGTTGAGGTTTTCTTTTTTGCGGCAGAGTTCTTGGCAGGGACTTTCTTCTCAGGCTTGGTTTCAGCCTTCTTTGTCTCCCTTTGACTCTTCTTAGGCAACTGGATCAGGCCAAGTTTGTCCTCACGAAGTATCGTCTGAATCCTTGCGATGTCACGACGGATCGCACGCAAACGCAGCGCGTTTGGGAGCTCCTCTGTGGGGCGACGCAAGCGCAGCCGGAACTCTTCTTCGCGAAGCTCTCGAACCTCGTGGTCGAGCTCTTCACGGGTCATGGAACGGAGTTCAGATGCCTTCATAATGGATCCCCTCTTCACGCTTTATAATCTTGGTTTTTACGGGCAGCTTGCTTGAGGCTTCCTTAAGAACGGCGCACGACGCCTCGTCGGAGAGCCCCTCAATCTCAAAGATGATCCGGCCCGGCTTGATGGGGGCCACCCAGAACTCAGGCGCGCCCTTGCCCTTACCCATCCGCATCTCAAGCGGTTTCTTGCTGACGGGCTTATCCGGGAATACCCTGATCCAAAGCTTGCCGTCCTTTCTGAGCTTTTTGGTCAGCACCACACGACTGGCCTCAATCTGACGAGCAGTCAACCAGCAGGGCTCTATAGCCATGAGGGCATACTCACCGAAGGAGATTCGAGAACCGGCGGTCGCCTTGCCCTTCATTCGACCGCGCTGCTGCTTACGCCATTTGCTACGTCGAGGCATCAACATGGTTACTTTCCCCAGGTCTCGGCTGCGCCGCCCTTGCAGATCCAGACCTTAACCCCAATCGTACCTGCGATCGTGTAGGCGGTTTCCTGCGCGTAGTCGATATCTGCCGCAAGTGTCTGAAGTGGAACCTGACCGGCCCATTGCCGTTCACTGCGGGCAATCTCGGCGCCACCTAGACGACCGGATACGACGACCTTGATCCCGCGAGCGCCCAGCTTCATCGCCTGGATTACTGCACGTCGCATGGCCCTGCGGTGAGCAACACGAGCCTCAAGCTGGGTCGCGATCATGCGAGCCACGACGCGACTCTCAAGCTCAGGCACCCGGACAACCTCAACATAGATGCTAATCGGCTTCCCAACAAGCTGCTTCAGCTCTTCAGATAAAGCCTCAAGGTTGGCCCGCCTCTGCCCGATCACCATACCGGGACGAGCGGTAGAGATCGTCAGCGCAATCTTTGTGCCCACACGACGAACGACCACATTGGAGACTGCGGCATCAGCGAGCTTGGTATAGATGTAGCGCTTGATTCGAATATCTTCGGCCAGGTGTTCGGCATAGTGCTTCTCGTCAAACCATTGGGATTGCCACTCCTTAGTGTAGCCGAGCCTGAATCCGTAGGGGTGAACCTTCTGTCCCATTATTCTGTCCTCTTTTCGTCGGATATCTTTACCGTAAGATGAGCAAATCTTTTACGTATAATCACCCCGCGACCGCGAGGAGCAGCACGCAGCCTCTTCATCACAGGTCCTTGGTCCGCACGAGCATCCACCACAAAGTAACCCTGGCGCTCAAACTTCGCCTTACCCAATTTGGATTCGGCGTTGGCGATAGCCGCCCTAAGGGTCTTGAGGATCGGTTCCTTGCTCGGTTTGTTAAGGAACGCGAGTATCCTGAGGGCCTCGTCCACCTGCCGACTACGAATCAACTCCAATATCCTCGTAAACTTTTTTGCAGATCCACGAACGAACCTTGCACGTGCAATCGCTTCGCTCATCTCTTCTTCCCTCGAGTTTCACCTATCTCTTTCTTTACGCCGTGGTGGCCGCGATAGGTGCGTGTGAGCGCAAACTCACCCAGCTTGTGACCGACCATCTGTTCGGTGACGTAGACAGGTATAAACTTGCGCCCGTTGTGCACCGCTATCGTATGCCCAACAAACTCCGGCGGTATTGTGGAACGCCGCGCCCACGTGCGGATCACCTTCTTCTGCTTGCGGGTATCCAGCGCCATCACCTTCCCAAGGAGCCCCTCATCCACATAGGGGCCTTTCTTGAGCGAACGTCCCACTACTTTCTCCTTTTAACGATCAGGCGGTTTGAGGCTTTCTTCCTGTTCCGCGTCTTCTTGCCCTTGGCGATCAATCCGGTGCGCGAACAAGGCGGACGGCCACCCGATGCCTTACCTTCCCCGCCGCCCATGGGATGATCCACTGGGTTCATGGCGACGGCACGAGTCCGAGGACGCCTGCCCATGTGACGCCTTCTGCCTGCCTTACCCAGGCTTACCTTTCCATGCTCAGGGTTGGAAACACGACCTATCGTAGCATAACATGAGGTGTTAAAGAGCCTCACCTCCCCTGAGGGGAGCTTGAGGAACGCACGCTCCACCTCCTTTGCAAGTATCTTGGCCGACGAGCCGGCGCTGCGAACCATACGGCCTTTGGTGCGGGGGAATATCTGAAGATTATGAATCTCGATCCCGACCGGGATGCGTGCTAAAGGCATAGCGTTACCGACACGAAGAGGGGCCTCAGGCCCTGCAACAACCTGATCGCCTCTCGCAAGCCCGTCAGGTGCGAGTATATATCGGTACTCGCCGTCCCGATGACACACCAACGCGATGTTGGCGGTGCGATTAGGATCGTACTGAATAGATACGACCTTAGCCGCAATACCTATCTTGTCGTCTCGCTTGAAGTCTATAATGCGGTAGTGCCGCTTCTCGCCACCCCCGCGATGTGGCGCGGTGATACGCCCCTGGTTGTTGCGACCGCCCGTCTTACGCAAAGGCTCAAGCAGAGGTTTGTAGGGCGTCGCGCTGGAGACCTCTTTATCGTAGAGTACCTCGTAGGAGCGACGTCCAGGTGTAACGGGCTTGTACTTCTTAACTCGTGATACTACCCGTCCCATCAGGCTCCCCCTATGAGCTCTTCGATACGCTCGCCCTTGGCCAGCCTCACCACAGCCTTCTTCCAATCCGAGCGTTTACCTTCGAACCGACCGAGGCGCTTGCGTTTGCCCTTGACCTTCATGATATTAACGTCCTTAACATGAACATGGAACAGCTCCTCAACCGCTGCACGCACCTGGTACTTATTAGCGTCTATGGCAACCGCTAAGATGTACTGCCCATTCTCATCTCGTGCTATAAGAGACTTTTCGGTTACTATAGGATGGCGAATTACAAACCTGGGGTCACTCATCTGTACCTCTCAACGAGCGGCTTGCAAGCCGACTTAAACAGAACAAGCTTCTGGCGACGCCAGACTGCGTAGGCGTTAAGATCGGCCTCTGTCATCAGATCCAAAGCGGGTATGTTGCGTGAGGCACGAACAAGTTCTGGTGAGTACTCTCGCGCTACAACAAGCATAGAGCCAGATTCCTTCTCTCGGACAGGCGCCAGAGCCTGGACCACAAACCTGGTCTTGGGTTCTTCAAGTTCAATATCCTCCATGACCACAACGTTGCCTGTCTGCAGCTTCTGCTTTAAGGCCTCAAGCAAGGCACGACGACGCATCTTCGCGGGCAACCCCTTTCGATAGCTTCGAGGCCTGGGGCCGTGCGCCACACCACCGTGCACACGGGTCGGAGAACGTCTTGCCCCCACCCTTGCTCGCCCCAGATGCTTCTGAGGGAAAAGCTTGCGTGAGGAACCCTCTACTTCACCTCTAGACTTAGTCTTGGCGGTTCCCTTGCGCATGTTAGCCCGATAGGTCTCTACCGCCTCCCAGAGAAGCGTCTCGTTCACCGGGGCGGCGAAAATCTCGTCGGGGAACTCCACAGTTCCGGCCTGGTTGTCGTCTGCTTTGAGGACTTTGATCTTCATGGTGCCGTCTTCTTTATTGCAAGGAAACCACCTACAGGACCGGGAACCGATCCCTTGAGGTAGAGAAGTTGACGCTCGGCATCCACCTTAACCACGCGAAGATTCCGAATGGTCTGCTGCTCGTTTCCGTAATGTCCTGGCATGCGGCTTCCCTTCCAGATCCTGCCTGGTGAGGTTCCAGGACCGACGGAGCCAACACGGCGGTGGTGATTTGACCCGTGGGTTCGAGGCCCCCCGTGCCAGTTATGGCGCTTCATCCCCCCGGCAAAACCTCGTCCCTTGGTCCATCCGACCACGTCCACCCTGTCACCGGGTTCAAACATAGCCACGTCAAGTTTCTTACCGGGCGTGACGTTATCTTCAAATTCTCCTCGCACCTCAATCACCCTGGCCGGCACATGACCAAGACCAGCCTTCTTGAGGTGTCCGCGCAGAGGCTTGGTTGCGCGCTTGCGGCGGCCTATACCCAGCTGTAAGGCGGCATAGCCGTCGCGTTCGACGGTCTTGCGCTGGACTACGTGACATGAGTCTGTCTCTAGAAGGGTAACAGAAGTCACCTTGCGACCGTCGGCATAAACCCTACTCATTCCGAGCTTACGTCCAAGCATTCCTTTCATGAACCTTTTCTTATCCTTTCACTGAATGGATCTCGATCTCAACACCGGCCGGGACTTCAAGTCGCATAAGGGCGTCAATCATCTCGGATGTAGCCTCGCCTATCTCGATAAGACGCTTGTGCACCTTGAACTCGAACTGTTCGCGGCTGCGCTTGTCGATGTGCGGCGAACGCAGAACCGTGTAGAGCGAACGACGCGTCGGCAGAGGTATAGGACCCGAGACCTTGGCACCCGTCCGCTTGGCGATATCGACTATGTCCTTTGCCGACTGATCGAGAATCCTGTAGTCGTAGGCCTTCAGCTTGATGCGAATCTTCTCTATGTTGGCCATCACTCAACTACCTTGGTAACCACTCCGGCGCCAACGGTGCGACCGCCCTCTCGGATAGCAAAACGAGAACCGTCCTCCAATGCAACGTCGGAGATAAGCTCCACCGTCAGTTCAACGTTGTCGCCTGGCATCACCATCTCTACTCCATCCGGAAGCGCAACAGAACCCGTAACGTCCGTAGTACGAATGTAGAACTGAGGACGATAACCGGCAAAGAACGGACTGTGACGTCCGCCCTCCTCCTTCTTTAATACGTACACCTGTCCGGCAAACTTCGTGTGAGGCGTTATCGAACCCGGCTTGGCTACCACCATACCGCGAGCCACCTCGTCCTTGTCTATACCGCGCAGAAGAACACCAACGTTGTCTCCAGCTATAGCCTCGTCCAATATCTTGCGAAACATCTCCAAACTCGTAGCCACCGTCTTGCGATGCATGCCGAAACCGATGATCTCTACCTCGTCGCCGGGAACTATCCGGCCTCGCTCCACCTTGCCCGTTACAACCGTACCACGACCAGTGATAGAAAAGATGTCCTCCATAGGCATCAGGAAAGGCTTATCCATCTCTCGCTCAGGTAGGGGAATGTAGGAATCAACCGCCTTCATCAGCTCATGGATAGATGCGTACTCCGGCGCAGAAGGATCGGTAGACTCCGACTCCAATGCCTTCAGTGCACTGCCACGAACGATCGGTATCTCGTCCCCAGGAAACTCGTACTTCGTAA
>SOJW01000018.1 GCA_004375895.1 Candidatus Stahliibacteriota bacterium
TTACGCTCCGTTCACAAGGAGATACCCTTGCGGGGCATCTCCATAACTTCCTGGGACTAACGCCCCTTAATCAAGGACATAACACCCGTAACACCCCCCGCAACACATCCCCTGACACCCTCCCGGATGCAGCGCCACAGGTGGTTAAAAACCCATGGCGCTTCTGGACGGTCCCCAATATCCTTTCCCTTGTTCGACTCGCTATGCTTGCACCAACGGTCTGGGCGCTGGTTACCCAACGCAATCTTCTGGCCTTCATCCTGTTCGTGGTCTCCTCTGCTACCGATGCGGTGGACGGGTGGATCGCCCGCCGCTTACATCAGGAAAGCGAGTGGGGAAAGGTACTCGATCCCCTCGCCGACAAACTCACCCTGAACACACTTGCCATGATCATGGCATTCCAGGGAAGGATACCGCTCTTTCTCGCTCTTGTGGTACTGGTAAGGGATGCAATTATCTTGGGAGGCGGCCTGGTGCTCTTGACCTCAAGAACCTTCGTGCCTCAATCCAACTGGCCGGGCAAGGTTACCGGCCTTGCGTTCTTTGCCATGCTCTGCGCCGGCCTGCTTGATGCCCGCTGGCTGCTTCGTGGATTCCTTGTCCCGCTGGTAACCGTCCTGGTGTTCATAACCGTTGTCGTATATACCCACACCTTTTTTCAACGCCTCAATCAGAAGTCCAAGGAGGGATAAGTATGCTGGTACTTGTCGTAAGCGATCTACATGGCCATTCTGTAGAGCCTTTAGTAGGGATTGAAGGTGTGGATCTTCTGTTGATGCTTGGAGATGTAACAACGGGTGCCGGTCTTGAAAAAACCAAGGAGCGGATTCAGACCCTGCGAGGAGCCTATCCCGCACTTTATGTGATCTCCGGGAACTGGGAACGGCCCCAATCCACAGCGTGGTTTCAAGCCGAAGGCCTCAGCCTTGATGGACGTGCAGAAAGGTTTAATGGACTACTTCTCTTCGGTTTAGGTGGCTCAATTCCCACACCGTTCAACACCCCTAACGAGTTCACGGAGGATGAGTTGGCCGATAAACTGACATCCTGTCCTGAGCCAGAAGAGGATGAGCGGCTCGTGATCTGCTCGCACAATCCACCACACGGGGCCTGCGACAGGGTGTTTTTAGGCAAGCGTGTGGGATCGAAATCCTTACGGGTTTTTATAGAGAAGCGTAAACCTGACCTCGTGTTATGCGGGCACATCCACGAGGCAAGAGGAATCGAAAACATAGGGTCAACGATTGTTCTAAATCCAGGCAGCGCCCCAAAGCACCACGCCCTGATCAGGATCGAGAAGGAAATCTCTGTAGCCTTACATTAAACCCTTCACCTCTCCCCTTTCGCAAAAGATACAACGCGGGGTTAAACAATCAGCGGTTCTGACGACAACGGATAAAGAAGGCTACCGACCGGTCGTAGGTTTTCTCCTCTTCCGGGGTAAAATAACAAGCCGGCAACTCTTCCTGCGAACGATGGTAAGCTATGCACTCGCAGCATTTCCTCTTGCGTGAGCAAGGTTCGTAGGTGCAGCTGCACTCGATCTGAGAATCGCATTCGTTCATCTGCTCCTTCCTTTTTAACTCAATCCTACCCTAAAGGAATACGGTGTCAAGCCTTGAAACCGGATAAAGCCTGACTATACTCGGAAAAACCTTGGAGGCTCTATGCACGTTCTTTGTTTGTTGAGCTTTTTTCTTCTCCACGCGGTTGAACTGGAGACCGAACCGGCGTGGGAATCCAACGACAACGACTACTCCACCGGCGGGATACTGGCCGATATTGACTCAGACGGTGATCTTGACCTTGTTACCGGCAACGGAAACGACATGGCCCGCAACCCAAATAAAGTTTATTACAATGAAGACAACATCCTTGAAGAAACGGCCTCATGGACCTCAGCCGATTGGAGCTACAATGGACATATATCGCTTGGAGATATGGATGCCGATGGGGATCTTGACTTGGCGGTGGCAGGCTTTGCCTACTACATAAGTTGGCAATCCGATCCTTCGCGTGTTTATTTGAACGAAGAAGGTACATTTACTTCTAACCCTGTCTGGTTAGGCGGCGACACTTTGCAGGCGTTTTCCTGCGACTGGGGCGATGCGGACGCAGACGGCGACCTTGACCTTGCAGTGGCTGCAGGTAACAGTTATATTAACAAACGGCAGAAACTGGTGATATTCGAGAATGTTGACGGCGTACTATCAGCAGAGCCGATGTGGGAATCAGCGGATTATGACTTCAACCTGGACGTATGCTGGGTTGACGTGGACGTAGACGGGGATCTGGATCTGGCTGTGGGAGGATATGAAACGAACCGGATATACTTCACCGAAGAGGGCACCCTTAACACAGAGGCTGAGTGGGTATCGGCTGATGCCCATCACACCATCCAGATCGCTTTTGGTGATTTCGACGCAGACGGAGACATGGATATGGCTACAGGTGACAACAACCAGATGATGGACGACGAAAGCCGGGTACGCATCTACCTTAACCATAACGGAACGCTGGATACACTGCCATTTTGGGAGTCGAAGCTGTGGCAATATCAATCCTGCGTGGCTTGGGGAGATGTTGATGCAGACGGCGATCTTGATCTGGCCGCAGGCGGCTGGTGGGAACCGGTAACGGTATACGAAAACAACGATAACTCATTCGATTCTCTGCCGAGCTGGTCGTGGAGCCCTTTCCCGAATGAGAATCTCGTCTGTGAGCAGGTAATCTGGGGCGAGGTCGACAACGACAACTGGAAGGAGACCACCGAGAACTTCGGGACTATATCTGCAGGTCATGCAATCTACCCCTCCCACTTCCCGGCGTTGGATGTAGTTGAGGTTAAGATCAATGGATCGGCTGCATCTCCAGGTGGGTTTTGCTGGAATCCGGCCGACGGTTGGATTCAGATAAACCAAGAGGGTTGGGTAGAGGTAATCTACCGCTATTCTAAGTATCCTGATCTTCTGGTAACCAACTGGAATCCCCCTACAGGAAACTTCCTCTTCCTCAACACAGCCGAGGATACAAATGCAGTTGCCGAACTGCCTCCTCCTGAACTCCCTGTCCAGCTTGAAAAGACAATACTGATCCGAGGGGAACCCATCAGGCTTATGGCTTCCACTTCCCAAAGGATAGAAGAAATCTCCCTCTACGACGTGACAGGCAGATGGCTTTCCAGCTTTGCTCCAGGGGATTGTCGTGAGTTAATTGCCCTTCCCTTCGAGACCTCAAGACTTCCTCGCGGGGTGTATTTCCTCCACGTCCTAATCAGGCAGAAACCAATCACCCTGCGCTTCCAGATTGTATGAGCATTAACAAGGCTGCCTTATGGTCAGCCCTGTTCGCTTTTAGCCGAGATTACGTAATAACCCTAAGGCTGCAGCAAAGCGGCCTTGGTTATGCGCTGGGCCGTAGAAAATTCCTCTG
>SOJW01000075.1 GCA_004375895.1 Candidatus Stahliibacteriota bacterium
CACGCTCCGCTGCTTGTGCGGGTCCCCGTCAATTCCTTTGAGTTTTAGCCTTGCGGCCGTAGTCCCCAGGCGGTACACTTAATGCGTTAGCTCCGGCACTGACTGATGCCAATACCTAGTGTACATCGTTTACGGCTAGGACTACCCGGGTATCTAATCCGGTTTGCTACCCTAGCTTTCGTGCATCAGCGTCAGGAACATCCCAGAGAGCTGCCTTCGCCATCGGCCTTCCTCCTGATATCCACGCATTTTACCGCTACACCAGGAGTTCCGCTCTCCTCTTCTGTCCTCTAGACCGGCAGTATCGACCGCAGTTTCCGGGTTAAGCCCGGAGATTTCACAGCAGACTTACCAATCCGCCTACGCACCCTTTACGCCCAGTGAATCCGGGCAACGCTTGCACCCTACGTATTACCGCGGCTGCTGGCACGTAGTTAGCCGGTGCTTTCTTCCGGGATACCGTCAAAGCGCATACGTATTGGGTATGCGCCCCATCGTCTCCCGGGACAGCGGTTTACATCCCGAAGGACTTCATCCCGCACGCGGCGTCGCTGCGTCAGGCTTGCGCCCATTGCGCAATTTTCTAGACTGCTGCCTCCCGTAGGAGTCGGGCCCGTGTCGCAGTGCCCGTGTGGCCGATCACCCTCTCAGGCCGGCTACCCGTCTGTGCCTTGGTGAGCCGTTACCTCACCAACAAGCTGATAGGCCAGGAGCTCATCCCAGAGTGGTAGCTTGCAAGCAGAGGCCACCTTTCCTCCTCTGCACTTTATGTACAGTGGAGCGTATGGGGAATTAGCCCCGATTTCTCGAAGTTGTTCCCCACTCCAGGGTAGATTACCCCAGTATTACTCACCCGTTCGCCACTAACCTTCCCTACGTATTGCTACACAAGGAAGGTCCGTTCGACTTGCATGTCTAAGACACGCCGCCAGCGTTAGCCCTGAGCCAGGATCAAACCCTCCAAGCAATTAAATTCTTGAAGGTTGATGCGCCAAAACTCATTAGGGGCTGGAGGAGTTCCAAATTTCCCAAAGAGCTAAGAGAGGAAAGTATAACCTACTTCCGTCTCTTGTCAAGTCCTTTGTTGTTTAAAGAACAATCCTAAACCTGTAATCTTCCTCTTTCAGTTTGATTATAGGGATATGGACAGGTTTGTCAAGTGGATATACCCCAACCAAACACTTTGTGTTTGGCTGGGGACCCCGAATAAGATCGCAAACTTAAATCGTCATCGCGAGCGGATATCGGCACAGGCTGGAGAGCCTGTGCTACATACCTTCTACGCATCTGTGCGGGGACCCCGGAAAACCTCACTTACCAGCGAGCACCAACCTGTTGCGTCCGCCGGTTTTGGCCGCATACAACGCTGAGTCGGCGGCGCGGACCAGATCCTCGCGCGTGCGTGCGTCTTTGGAGTAGATCGCCCCGCCTACGCTTGCCGTAACCTGGATGGTCCCCTCAGGAATGCGAACCATGGCACGGCGGATAGCGGCCAGTATCTCCTGGCCCCTGCCGATCATCTGCCGGGAGGGGATGTTGGGAATAATGAGCGCGAACTCCTCGCCCCCATAACGGGCAGCAATGCCTTTATCCTTGATAACCTCGGCTATTTTGGCAAGCACCATATCACCCACCGGATGACCGTAGGTATCGTTGATGCGCTTGAAGTGGTCTATGTCTATTATGAACACCGCCACCGTGCCTGACTTCTTGAGACACTCGATAAGTTCTTCTTGGAACGCACGGTGATTGAGAAGTCCGGTGAGACCGTCCAGGCGAGCAAGGCGAGCAAGCTCTTCGTGGTAGCGCACGCGCAGGAACGCGGCGGAAAGCAATGCGGCGGTAAACCCCAGTATCTTGCCCTCACGTCCGCTGTAGGCGTCAGCCTCTTGTTTCTCAAGCCAGAGCACCCCGTGGGTCTCCTCATCCTCCTCAAAACCGATGCCAAGGAAGGTTTTGTTAACGGCAGGCTTCTCACCCGGCCCAAGCCGGTAGAGGCCGGGCTTTGTCATGTCGCGCTGCTTTAAGAAACCTTTGTGCTTGGCGGTCATGGCCACCAGGCTGCGTTCCGGATCGAACCGAAACCCTTTATCAAATCCGTTCGTTCCTTCGTATCGCAGAACCTTTGCACCCTCCTTCTCACGCAGGCGTGCAAAACCTATGGCGTCCGGCGCAAAAAGATCACGCACCAGTTCAAAGCTTCGGTCTATGAGTCCTTCCTCAGATAGACCGGTTAAGAGGTTGCCTGCAAGTTCGTAGAGGCCGGAGAACCTAAGTGCCTCGCGGTGGCGCTCCTCGTAGGCTCGAGCAATCTGGATATCCCTTGCCAGAAGCGAACCCAGCCGAACAAGAAACGTCTGATCATACTCCGTAAACATTCGCCGAGCGTCGGCCACAAGGATGCCGTAGTTTGTCTCCCCGCTTTTGATGGGTACGGTGAGAATCGAGTTAACCTCAACCTTGCCAGTGTAGTAGCCGAGCCTGTCCATATCAGCACCCAGATCGTTAAGCAACGAGGGCTTTTGCTCACGCGCAAGGTAGCTGATCAATCCCTCACCTAGCTCAAAGGAGACGTCATCCTTGATGCGATCGCTGTGCGAGCGTGCCGCGACAAGGTGCAACCGATTCCCACTGATCAGGAAAAGGGCCGCGGTGTGGACGTTCAGGGTCTCGAACCCCAGATTGACGAATCCCTTGTAGAGGACATCGGCGTCAACGGAGTAGGTCTCCTCTTTGAGTGCTGCAAGACGCTGGGAGCGAGGGCTTACCAAAGGATCAAGCCAATGGTACTTGGCGCGCTCCCGATCAAGGCTCTGCTCAAGAGCCTGTCTGTGTCTCTCTTCACGACGCAGGAAGAGATAGGCTAAAGCGGCAAAGCCGACAAAAGCAGCCAGAGGGCCGAAGGGAAACGGTGTATCCTTGAGGTGAAAGAGTGCCGATCCCGCCTCGAGTGTAACTATTGCACCAACCGCGAAGAAGTAACGCCAGGAGCTGGTGCGAAGGCCTTCTACGAAAAGCAAAAGGAAGTAGAAGAAAAAGAGCTGGGAGCCGCTACCTCCGGTAAGCTGAACAGCCGCGTTGGTTGCGACGAGAGAGGCAATAAAGAGCCATAGGTTACGGGATAGGAGAAGCACGAGTGCAGCAGCTACGGGTAATGCTATAAGATAGAGGGGGTTTACTTGTAGTAGGAGTTGACCCGTAAAGCTGAAGTAGGCGTAGACAAAGAAGGGCAGAAATGTAAGCAGTTTAAGGATATTGCGTCCGCCCATCGCCCTAGCACTCCTCAGACACTCTTGATAACATTTTTAGCGTGTGCAGATGCCTGAAGGTGTGATAGATAGTCGAAGCCAACGCGTTGCAAGCCTCCTACCAGTGTGCGAAGTGGCGCACCCCGGTAAACACCATGACCAGGTTCTCGGCTTCTGCTGCTGCGATGACCTCTTCGTCACGCATGGCCCCGCCGGTCTGGATGACCGCGGTGACGCCGGAGCCTTTGAGTTCCTGGATGGAGTCAGCAAATGGAAAGAGACCGTCCGAGGCGCAGACCCGGACGCCTTCATACTTCTGCTCTGCGGCCAGTCGCAGGGCTCGGCGCGCAGAATCCACCCGGTTGGGCAGACCGCCACCTATACCAAGACTCACATCCTTGCCCGTGATCACCACCGAGTTGGACCGGGTGTGCTTTGCCACCTTCCAGGCGAAGAGGAGTGCGGCCTTCTCCTCATCTGTGGGTGTACGTTTCGTGACCACCTTCCACTGATCCGGTGTCTCGATACTCTCGTCCCGATCCTGAACAAGAACCCCGCCAAGGGTGGAGCGGATTGTAACATCAGGCATCTTACCGGAGTATTGAACGAGACGAAGTTTGCGCTTCTTGGCAAAGAGCGGCATAAGTTCTTCGGGGACGTGGGAAGCGGCCATCACCTCGACGAACTTGCCCGAGAGGAACTTTACGACCCCCTCAGTCAAAGGTCGGTTAAGGGCGATTACCCCGCCCCAGGCCGAAAGCGAGTCGGCGTTGTAGGCTCTGGCGAACGTCTCGGAATAATCCTCTCCCTGGCGTTGCTCAGCCACCCCGCATGGGTTGGCGTGCTTGGTTATCACTGCCACCGGACGCTCGAACTCCTGAACGGTAAGGATCGCCGCTTCAAGATCCATAAGGTTGTTGTAGGAGATGGGATGCCCAAGAAGTTCTTTGAACTTGAGATCTGCAAGGGGGTAGCGGTAGTAGGTACCTTTCTGATGAGGGTTCTCTCCGTATTTGAGCTCCATCGGATCATTGGCATATAGCCCTACCGCCCAGTGGGTAGAGGCGATCCCTACGGATGAGGATTCGGAAAGATAGGATGTCACTGCGGCATCGTAGATAGCGGTTCGCTGGAAGGCTGCCCGTGCAAATCGAGCGCGCAGTTCAGCGGAGGTCTCAGTATTGGTCTTTATCTCTGAAATCAACTCATCGTACTGGTCAGGTGAGGAGACGACGGTGACGTAGGCAAAGTTCTTGGCGGCGCCGCGCAGAAGGGTTACCCCGCCGATGTCTATAAACTCAATCATCTCCTCGAGGCTTAAGCTCTCCTTCATCTTCTGCTCGAATGGATAGAGGTTGACCACCACGATCTGGATACCCGCGGGCCTGCCGAGGATATCGGTGTAAAGCTTTGTGTGCAGGGTCTTGACGCGGCCGTCCTGGGTCTGGGTAAAGCCTGTGTAATCCGAGATCTCTATCACCCCGATCCCGGCACGCTCAAGGAAGGCGGCCGTGCCTGAGGTGGAAAGTATCTCGTAGCCGGCATCAACCAGCACCCGTGCCAGTTTATCAATACCGGTCTTGTCCGACACTGATATCAAGGCTTTCTTCATGTTAAGCTCCAAACTTTTTCAAACGCCTGGCGTGGGCCAAGAGAATGGGCATCACGTCCAGGCTGTTAAAGTGTCCTAGAACCCCACGCGCACAGCGCCGTTCAGAAAATCCCGACTCTCCTTCTGTGCGGGCAGTCTGGGGGGCATAAAGCAGGAAAGGGTTGGGGTGCCAGGAGTGACTCTCAAGCATCGCCGGGGTGGAGTGGTCAGAGGTGATGGCAACCACGTCGAAGTTCAGCTTCAAGAGTCTCGGCAAGAGCCCATCGAAACGCTCTATGAGCTGGACCTTCTTTTTGAAGTTGCCGTCTTCACCGGCGGCGTCTATCTCCTTGAAGTGCACGAAGAAGTAGTCGAACCCCTTCCGATTCTTGCCGAGTGTGGAGAGTTCCTCCTCCCATGTTGATCCGGTCTCAAGGACTTGCATGCCGACAAGCCGGGCAAGCCCGCGATACATGGGATAGGTCGCAATTGCCCCGGCCGCAAGACCGAACCGCTCAGGGAAGGGTATAAGATCAGGCAACGACGCAAAGCCACGCAAAAGTAGGCTGTTAGCGCGTTCCTCGGTCTGCAGCATCTCCTGAGCCTGGATAATGAAACGGTTGACTATCCGTGCGGTTTTACCCGCGTCACTGGCCAGTGGTTTTATAACCGCCGGAGGGCTGCCTTCCTTTTGAGGATCGGACTCTGAGAGCTCGTGGCTTAGGCCTTCGCCGTCGAGGACAAGCACAAACCGGTGTCCCTTGCCCGGCCGGATATGGATCGCTACGTCCTCTATCTCGCTGATCTCAGCACTCAACCGCTTGCAGATGCGTTTATTCTCCTGGGTGGAGATGCGCCCTGCCCTGCGGTCAATGATAACCCCGTCCTTTATGGCGGCAAAGTTGCCGCGAGCTGCCACGTCGCCGCGCTTTAAGGGGTAGTCTATCCCAAGCGCCTCAAGCACCCCGCGACCGATCTCGTACTCCAACGGATCGTAGCCGAAAAGCGCCAGGTGCGCCGGACCTGAACCAGGTGTGATACCGACATCAACCGGGGTGGTGAGACCCAGTGAGCTTTTGGCAGCCAAGGCGTCGAGATTCGGCGTCTTAGCGATCTCAAGCTCGGTCTTGCCGTTACGCTGTAGTCCACCAAGCCCGTCCGCAACCAAAAGAAGGATCTTTGTTTCTCCAGAAACAACTAAATCAATCAAGAATTCCATCGGGCCTCCATTTGGAAGCCCTATTATAAAGGAAATCGGACGAACGTCAACGCCTCGAGCACTTGACTTTCTCATCTCTGTCCTAATAGGCTCGGTTATGAAACCAACCTTCTTTATCTCCCCACTGCTCTTTGTGACCGCCTCGCTTTGGGCACAGCCGCACTTTACGCGGCCAAAACCGGCGGAAGGAACAGACTGGTGCTGGCAGGGAAGTAAGTTATTCCAATACCTATTGTCTGGACAGCATGTAGTGCGAACCTTTAGGTTCGCTTGATGTTGAACTGAGTGGGGCTTTGGTCAAAAGGAGGTATGTAGCACAGGCTCTCCAGCCTGTGCCGATATTATTGAACGGACTAGAGCACCCGACAGGGGCACGCTGTCCACCAGGGAGGGGGATTAAAACCTATGGAGTGCAACGACCGCGTCGTTGCAGCATCAACACGGTTGATGCACTCCAAATCAAGCAAGATTCTTTTGGGGTCCCCGCGAAATTGCGAAGCAAGTTCGTGGGGTGCTAATTCCCCTTCCTTGATGGAAGGGGATTAAGGGGAAGGGGTCGGTGACTCGAAGAGGCACCGGAGGAAGGTGACTTTGGTTGACAACCCACGTACCCCGCCTATCATTACCGCTATGGAAGAAAAGGAAGTAGAAGTTAAAGCGCCCGCGCAGGAGAAGGTCCCGGACGAGAGCCCGAAAGAAAATCTAATCCCGGTCTTCATCATGGGTAAGCGGTTCTTTGTGCCCGAAAGCTTCACCATCATCACCGCGATGGAGTATGTGGGTTTTCAGTTCAAGAATGCAGTTGGCTGCCGCGAGGGTTTCTGCGGGGCGTGCGCGACCATCTATAGATTAGAAGGCGACTACAAGCTGCGCACCGGTCTTGCCTGCCAGACCGTTGTTGAACCCAACATGCACCTTGCGCAGATCCCCTTTACCCCGGCGGTCAAGGCCGTCTACGACATCTCAAAGCTTAAGCCGGAACTCGTATCCATACAGCGCTACTACCCGGAGGTGTTCCGCTGCGTTGCCTGCAACTCCTGCACCAAGGCGTGTCCGCAGGAGATCGAGGTCATGGACTACATCCAGGCGGTCAAGCGAGGCGACCTTGAGACCGCTGCCGACCTCTCGTTCGACTGCATCATGTGCGGTCTGTGTGCGGTGCGGTGCCCGGCGGAGATGGTGCAGTTCAACATCGCGCTCCTCGCTCGTCGGTTGACCGGCCGCTACCTCTTACCGCGTTCACATCACCTTGAAAAGCGTCTGGCCGAACAGAGGGAAGGTTCCTACGAGAAGGATATTGAGGAACTTATGGGACTTTCGCGCAAAGGGCTAACCAAGCGCTATACCGAGCGCGACCTTGACTTCGAGGTCTTCTAGGAGCCCAGATGAGCGGTTATCCTGAATACATGCAAGCCTCCCTGAAGAAAGTCGCCGCGACCCGGCCAGCACGTCTTGAGAAGGCGAGAGAGGGCCGTGAGGTGGTCAAGGCGATGACATTAGCCGAGCGTGAGGATGTCCTTAACAAATTTCACCCCGACTACCTGCCTGACGCGCGCAAACCCGTTCGTGTCGGTCCCAACAAGGGGGAAGAGATGACCTCGCGCGTGGTTGATCTTCTTGAGAGCTACCCCCGCATCAACCCTGATGATTTCGATCTTAGTGAGCCTGATTACGATACTGACGTATTGATCATCGGCGGAGGCGGCGGCGGATGCATGGCTGCAATCCAGGTGGCAAACGCAGGCATGAACGCCGTTCTTGCCACCAAGCTGCGCGTTGGTGACTCAAACTCCATGATGTCGCAGGGCGGGATGCAGGCCGCGGTGAACCCGCACGACTCGCCTACCATCCACTACCTTGACGCGATAGGCGGCGGCCATTTCGACAACAACCCGGAGCTGGTCCAGGCTATGACCATAGATGCTCCCAGGATCGCGGCTTACCTTGAGGAGCTGGGTGTGATGTGGGACAAGGACTCAGAAGGACGCCTTATGACCGAGTCGGGCGGCGGAACGTCAAGACGCAGGATGCTCTCCTGCCGCGACTACACCGGTGCCGAGATACAGCGGGTCCTGCGCGACGAGGTCAAGAACCATCCTGATAAGATTACCATCGTTGAGTACTCGCCGGCAGTCGAATTACTTTTGGACGAGGCAGGAGAGGCTGCCGGTGCGCTCCTCTACAACATGGAGACCGGGGAGTATAACGTTGTGCGTGCCCACTCGGTGATCATATCCACCGGAGGATACGGCCGTCTGCACATCAAGGGTTTTGCCACAACCAATCACTACGGCGCGACAGCCGACGGTCTGGTGATGGCCTATCACGCCGGGACAAAACTTTTATACATGGACTCGGTTCAGTTTCACCCTACGGGTGCCGCTTATCCAGAGCAGATCGTTGGCTTTTTGATTACCGAGAAGGTACGCGGACTTGGTGGTCAGCCGGTCAACAAGGAAGGTGAGCTGTTCGTTTTTCCCCTGGAGCCACGCGACGTGGAGGCTGCGTCATTTATACGCGAGTCAACCGAGCGCTCTCTTGGGATCGAGACCCCGACTGGCAGGGTCGGGGTGTGGCTCGATTCGCCCATCGTTAATCTCTTGAACGGTCCTGGAACAATCCAGACCGCGCTTCCTGCCATGGTGCGGCAGCTCAAGCGATTCGGGATAGATATGACTTCCGAACCCATGCTTGTTTATCCTACACTTCACTACCAGAACGGCGGCATCGAGATCAACGCTGATACAGAGACTACGCTTGCCGGTCTTTACGCGGCAGGCGAGATCTCGGGCGGGGTGCACGGCCGCAACCGTTTGATGGGCAACTCTATACTCGACTACAACGTGTTTGGATACAGGGCCGGTCACGCCGCGGTCCAGCGTGCCAAAGCTCTGGTCGATCGTCCACCGGCCAAACTGCACATGGATCACGTCCGTGCCTATCGCAAGGAATTGGAGGAGGCAGGAATCCCCGAGACTTCTCACGCGCCTATCCTTCTACCCGAATACCGCAACCCAGAGGTCTTAAAGAAGCACCGCAAGGACTACGACCCGTTCCTGGGCGAGTTCATCTAGAGCCGCTTCTACTCGATCGAGGTGTTCAGGGTACGGGGCTTAAGTAGGTACCTATTTTACCTCTAAAAGTCAAAACATACTTAACAGGAAACTATTTATATATTACAAGAGATGTAGAGTTAGGGCGGTCAACACTGTCCGTCCGGTTATATCCTTTTGGGCTCTACAAGGCTTGACGAGCTAATCTTTTTCGCTAAAATAGGACAACCAAAACTAACCTTGAGAGGAGGTTACAGTGGATCATCCCCTTCATTACAAGATAGACTACCCGGAGAAGCTTTCACGTGGCATTCTTATCCTCAGGCTATTCTTCGGCTGGCTGTACTGCAGCATTCCGCACTTCTTCTTGCTTTTCTTTGTCGGTATTGCTGCCGCCTTTGTGAGCTTCATCGCGTGGTGGGCGATCCTGTTTACCGGCAAATACCCGAAGTGGGCGTTCAACTTCGTGCTCTTCTATTGGCGCTGGCAACTGCGTGTCCTAGCTTACCTTTATTATATGACCGATGTGTATCCTCCCTTCACAGGCAAGGAGATCGAGGGTCACCCGGTTCACTTCTCCATTGACTACCCTGAGAGGCTCTCGCGTGGTCTTTTGTTCCTCAGGCTTTTCCTCGGCTGGGCCTACATCTGGATCCCTCACTATCTTATACTCTGGCCGCTTTTAATGGCGGTGAGCTTCATCGTAGGTGCTTCCTGGTGGGTAATCCTCTTTACCGGTCGCTATCCGCGGAATATGTTCAACCTCATTGTGGGCGTCTATCGTTGGTATCTGCGAGTGATGGCCTACTATGGCTTCATGACCGACAGGTACCCGCCCTTCACCGACGAGGAATAAGATCTAAAGAGAGAGCCAAAAGATTAATGAGGCCGGATCACCGGCCTCTACTCTTTTTAGCAAGTGTGTTGGAGTTAATGGTAAGCCGGTGAGGTAGTAGGAGGTTTACTCGCGCCCCATCAGTTTCAGAGACAGTGCTGTTTTGGACGAATCCTCCCTATTTCCTCGGTCAATTGCACCGCACGGGAACAACCACTTCACTAATTGATACCACCTTCCCCTGCTTTATTACCTTCCTGTTAATTGTTTAAATCGTCAACATTCTCTATGCTCCACAACCACGAAGGTTACGGGACGTCGCAATCTACAATAGCCCAGCCGACGAGCGGCATCTTGACTGTCTTTGCGAATTCATCTTGCCATCTTCTGTTCCAACTCAAGCAGGCGGGCCTTGAGACCCAATCCGCCGCCGAAACCTACAAGAGAACCGTTCGAGCCTACAACACGGTGGCATGGGACAACAAGAGGGAAGGGGTTGCGAGCCATCACCCTGCCTACCGCCCTGGCCGCCTTCGGGTTGCCTGCACGCCTGGCAAGCTCTGCGTAGGAGAGCATCTGGCCGCAGCGCGTCTTTAAAAGTTCCTGAGATACCTTCCTTGCAAATGGCGTCAACCTTTCCCAGTTAATCGGTAGACTAAAACTCACCTCCTTGCCAGCCAGATAATCGCCGAGCTGTGCAAAGAATCTTTCGACTTCTGGCGGCGGGTTTTCGTTCGATATGCCTGGCCGGGCAGGGTTTATGAGTATCTCGTGCGCCTTGCCGTCTTTCCATCGTACCGCAACCCGGAGCGTACCTGAGGTAAAGAGGAACGTCTGCATCAGATTAGTATAGGTAGCGATCCCTTAACGTCAATTAGTCTTGCCCTCGGCTCGAAAATGATTACAATACGATGTGGCAAGGATCGGGATAACCCTCGGTGATCCAGCAGGTATAGGCCCGGAGATTGTGGTCAAAGCCTTAGCCAAACTGCGCAAGGAACCGATTCACTTGACAATCATAGGTTCCGTAAGTATCCTTACCGCGGCTCAGATGATGCTTAAGACGAACTTCCCCTTGCCCCGAGTAGCCGATACCGGCGAGGTGGATTTTGAGTTCTCTCGTGTGCAGCCCTCGGCGGGTAAAGCAGCGCTCGAAGCAATAAAGAAAGCCGTCAAACTCCTCAAGGAGGGCGAGATAGACTCATTGGTTACCGCTCCTGTGAGTAAAGAAGCCATCGGGCTTTCGGTGCCTGGCTTCACCGGCCACACCGAGTTTCTGGCCTCCGAGTTTGGAACCGGTGAGGTGCTTATGGTCGCTCACTCGCCCTACGCATCCTTTGCGTTTGTGACAACCCACCACCCGCTTCAAGACGTGCCAGGACTCATCACGACCGACCGGGTTTTACACAAGCTTGAGCTCTACAACGATTTTCTCGTGACCCTTCATGGCCGCGAGGTCAGCATAGCAGTTCTCGCACTTAACCCACACTCTGAAGAGTTCTCGTATGGAGAGGAGAAAAAGATTGCAGACGCCGTCTCCGCAGCCAACAAGGAGGGACTTGATGTTCAAGGTCCCTATCCCGCAGACACGTTTCATCGTCATATACAAGAGGTGGACGGCTTTCTTACCCAGTATCATGATCAGGGGATGATTCCTGCCAAGCTGCTGTCACGCGGCGAAGGCGTCAACGTCACCTGGGGACTGGGGTTCGTGCGCACCTCACCGTTGCACGGCACGGCCTTCGATATTGCAGGCAAGGGTGAGGCCGATCCATCAAGTATGATAGCGGCCATCCGCATGGCAGATTACCTGACAAGGAGCTAGATGGAAGATAAAGGTTTTGATTTCAAACCTATCCAGCCGCCTGAGGAGTTAATCGGCAAGTTGACTGCCAAAGCGCGTCGGTTGCGTAAGGATGTGCTCGTGATGCTTGCGAAGGCTGGCTCAGGACACACCGGCGGCTCGCTTTCGGCCGTAGACATACTCACCACCCTTTACTATCACGTTCTGCGCCACAGACCTCACGAGCCT
>SOJW01000049.1 GCA_004375895.1 Candidatus Stahliibacteriota bacterium
ACCAAAACGCCGCCAAACCCCAAAAAATAAAACGAAAAACCCCCCCAATAAGGAGGGCCGGGCCCCCGGGCGCCGCCCCCCCCCCCCCGCGGAGATTTTTTTTAATCCTCCTTTTGGCCGGAGCACATGTGCTTCGGGAAAAAGATCGGAGAAAGGAAAAGGCCTTGACAAATGAACAAATGATCATATAATCATGTCATGGAAGAGACAACCAAGATATTCAGGGCGCTCGCAGACTCCACACGGATGAGGATCATGCTTTTGGTATTGAAGCAGGAGCTGTGCGTGTGCGAGCTGGAGAGTGTGCTTTCAATGGAGCAGTCGCGCATCTCGCACGCTTTAAGAACATTACGGGACGCAGCTCTAATCGAGGAGCGTCGAGAAAGTCGCTGGGTCTTCTACCGCGCCGCCGCCTCCCTTCCCCCATCTCTGATTTCCTATCTTGAGGAGTCCGAGAGAGACGATGAGCAAACCTTGGCTGATAGCGAGAAGATGGCAAGACTTCTTGAATCCGAGGAGCCCGAGGGCAGGCGCTGCCCTCTTAGGGATCAATGAACTTCGTTAAAGAAAAGAAAGGAGACAAGCAAAATGAAAGAAAAGCCCAGATTTATAATGTGCAACTGCACAGGTGAGTGCCCCGGTTTCAAGGACATGAACTTCTGGAAGCTTTTGAACTACGTGCGCAACGAGCTGAAGTCGGAATATGCTGTCATTCATCCGCAGCTCTGCGTTGATGACGGCGACCGCTTCCTTGAAGAGATCCTGAAGCCAGGCGTTACCTATGTAATCGGCGGCTGTGATCCAAGGATGCAGAAGAAGATGTTCCGCGACCCGTTTGAGAAAAAGGGTATCGATTTTGACAAACAGGTACTGGCCCTTGACCTTCGCAACATGACCACCGAAGAGGCGATGAAGAGGGTAACTGAAGCCTTTGAAGGCTTGAGCCCAAAGACCTAAAGGAGCATCAGAGATGGGATTTGGCGATATCCCAAGGGAAAGGATCCCCTGGCATCCGAGCATTGACTACGAGAAATGCACGAGCTGCCAGGAATGCTATAACTTCTGCAAGAACGAGGTTTTTGTCTGGGATGAGGCTTCCAATAGACCTGTTGTCGAGAACCTTCACAACTGCGTTCTGGGGTGCAGTGCTTGCGTCAACCTCTGTTCGGGTGAGGCGATCTCCTTTATGAGCCTTGCGGAGTTGCGCGAGACGATACGCAGGCTCAGGGCACAGACCTCATAACCGCGAGAAAGGAGAGAAGATGTCGAACCTTAAGATAGAGATCTTCGGGCCGGGATGCCCCAAGTGCATGAACACTAAAGAGCTCTTCATGCGCGCCCTCAGCGAAATGGGTATACCTGCCGACCTGAGGGAGATCTCGGACGTGGAACAGATGATCCAGCGCGGCATTATGTCCACTCCGGCGGTGTTCATCAACGGCGACAAAGTAATCGAAGGCAAGTTGCCCACCATGCCGGAGGTTAAGAAGTTAATCAAGCAGAACCTGGAGTAACCGTTCCTCATGCAGAGCAAAGCGTTTATTGATAAGAAGCCTAAAGGCTTGGGGTTCTTCGAGCGCTATCTGACCGTCTGGGTTTTGCTCTGCATCGTGGCAGGCATCGGCCTTGGTAAGTTAGCACCCAGTGCGGCATCCTTCCTTGACGGACTCTCGATAAACGTGAACGGGGCGCCGGTTGTGTCCATCCCCATTGCGATCTGTCTCTTCTTTATGATGTATCCCATCATGGTGAAGATAGATTTCACAAGAGTCCTGGCAGCGGGGAAGAACTGGAAGCCGGTGGGCCTCACCTTGTTCGTGAACTGGGCGATTAAGCCTTTCACCATGTACGCGATAGCCGTCCTGTTTCTGGGCGTTATCTTTCGCTCGCTGATCGGCCCGGATGCTATCGACTACGTGAAGATGCCGCTGGGGCTTGATCTTGCGGTAGGCGCCGCCCACGGCGCGGGTACGGTGGTGCTGGTGGACGGGGTCAGGATGCTTGCCGTCCCGTTGTGGCGAAGCTACCTTGCCGGGGCTATACTGCTGGGCATCGCTCCGTGCACCGCGATGGTGCTGGTGTGGGGGTATCTGGCCAAGGGCAACGACGCCCACACGTTGGTGATGGTGGCCATCAACTCGTTAACCATGCTTGCACTCTATGGACCTTTAGGTGGGTTCCTTTTGGGTGTTGGGCGTCTTCCCATCCCCTGGCAGGCACTCTTGCTCTCGGTTGGGATCTACGTGGCGCTGCCCCTGGTGGCAGGCTATGCGTCCCGCAAGCTGATCATCCGGCTCAAGGGGGAGGACTGGTTCAACGCCCGGTTCGTGCCGGTGCTCACCCCGATAACCATCACCGCACTCCTCGTTACCCTCGTGCTTCTCTTCAGCTTCAAGGGTGATGTCATCCTCACCAACCCCCTCACCATTCTCTGGATCGCCATACCCCTTTTTATCCAGACCAACCTCATCTTCTGGCTGGGCTACGGCCTGGCGAAGCTTCTCAAATTGAAATACGAGGACGCAGCTCCCTCGGCCATGATCGGTGCCTCAAACCACTTCGAGGTTGCGATCGCCACTGCAACGATGTTATTTGGACTTTCTTCAGGAGCAGCACTTGCCACGGTTGTGGGCGTGCTTATCGAGGTGCCGGTGATGCTTCTCTTGGTAAAGATTTCACTTGCCACAAAAAGCTGGTTTACAAGGAGCGTCTAGTGCAAGGATTTGTTTTAATCACTATAACCCTTATTCGCCCCGTGAGGGGTAAGGAGGAGATCAAATGAAAAGAAACACCATAATCCTAATCGCGGTCCTGGTCGTCCTGGCCGGAGCGGTGACCGCGATCGTCGTGTTGAAAACCAAAGCCGCTAAGAATAAAGAAATGGCAACGGTCGACAGTTTGGTTCAGGATACATTGATCCCGGATACTGTAGTTGCACAGCCGATTGCCGATACCGCCGAAGCCTTGCCGGAACCTGAGGTGATTGAAGAATCCGAGACTGCCGCTCGAAATCCTGCCCCTGAACCTGAGCCGGAAGAGGTTAAGCCGACTGCGACAGATCCTCTTAGTCGGGCCCTTGCTACCGACAGACCAGTCCTCGCCGACTTCGGGCGCGGAACCTGCATCCCGTGCAAGAAGATGGCGCCGATCCTGGCCGAACTCAAGGAAGAGTACGCGGGTAAGGCTGAGATTTTGGTGCTTGATATCGACGAGCACATGGAACTAACCCGCTCAGTCGGCATCCGGATGATTCCCACCCAGATTTTCTACGACGCGCAGGGTAACGAGGTAACCCGACACGTGGGGTTCATGTCTAAAGAAGACATCGTCGCGCAACTGCAATCCATGGGTGTTACGGGTGTTGATTGATGGAAGGATTGCTGGGCAACGTTGAGCAGTGGATAAATAACGCGCCCGCACTGGCATTCCTTGGTGTGTTCATCGGAGGAATAATCTCCTCCACCTCCCCGTGCGTGCTCGCGCTCATCCCTTTATCCATCGGCTACATTGGCGGCTACGCCGAAGGTTCCACAAAGAAAGCCATTCTCTACAGCCTGATGTTCATGCTGGGGCTGACCGCGACCTTCGTGATTCTGGGCGGTATCGCCGCCTACGTGGGCGGTCTTTTTGGCCTTCAAGGAAGGGTGTGGTATTTTATCCTGGCCGGTGCCGCGTTCCTGGTGGGTCTGAACCTGGTGGGACTTCTCAAGTTCGAGCTGCCCTGGCTCAAGCGGATAAAGGTCAAAAAGACCGGTCTGTGGGGCGCTCTGCTGCTGGGTCTTCTCTTCGGAATCGCCTCCTCGCCGTGTGCTGCCCCGATACTTGCCCTTATCCTTGCCTTTGCCGCCACCACCAAGAACATCCCCTACGGGATGGGGCTTTTATTGACCTACGCCGTCGGCCATTGGGTTCTCATCTTCGCCGCCGGGGTATCCACCGCGTTCGCCCAGAAGCTCATCTCCTCAGAAAAAACCGAGAGGGTCAACCGGATCATCAAGCTGGTGGCCGGGATACTCTTATTCGGGGTGGGGCTTTATTTCATCTATCTGGGTGTTTAGAGCTGCGTGGTCTTTTTGGAAAAGGAACGAGATTTGAGAATTCCCTCCCCCTCGATGGTGGAGGGTTAGGGTGAGGGTGATTAATGCTCCTTTCGTCTGCCGACGAAAGATCGCAAGGAAGGTTGAAAGATCGAGGTCTTCTCCCTTCTCCGAAACGCAGGCGCAGGCCCTTAGTAAAAGTTCATCCGGGCCGGTCGCCAACCGAAGGACATAAGGCGGGCAGTGTTACGGGCCGCCTCTTGACAACACCTGGAATACTAATATAGTCAACACGGACTAAGGAGGCAAGATGAGCAGGTGGACAGTTCTCCGTGTGATGCTGGCAGGAGCGGTGATACTTGCTCTGCTGGCTCAATCGGCTCTTTATGGAGAGGAATCCTGCAACGAGTTCATAGTAAAGACGCAAGACGCACAGGCGCTGCACAACTTCGCCCCCGATCATGATCTTGAGCTTCGCCCGCTGATCACCTACCCCAACCCATCGGCAAAGGTTCTTGAACGATTTGGATGCTACTGGCTCGCGTCGGCTCAGGACAGCGAGCGAACTGAAAATCTGCTCCACAGATTAGAGGGTCTGCCCGGGGTGGAGCGCGTCGAACCGAACCTTCTCCAACACATCGAGTTCCCAGAATCCCGATCGGACGCAACCCCAATCCTGCCGGACACGTTTCATCATCCATACACCCCGAACGACCCGATGTTTCCGCAGCAGTGGGACAAGATAATCACCGAAACCGACTGGGCATGGAACCTTACAACTGCTGAAGGCGTAGTTATTGCGATACTTGACACCGGCGCTGACACGGACCATGAGGATTTACAGGCCAACCTCGTGCCTGGATACAACTTCGTTGATGACACCAGCGATATCGAGGATGACTACGGGCACGGAACCCACGTGTCGGGAATCGCCGCGGCGAAGATAGATAACAGCAAGGGGATAGCCGGCATTGCCGGGAACGCCTCGATCATGCCCCTAAAGGTCGCCGACAGCGGCGGGAATTATACGAACGCGGATCTTGCCCAGGGGATTATCTATGCCGCGGACAACGGCGCAGATGTCGTCAATATGAGCCTGGGCGGAACCCATTCTCAGGTGCTCGAGGATGCGGTGAACTACGCCTGGGAGGCCGGAGCGTTCTTGTGCGCGGCAGCGGGCAACAAAAGGGAAGAACGATCGGATTACCCTGCCGCCTACGAGCACGTTGCCTCGGTTGGAGCCACCACATCCGGGGATTCAAGGTGGCAGTTCTCAAACTACGGGGAGAGCGTTGCTATCTTTGCGCCGGGTGGAGGTTATGAGGGTATTCTCTCGACCGAACGGGGCGGCTACTACGGGTGGCGCGACGGCACCTCGATGGCCTGCCCCCAGGTCGCGGGGCTGGCCGCTTTGATCGCGAGCGTATATCCTGAATACACCAATCAGGATGTATGGGAGAAGATGATCGCCTCGGCAGACACCATCCCTTTTAGCCATGAGCTAAGGATAAACTCACGGGTCGCGCTCGACGTGGTTGAGGTTGCTGAGGACAGGGGAAACAGCTTAAAGATTCGCTGCGCTGAAATCCAAAAAGGTCGAATCAGCTTCGCTTACCGCGTCTCTGAGTTGAGGAGTTATACCCTTCGCATCTTTAACGCCGCGGGACGGGAAGTTTACTCAACCGGCGGGGAGATACCCCCAGGAGGACGAATCGAATGCGATGCAGGAGTCTCCTCAGGCGTCTACTTCTGGGAGCTTAGGACCGCCGTTGGGGCCGGATCGGGAAAGTTCATCTATCTACACTAATCACCTTCCTTCCATGATGGCCAATCAATTGGAGCGGTTTGTAAGGGGGGATTTCTCACTGCCCCCTCGCCTCACATAAGGATCTACTCGACCGAAGGACGACGTCAACACGGCAAATTGGTTGAATGTGTCCAACCACCTCATTATTTGTCATTGCGAGGAACCATGTAGCGCAGACACTCTTGTCTGCGCCGGGATTCAGGAACAGACAGGAGTGTCTGTTCCACATTGGCCGTTCTCCTTCTTACTCGCCTGCCCGTATCCTTTTGCTGCCTGACCGCTTTCTTCTCTTCCATGCTTACGCCTCCTTACTCAGAAAGCAGCCATAATACAGCTTCTTTGGAGTGGATTCCTACGTGAGGCAATGTGCGGGCTTGACACACGTATCGGCAGAAGTATATTATTCCAGTAAAGTGGAAGACCCTAATATGGATATAAAGGATAATTTGCTTGATCTCATCGGGGACACCCCAATTGTATATCTAAGGAAGTTCGGTGCAGGCCTCGATGCCGCCCTTGCCGCCAAGCTGGAGATGTTTAATCCTTACAGCGTCAAGGACCGGCCGGTATCCTACATGATCGCCGCGGCAGAGCAGGAAGGAAAGATCAATAAAGATACCACCATAATCGAGGCCACATCTGGAAACACCGGGCTTGCGCTTGCGTTTATCTGCGCTATAAAGGGATACAGGCTGATTATCTGCATGTCCACGATCCAGTCGGCAGAACGCAAGCAGCTCCTGCGGGCACTGGGAACGCAGCTCGAGCTTACCCCGGCCAGCAAGGGGACAAAAGGAGCCAAGGAAAGGGCGCTTGAACTCTTAGCCGAGATCCCCAACTCCTTCTACATCGAGCAGCATGCAAACCCCGCGAACCCGCGTGCACACTCCGAGACAACCGCTGAGGAGCTCTGGCGCGACACCGACGGCAGGATAGACATCCTGGTGGCAGGCCTTGGCACCACCGGGACCCTTATGGGCACGGCCCAGGTGATAAAGCCTCGCAAGCCGTCATTTAAGATCGTGGGCGTTGAGCCGGAGATAGCACCTATGATCTCTGCCGGCATATTCAAGCCCCACCGGCAGGCCGGAACCAGCCCTGGCTTTGTGCCGAAGCTCCTCAAACGAGAGCTTCTGGACGAGGTGATCACCGTATCCGAGGAGGATTCTTTTGCCGCCTGCCGGGAGTTGGCCCGTAAGGAAGGCATCCTAGCCGGGATCACATCAGGGATGACAGCATTTGCGGCGCGAAAACTCGCTAGGCGACCTGACAACAAGGGCAAGCTGATCGTCTGCGTCTTCGCCGACACCGGCGAGCGCTACCTGAGCGTGGAAGGACTGTATTGATGCTCCCTTTTGCCCTGCTGGTAAAAGATCGCAGAAGGAGTCGTTGCCCTAGGTCCTGCACAGATATCGCGTGGCTTTGGTGCCCCCTGCAGCCCCATGAGACAAATAACCAGCCGACTCGCCGGAGGCGACCCGTAACACCCGTACCCCTTCGGGGCATTCTCATAATTATTCGGAGCTTACGCTCCGCTCACAAGGAAATAACACCCGTAACACCCGATTCGCCAGCAGCGAAAGGAGTCTAGAGTGGCAGACAAAAACATACGCAAGCAAGGGGCGGGGTCCCTCATCGCCGGGTTCCTTCTGGGAGGCCTGGCGCTTGCCTGGAACAACGTATTCGACGCCTCTTCGTGGGAGATATCCGACACGCTGATGCTTAAGGATACGACGATCGTAATGAACGGGGACCTGACCGTTCATCCCGGCGGAAGACTGACCCTTGATCATGTTACCTTGAAGATGAATGTAGGAGAGGACGGTCAGTACCGCATCGAGGTAGACTCAGGCGCGGCCATGTACATAGGCAATGGCTCCGTGATTACGGACGGCAACGAGGATGACGATTCCCTACCCGCGAGTTCCATGAGCAACGCTCGGTTCTGCTTCGTTGTCAAACGATGGGCGCGCTTCGAGATGAGGGATAGCGAACTTCACGAGTGCGGCTACTCAAGCGATGAGCTCAGCTACCGGGGACTCTACATCGAGGCGGATAATCCGGTGATCGAGGGAAACAGGATAACCCACAACTTCCAGGGCATCTTCCTTCACTCGGTTAGCGGTGCGCGGCTTGTTGATAATCGGGTAGACAGCAACTCCCGCGGGGTGTGCCTGAAGGATTGTCGGCACGATACCCTGATCTCAAACAGCATAAGCTACAACTACGGGACAGGCCTGATGATAGACGAATCCGACTCCAACCTGATCCAGGACTGTGTTGTTGAGGGCAACTCCCGCGCACCAGACGAGTGCGGCAGTCTCTATCTGTGGGATGCCGATTACAACCGGATAACCAATTGCACCATCAACAGGAGCTTTCGCCGGGGCCTTCTGGTGTTCGGCAGGTGCCTTCACAATACCATCAAGGCCAATACGATCAAAGGAAACGGCTGGGAGGGGGTATTCCTTGCAGATTCGGCCTGCCACAATGTGATCGAGGCCTGCGTAATCGAGGATAACGTCCTGGGCGGCGTCAACATCGCAACCTCTCCTGCGAGGGAGGCAATCCTTGTTCATTACGGACACTGCAACACAATCAAGAACTGCATAATCGGCAACAACCACAGCGTAGGCATAAGGCTTGGCCACCTCTCCGACTCCACCGTAATCGAAGGCACGAGGATCGTTGGTAACCGATACGGCATCCTCATAGACTCCACCTCGACCGGCAACCGGATAACGGGCAGCGATATAGCCGAAAGCGCCGTTCACGGGGTGTATATCATTCGTAACTCCTCAGCTACAATCGAGGATTGCAACCTTTCCAGCAACGGCGGAGACGGAATACGAAGCGAAGAAGGTTCGTCTTTGATCGCTGCCTACAACAACATAACCAACAATCGAGGCTACGGGGTCTGCAATACCGACAGCACGATGACCGTGGACGCCCGGCACAACTGGTGGGGTTCGGCAACCGGTCCGGGCGATGGGGTCAGTGAACGGGTTCTTTATAGACCCTGGCTGAGGGAACCTGCGGGAGAGGTGTATCAAGCCGAGTAAGGGTGTACGGGAAAGCGGTTGTATTTCATTCTCCTAGGGGATGACATCCAGGTCAGCCCGGACTTCAAACGGGTCGACTTACGAGAAGCGGTGTATAGAACACCAAAGTCGGCCCCTACGATCTCCCAAAAATGGACGCAATGAGAAAAGGAACCCCTAAATCATAGGATGTGGAACAGCCTCTCTAGGCTGTTTATAATGTAAAGCGTAGGGGCACGGCACAGCGTGCCCCTTGAGCGATTCATGCGCTCATAGGGTATGCCGTGCCCCTACTATCTGAACATTCGTTTAAGGTGTGTTACGGGTTGACAAACCGGAATCAGCACTATAATCTCATCTAGACGATAAACCAAACACTGCTCACCTCGACGAGCGAGAGGAGGCTAGCCATAAACAAAACCGTGCAATAAAAACCAAGCTAGAGTTGGTGGATTACGATCAACCTTAGGAGGAGACGCAAAATGAGAAAGTTATATTTTCCTGGACTCTGTGTCGCCGTAGTGTTGGTGCTGGCGATGGCGGCAGGGCTAAGCGCGTTTGAGCCGATGCGCGGGTACTGCCCTGAGACCCCGCACGACCCCACAATCTGGGACGGGCGGGCGACCAACTGGGAGGAGTGGGCATGGGCCAGCAGGTTCCCGAACTGGTTCAACGACGGCACCTATCCGAATGCCGGCTTCTTCTATCACGAACACAAGCACGGATGGCAGGCGGTAAGCTCTTCAGGACATACCGCATTCTATCCAGGCGTTGTCTACTTCCTCGCCCATGACATAGAGGGAGAGCCGCCGCCAAGTGATCTTTCGATGTTCCGGCAGAGAGACTCGAATGACTGGAACGTTGCGGAGTTTACGTTTGAAGGTATAAACGTAACGGCCTGGATATTCGGCGGAGACGATGCTGAAAACGATACCGCATGGATAAAACTCTCCGACGGACTTGAAAATAGCCATCTTATCCCTGAAGTGGGAGGCCTGAACCTGATAAACGATGCTGAAGCGAGCTTCATAGTCAGGGTTTACGACGATCCAACCACTGACGTGCACTGGTTCCCCGGCGATCCCGAGCCAGGCGACCCTGGCTGGGACTGGTCGGAGTACTACGGGGTATTCGGAAGCTACGGGTTCAACAACTCGTTCTACACCACCGGCCTGGATCCACGAGCAGGATACGAGGGCGACAACGAGGTTTACGAGTGGGCGTTCTACTGGGGGCATCCCGGTGATGAGGTTTATCCTGATCCCGACACGGTGTGGCTGCCGCAAGGTCCTGCCTCGCCGGTTCTGGATTCGTTGGAGATACTCGTGGTGGTCATCGATCCTCCCAAGGATACCATCGTGTATATCGCCCCTAACTGGTGGATACACTTCTGGCCGCCGCATGATTGGAAGCCATATGAAGTAGACTGCATGCCGTCGCAGGACCTCATGGCCGAGCATGGAGATACCCTAGAGGTGAACTACTACATCCGGAATATGGGGCTGGAACCAACGGATACCTACACGGCGACGATGAGTGACACCAAAGGCTGGGAAGTAGAAACTGAGATAGTCGAGTTGACTCTGGCCAGTGAGGCCTGGAGCATCGTGCCTGCAACGGTAATCGTGCCGCCAGAAGGGTTTCTTGCCGAAGACATCGTGGATACGGTTATAATGACCCTGCAGTCCGCAGGCAACCCCACCGTTGTGCGGGCCGGGTCGTTGACGGTTACGGTTGAGCCTGTCGGGGTCCAGGAGCAAGATTTCACTGCTCCAGCAGGATACAAGCTTTCCGAGAATCTGCCGAATCCGTTTACCAGTAGAACTACAATCTCCTACCAGCTTCCACAAGAAAGCGAGGTCAGCCTCGTGATCTACGATGCTTCAGGTCGGGCGGTGCGAACACTGGTAAGTGGAAGAAAACAAGCGGGATATTACGATGTCTACTGGGACGGCCGCAATGAGGCAGACGTTGAGGTTCCGGCCGGGGTCTACTTCTATAGGTTCCAGGCAGGTGATTATCGAGAGATAAGGAAGATGATCCTACTTAAATGATGCTCCCTTTCTCCAAAGGAGACGTGTGCCCTTTAGGGTAAAGGATCGCAAGGGAAAGCGTAGGGGCCGACCTTTAGGTCGGCCCGCCCCTTTTTAATTGCCCGGTCCCCGCGGCGGGCCGAAGTGCCCCC
>SOJW01000012.1 GCA_004375895.1 Candidatus Stahliibacteriota bacterium
CTTCAAGAAGCGAGATATGTGAAAGCGCCTCCCGCCTTGCCCACAGGTTATCGTAGACCCCATCGGTGGTCAATGACTCAAAGGTAACCCGCCCGATGAAATGCTGGGCCGCCTCTGTCAAAACCACAGGTACTCGAAATCCCCTTTCACGAAGCCTGCGAAGGATGAAGGGGGCTTTGTACGCGGCTATTGACCCGGTTACTCCCAACAGAAGTCGCTCGTTCATTCTTCCTTCTCTTCAACCTCTCCACGCAGGGTGCGTGCCAGCCCCAAGCTATAGGGGTTTTCTACCGCATCAATTCGTCCCTCTGCCACCTCCTCGATCAGGCGGCGTGCTTCCCTTGAGGCCATCGCCAAGAAGCGATACTTGTTTTCATAACGTTCCCAGATCTTCTCAAGAGAGATTTCTTGCATCAATCCTCCGTCAGTTTAATCTTTTTCGCTCGCGCAATGCGAGCGCGTTCCGCATCAAGGATAGCCTGAAGCAAAGCGAGGCTTGCAGAAAGCGAATCGTTCACCACCACGTAATCGAACTCCCTAGCCCGTTCGATCTCGGCCTCGGCACGCGCAAGGCGCACCTCGATCGTCTCGCGATCGTCCCGTCCCCTTGCGGTAAGCCTGCGGCGCAGCTCGAAAAGGCTGGGCGGCAGCAAAAAAACGGTCACGCTCTCAGGGTAACGCTCCTTCAGATGAAGCGCTCCATTAATGTCCATATCCAACACAACGTCAAACCCCGCTGCGAGCAGCTCCTGGACCTGGGCTTTAGGAGTGCCGTAGCGATAACCGTAAACCTTCTCCCATTCAAGCAAACCATCCTGCTCGGCCAGGCTCGAAAACTCCTCGTCGCTTACGAAATGGTAGGCCTTACCGTTTTCTTCCTTGCCGCGCCTCGGCCGGGTGGTTGTCGAAACCGAGTAGCGAACCTTGTCATCGCGCCGCACAAGCGAGCGGCACAATGTTGTCTTCCCCGCACCTGAGGGAGCCGAAAGTATAAACAAAAATGGGTTCCTACTCAACATTCTGGACTTGCTCGCGAATCTTTTCTACCTCTTCTTTCATAGCTATAACGAAGTGGGTAATCGCGGTATCGTTCGCCTTAGATCCGATGGTGTTGGTCTCCTTCATCATCTCCTGGGTGATGAAGTTCAGCCTTCGTCCGTTGGATTCCTTGGCCCGAAGTGTCTCCCTAAAGAGCTTTATATGGTTTTCAAGTCGAACGCACTCCTCATGGATATCGAACCGCTCCGAGAAATAGAGAACCTCCTGCAACAACCGGTTGCGGTCAGGTTCAATCTTCATCTCTTCCAGAAGCTCCAGAAGCTTGGCGCGTTTTTCTTTGATTCGGCCAGGAACCCTGCGCTTGACAGCACTCAGATTACTGCTGATGATCTTAAGGCGTCCTCTAAGGTCCTTCTCAAGGTTCTTTCCTTCGGCACGGCGCATCCCTATCAGATCCCTGATAGCACGCTCAACCAAGCGCTCTGTATGTTTCCAGAGTTTGGCCGTCTCCACATCACGAGGCTCTTCCTTGATAAGGCCGGGGATTCTGAGCAAAAGCTCCGGCGTTATCCCTTCAGATACAGGCACCCGCTTTCGCAATCCCTTTAGAAGATGCAGGAAATCGTCGAGTACTTGTGGGGCAAGAACCAGGCGCTTGCCGTTGGATTCTTCAAGGTGAACAGTAACACTCACCGAGCCGCGATTTAGGTTCTCTTTTATCACCTGTCTGATCTTTTCCTCGTAACCTGCCAACTGATCAGGCAGTTTAACGCTTACCTCAAGATAGCGGTGATTGAGTGAATGCACCTCAACTGTTAGACGCAATCCCTCCGGTTTGATGAGAGCAACGGCCCTTCCTTGTCCGGTCATGCTGTTGACCATCACAAGGCTCCTTGAAATGCGAACGTCACAGGCCCATCATTGACCAGTTCAACCTCCATGTGCGCACCAAAAACACCCTCTTTAACATCTATCCCAGCTGATCGAAGCGTATCAACAAAGACTCCCACAAACTCTCGAGCTCGATCAGGTTCCATCGCCGGATCGAAAGAGGGTCGCAGACCTTTTGCAAGATTTGCGGCAAGGGTAAACTGGGAAACAACAAGAATGCTTCCTCCGACATCTTTAAGTGAAAGATTCATCTTGCCGTCGGCATCGGTGAAGAACCGGTGTCTCGGAAGTCGCTCGGCGAAGCGGACAATCTCTTCGGCGCTGTCCCCTTTCTCCACTCCAAGTAGAACCAAGAGCCCCTTCGAGATCGAAGCCTTTTGGTTTCCATCCACCCTGACCGCTGCCCGGCTTACTCGCTGAACGACCGCCCTCACTCCTCTTCCTTCTTGAGCAAGGACAGCAGTTTGTGCCCGAAAGCCTCAGCAGCACGAGGGCCGGAGGCGGTAACTATCTTTCCTCTGCATACCACGTCTTCTGTCAGGTAGTTGGCTCCTCCGGCCTTCAGTTCGGAAGCGACGGAGGAAAAGCAGGTCGCATCTATGCCTTTCAGTATACCTGCACGTGCAAAGACGACTGGAGCAAGACAGATAGCTCCGAGGATCTTATCGGCCTCTTTGAACTCGCCTGCCAATCGAATCAAGGTGCTGTCGCTCCAGAGCGTCCTGGCACCCGCCCCCCCCACGATCACCAGAGCAACGTAATCGTCGGCATTGGCCTGCGAGATTAAAAGATCAGGCTTTACCTTCGCGCCCAGCATGCCGGTGGCGACTGTTGTATCGGTTGAGGCTATTACGCCGGCAAATCCACCCTCTTCCAGAATCTTCTTGGGAGTGGCAAGTTCCTCGTCTCGAAATCCCTGGTGGGCGATCACAAAAAGAACCTTGGATCGAGATTCAGGAAGGCTCACCGATTCGGCCTCACTTGCAGACGGCTTAGATCCGCAGGCCAAAGCCGCCAACACTAAGACCGGCAACAATCTACGCATGAGCTTATCTCCTTTCTTAAGGCTTGTAGTCTAACGGCCGAATCTCAAATATTACTCCGTCATCGTCAGGACAGGCCGCACGGGTAACCTGTTTATCCTTCTCCCAGAAGAACGCCCCGCCGGTCTGAATGGTAAGGATCAATGGAAAGATGGAGGCGAACGCGGAGGTGCAGATGCCTTCAGGTGTCAGGTCTCCAACAACATATTCGTCGCCGACCTTATGAAAACCCTGGTTGCAGCGGCCTGCCACAACCTTACAGCTGACCTTCTTCATACGTCCTCCTACACGTCAAACACTACGCGTGCCCGCCAGAGATCCCCCTCTTTCCCATAGAGGAAATCCTGGTAGGTCACCGTCTTAACCTCATGCAACAGGTTGTGGCGTCCTAAATCGAGCATCTCGCCGCAGACCACCGCCTCCAACCTGTATCGATCTCCCTCCTCCGAAAGCCTCACACCCTCTGCATGATGCACAAGAAAACCTTGCGTTATAACACAATACAACAGTTCACGCAGCCAGTCAAGAAAACGTTCCTCAACGCTTTCGGATCTCGCCTCAATCCTACGCTGCTCGCTCTCGCCTACACTTTCCGGTTCGACTATCTGCGCAAGCAACGCCTCTGCTGCGTTGGCAAAAAGCTCCTCTTCGCTTGCTCCACGGATAAGGAGCTCCAGGTCGCTTGTATGCTCAAGCGCCTCCCAAACTGACTCGTTCACACCTTAAGCGGCGTAGGGAATAGCACCCGATGCTGTTCTGTATTGATGAGGGCGTAGCGGCCTCGGAACATGGGACCTGGATTAACTACAACCGTGGGACCCAGGGTGTCCTGCCCGGGTGTACCGTGAGCGTGACCGCAGAAGCAGAACGCAGGTTGATGCTTCTCTATCACCTCGTTTATTGCCTTTGCTCCCACATGATCGTCTACAGCGGGATCAAGGTCAACCCTTGAGATAGGAGGGGTATGAACAAGCAGTACGGTTTGATCAGGATCGGAGCCAAACCCGGAAGATAAATGCTTCTTGAGTGTTTTCCCCTTCAAACAATAAAAGCTCGCGTCCACATCAACCGGCCCAACAGCTCCACCCCAGCCAATAAAGGTGTAGCCCGCTACCTCGAAAGGCTCGGTTTGAACGTTATGCACGTTGGGAAAACCCTTCGCCGTTTCATTAAGCCGGGCGGTTGGAGCATCCAGATGCCCGGGAACGAATACAATCGGCACCCCGAATCCTGTAAGATTGATGAAGAACTCGCGGTAGATCAGCTCATCTATAACGCCATCATGTTCCGATTCCGCTTTGGACTTGCGCGGGGCTTTACCGGTCGAGCGAACCTTTTGCCATTCGGCTTCGCGTTCTGCTGAATCCAAGATATCACCGGCAAAAACAATCAGATCCAAACGTTGATCCTCAAGGGCCTCTTCGAGAAGAGGCCAAACGCGATCCCCTCCATGGTAGTCCGCAAACAGAGCGATCTTCATATCGCAGAAGCTTAATCGGGAATCGGGAATTGTCAAGGGAACTGATCACTTGACTCTACCCCATAGAGGTGTAGGATTGTGTATGGATGCCACCCAACTCTTTCCCCGCACCAGAGGCATCATCTACTTCAACCACGCATCCAGCTCTCCACTTGCTGTCCCTACACGCAAGCGTATGAAGGCGTTGATTGATGAACTCAAGCTTGGGGATAAATCGTGGGGGTTCTGGAGCGAACAACTGGCGGCTTTTCGCGGCGAGTCGGCCAAACTTCTTAAAGCCCAGCCTTCCCAGATAGGTTTCATCCCCAATACCTCAATGGGACTTTTAGCTGCCCTTTACTCCATACCATGGCAGGAGGGCGACAACATCGTGTTGATCAAGGACGGCTTCCCTGCAAACAGCGTCCCGTGGGAGCAGAATCTGCCGCAGATAGAGAAACATCAGATAGAGATTGAAGACGACAGACCGCTTGAGGATAGGATTCTGGATGCAACCAATGAACATACCCGTGCTGTGGCCATAGACTGGGTTGACTTCTTTACAGGGTACAGGGTTGACCTTAAGAAAGTTGGGGATTTCTGCAACGCTCAAGGCATCTTCCTGGTGGTTGACGGTATCCAGGGTGCGGGTGCTTTAGAGCTTGATCTTTCAGAGCTTCACGTGGACTTCTTTGCCGCCGGGTCTGCCAAATGGCTCCTGGGACCGGTGGGCGCCGGGATCCTTTATGTGAACGCCAAGACCATGTCTCGGCTGAAGCCCGCGTTTGCGGGATGGATGAGCCTTTCCTGGAAAGACTTCAACATCTTCGACCCCTTGCCTCCTCTCAAACAGGGCGCGGGCCGGTTCGAGCCCGGCTCCTATCCTGGGGTTCCTCTTGTAGGGTTCGTTGAGAATCTGAAGATCCTGAACTCGGTAGGGATAGCAAAGATTAACGAGAGGATCTTCCAGACTCGCAGATTCCTGTTGGAAGGTCTAAAGCAATTGGATGCGGAGATTGTTTCGCCAGAAAACGAGGGTCACGCCTCAGGCATACTCACCTTCCGGTTTCAAGGTAAGGATTCAAAAGAGCTGTTCGAGGAACTTAGTGATGCCCGCATCATCGTCTCACTGCGCAAAGGTGCTATCAGGCTCTCCCCACACTTCTACAACACTGCCGAGGAGACCGAGAAGGTACTCGAAGTCATCGGCAATTTCGCCTGAAAAAATAGGACAAAAGCTGGTCAAAAGTTGGACAGCCAGGACGGGTAAAGGTGGACAAAAGCTACCCAAAAGGTGGACAAAGGCGCGACTGCGTCGCGATTGCAAAAGTCAAAATGCAAAGTGCAAAGTGTAAAATGATGGGGCGGGAAGCAGACGTCTGGGGTAAAAAAGTGGGACATTAAAAGAATTGAGCGGGCCGACCTTACCCCCGAAGGGGGCACGCTGAGGTCGGCCCTACGAGCTTATGTTTCTAAACTACTCTTTATCATCCTTATTTTTCCCAAAGCTAGCTCCCCGAGCCGATTTTCCGTAAAATCTTGCATTTTCCCCCGATTGGTCATAAAACTTCGCTTCATATAACGGGCCTTCAGGCTTTTCTTTATGGTAAAGTTTTTCTTCCGTGGAGAACAAACCTAGATATTTCTTGAACAAAATAACTTCTAAAAATGCAGCAAGAATTGTTCCTACAGCTGTTCCAATTGTTGTAGATATTGAAGCATAAAAATCTAATAATCGAATTGTCGGTAATGAGAATATATATCCTATAAGCCACCCACCCCACCCCCCCACCCAATTGCGATTGGAATCGGGAATAAATCGAAAACATGTGTCCCGCCAAGGGAGAGGGAAAGTTACCTATTGAATGCAGGGCACCCAGATTATCCCTGCGGTGTTCCTTCGGTGCTTTGGCTTCCTGCGGAAGCCTCGCAGTGACGGGCGAGGTTCCCAAAGAAAACGAAGCTTTTGTTTGGGGTGTTTTCGGCTTGACATTGGGCGTGGAATCCGTATCCTCAGCGAAGGAGGAACATGTGTCAGAGTTACGAGTTCTCGCAGTAAATCCTGGCTCCACTTCAACGAAGATAGCCGTTTATGAGGGAAAGGAAGAACTTTTTTCGGTAAATCTTACGCATCCGGCGGCCCAGATAGCCAAGTACGCAAAGATAATGGATCAGTACGAGTTCCGTCGCGACGTGATACTGGAGACTTTAGCCGAGAAGGGTATTGATACCTCCACACTCTCCGCAGTGGTAGGTAGAGGAGGACTCATGCGCCCGATCCCTGGTGGAACCTACCGGGTGAACGAGGCGATGCTTCGCGATCTTCGCGCCGGCTTGCAGGGCGAGCATGCCTCCAACCTGGGCGGGCTCATCGCTTATGCCGTCGCCGAACCTTTAGGGATACCTGCATTCATCGTGGATCCGGTGGTGGTGGACGAACTGGAGCCATTTGCTCGATATACAGGCCGGCCGGAGATAAAGCGCCGCAGCATCTTCCATGCCCTGAACCACAAGGCAGCCGCGCGCAAAGCCGCCGCCGAGATGGGCAAGAAATACGAAGAAGTCAACCTTATCGTCGCCCACCTGGGAGGCGGTATCTCCATCGCCGCGCATCGCAAGGGCAAGGTGATTGACGTCAACAACGCCCTGAACGGAGACGGGCCTATAGCGCCTGAACGTGCAGGCTCCCTGCCTGCCTGGGACCTGGTATGCTTTGTGCTCGACAACAACTACACCAAAGATCAAATGAAAAGGATGCTGGCCGGCAAGGGCGGCGTGGTTGCCTATCTGGGGACAAACGATATGAGGGAGGTGGAAGACAGGGTCAAGGCAGGTGACAAAGAGGCAGCCGAGGTTCTGGGAACGGTTGCCTATACCTGCTCCAAGGAGATAGGTGCTCGCGCCGCGGTGCTTTGCGGCAAGGTGGACGCTGTGGTTCTCACCGGTGGGCTTGCCTACGACAAGCAGTTTGTGGATTGGGTCAAAACCCGTGTGAAGTTCATAGCGCCATTAAAGGTCTATCCAGGGGAGAACGAGATGCAGTCCCTGATCGAGGGGGCGCTGCGGGTTCTTGCAGGAGAGGAAGTTGCTCAAGAATACTAAAAAGGACGAACCCAAGGAGGCTTGATGCCTATCAAAAAATTGTCAGAGCTGGTAGAGAAGGTAAAGAACCTACCCAGGATGCGGGTGGCAGTGGCGGCTGGGGAAGACCCTCATACCATCGAGGCGGTGGCCCGCGGAGTAACAGAACAGATGATTGATGCCACCCTGACCGGCCACGAAACCCACATCAAAGAGGTGGCTTCTGAGTATAAGATTGACCCCGCTATCTTTAAGATTATTGACACCCCGGATGAGAAGGCCGCCGCTCAAAAAGCGGTTGAACTGGTCAATACAAGGAAAGCCGACTTCCTGATGAAAGGTCTTATGGACTCAGCCGTCTACATGCGCGCCATACTGGATAAGGAAAAGGGCCTTCTTCCTGCAGGCAAACTCCTTTCACACGTCACCGTTCTCGAGGTGCCTTTATACCACAAGCTTCTTATAACAACAGACGTAGCTGTTCTTATAGCCCCTGATCTCAAACAGAAGATTGCCATGATAGGCTACGCGGTGGATATCGCCCATCGCTTGGGGATAGAGCGTCCCAAGGTGGCTATCCTGGCTGCTGTGGAAAAGGTCAATCCCAAGATGGACGCCACCATCGAAGCGGCGATACTTACCCAGATGAACCGCCGCGGACAGATAAAAGGATGCATTGTGGACGGCCCACTGGCGATGGATCTTGCCGTTTCCGCTGAGTCCAAAAAGATCAAAGGGGTGGAGAGTGAGGTGGCGGGTGACGCCGACGTTTTGATCTTCCCGGATATTGAAGCCGGGAACATCTTCTATAAAGCAGTAGCCCACCTGGCAGGCGCCCACCTGGCCGCTATAGTCACCGGAGCAAAGGTGCCTTGTGTTTTAACCTCTCGCGGCGACGATGAGGACTCCAAGTTCTACTCGCTCGCTCTCGCCGCTTTGATGGCCAGGAAAGGAGAGTAAGGTAGATGAAGTTTTTTAGAAGATTTAAGATTCTGGGGACGGGGGCATACTTACCTGAGAAGGTGCTGACGAATGCGGATCTGGAGAAGATAGTTGATACCTCTGACGAGTGGATAAAAACCCGCACCGGCATCGAGAAGCGCCATATAGCTCGAGAGGATGAGGCAACCTCTGATCTCATCATAGAGGCTGCCAAGGAGGCTTTAAGGAACGCTGGGCTTGCCGCATCCGCCCTGGGGGCCATCATTATAGGGACCATCTCGCCGGATACCTTCTTTCCCTCCACCGGTTGCTGGGTGCAGAAAGGACTCGATGTTCCCGGCATCCCTGCGTTTGACGTCTCAGCGGCCTGCTCAGGATTCCTTTACGGGCTTGAGGTAGGCTCTTTAATGCTCTCCTCAATCGCGAAGCCCATCCTTGTTGCAGGCGCAGATATTCTATCAAAGATCACCAACTGGGAGGATCGCGGTACCTGCGTTCTCCTGGGTGACGGCGCAGGCGCTGTCATCATAGCTCCTACGGATGAGGATCGCGGGTTTCTTTCTTCGATCCTGGGAGCGGACGGCTCCCTGGGGGAACTGCTCATACAGCCGGCCGGAGGCTCGCGCATGCCAGCATCACACGAGACGGTGGATAAGAAATTGCACTTATTGTACATGAAGGGCAACGAGATTTTTAAGTACGCGGTGCGAACCATGGGCGATGCTGCGATCCAGGCGATCAAGCTGGCCGGTGTCGATCCGGATAATATCTCTTTATTCATCCCGCACCAGGCCAACACCCGCATAATCGAGGCCACCTGCAGACGCGCCAAGGTGCCTTTAGATAAAACCCACATCACCATCAGCTGGCACGGCAACATGTCTGCAGGAACCATACCAATAGCCTTCCATGACGCGATCTCAAAAGGACTTATCAAACGCGATGACCTGGTACTTTTTGCCGCATTCGGCGCCGGCTTCACCTGGGGCGCGTCGGTATTGAGGTTCTAAAAGGCTATCGTTTAATGAACCGCAGATTACGCAGATTAACATGGATTAGAAAAGGTAAGCCATCCGGGTTACACTTAGTCTCTCTGTAGATCGGTGAATGAAATGCAAGAGGATATTAGTTGAAAAGATTGTAAACTCCGGCGGAAAGAATCTCCGATTCTTTTCGCCACATAAATTAGGAGGCTAGATGCTTGAGATCCGCTTCCACGGCCGGGGTGGCCAGGGAACGGTGGTTGCTTCAAAAGTGCTGGCGGTCGCCGTGGCCAAGGAAGGACGCTACGTTCAGACCTTCCCGGAGTACGGCGTCGAACGCCGCGGCGCACCGGTGGTCGCCTTCACACGTATCGACACCGAACCAATCTACATCCGATCCAAGATCTACGAGCCAGATCATCTGTTGGTGCTTGACCCAACTTTGATTGCCGCAATCGACGTCACCGAAGGACTCAAACCAGGCGGATGGATCATAATCAACACCGAGAAAAAGGCCGCCGACTTCCCCCAGTTCAAAGACTTCAAGGTGGCTATAGTGGATGCAACCTCTATTGCTCTCAAGCACAGAATCGGATCAAAGGCGGCGCCTATTGTCAACAGCGCTATCCTGGGGGCGTTTGCAAAGATCACCGGTTTCGTGGGGATCGATGCGGTGCGCGATGCGGTGCATGAACTCTCGCCGGTCAAGAAGGACGAAAACGTGAAGGCGGCCCAGGAGGCCTACGATGTCGCCAAGGCCCCAGAGGAGAAATGATGAGTGAAGAGATCAAATGGGAGAAAGAATCGGACATGCCGTTGATGGCGATGTCGCTTGGCCGCATGACGGTCAACAAGACCGGCTCATGGCGAAACCTGCGCCCGGTGATTGATAAAGAAAAATGCAACAAGTGCGGCATCTGCTGGAAGTTCTGTCCCGACGTCTCCATCGAGATCGACTCCGAAGACTACCCTGTGGTCATCCTCGATTTCTGCAAGGGATGCGGCATCTGCGCGGTGGAGTGTCCCAAGGACGCAATCGGCATGGTCAAGGAGGCCTGATGCAGAAGGTAATGATGGGCAACCACGCCCTGTCCTGGGGAGCGCTGCTCTCGCGCGCCGAGGTGATTGCGGCCTATCCCATCACCCCTCAGACCGAGGTTGTGGAGCTTCTTTCAAACATGTGCGCGGACGGCTCGCTGAAAGCGGAGTTCATCAAGGTGGAGAGCGAGCACTCGGCCATGGCCGCATCCATGGGTGCATCTGCCGCAGGTGCGAGAACATTTACTGCCACCTCCTCCCAGGGACTTGCGCTGATGCACGAGGTGCTTCACTGGGCTACGGGCGCACGCTTGCCAATCGTGATGGGCAACATCAACCGCGCCATGGCTCCGCCCTGGACCATCTGGACCGAGCAGACCGACTCCATTGCCCAGCGCGCCACCGGCTGGATTCAGATCTACACCTCATCCATCCAGGAAATCCTTGAGTCGGTGATCCAGGC
>SOJW01000039.1 GCA_004375895.1 Candidatus Stahliibacteriota bacterium
ACCTTTGTAGTGGGGCTTTTCCCCAAGGAAGAGTAGCCGCGGCCAAAGGATGAACAAGATCCATCCCACAGCCGTCCTGTCAGCAGGCGCCCGCTTGCATGAGGGGGTAAGTGTCGGTCCATACGCGGTGATCGAAGAGGATGTAATAATCGGAGCCGAAACACGCATCCTCTCACATGCTGTCATCAAACCACATGTGCGTATCGGCAAGAACTGTATGATAGCAGAGCACGTGGTGTTGGGCGGTTTGCCCCAGGATACCCGATTTGCGGGTGAGCGAAGCTTTCTTGTCCTCGCAGATAACGTCACGATTCGCGAGTTCGCCACCCTGCACAGGGCCACAGGTGAGGGCGAGGCAACGAAAGTCGGCAAGGGTTCATACATCATGGCCTACGCGCATGTCTCGCATAATTGCAAGTTAGGAGGGCAGGTGACCCTCGCCAACGGTGTTCAGCTTGCAGGACACGTTGAAGTCGGTGAGCAGGCCTTTCTGGGAGGTTCAAGCGGGGTTCACCAGTTCGTCCGCATCGGGCGGCTTGCCATGCTTGGCGCACACTCCTACCTGACGCAGGATCTGCCCCCTTTTCTTCTCGGTTCCGGACATCCATTTCACGTCGCCGGGGTGAATCGTGTGGGACTTGAGCGGGCTGGATTCCCGCTCGAGCGCCGCACGCTCATAACAAAACTCTACCGTATGATCTACCAGGACCCCAGACCGCGGGATAAGGCGCTGGCTGAGCTTTTACCCAAGGAGCGTTTGATACCGGAAGTGGCGGAGTTCTTGAACTTTATAGACTCTAGCCGGCGTGGGATTCGTCTTAAGACTCGAGTGCGCTAGTTATGCGTTTGATCCAGGTGCGGGTGGTTACCAGAGCCTCAAGACGCCGCGTTGAGGAACTCGGAAGGGATTGCTTTAAGGTCCGGGTGCATTCTGCTCCCGAGAGGGGACTGGCGAACGCGGAGGTAAAAGAGCTCCTGGCGAGATACTTTGGGATACCGCGCTCAAGTGTTAGTCTTATCAAGGGCGAGCGCTCTCGCAATAAAACCTTCGCACTTGACATACCTCAAGATAGCCGTAAGATTACAGCTCATAAGAAGGAGGATTGATGGCCAAATACCTTTTGGCGATGCTTATCGTGGCTGCAGCCGGGGTTGTCCTTCTGGCCCTGGACTGCGACAGGCTTGATGAACCTTTATACGAAACGGAACTCGGTAAGATAAGGGTGCAGACAGAAACGGTATGCCTTACTGAAGAAGAGGGGCCCTCCTCATACGCCCTGGTTAATTTTTCCTGGCAGGGGCTTTCAGAAGATGATGGTGAAGGTGTGGTAGTGGAGAGAAAGATCAATGGAGACTTTATTGTGCTAGATACGTTGCGTGATCTTGCAGAAGGGATGGAATTTAGCGACCCTGAAACCCTGAGCATTGATGAAGCCACCTACCGGTTGCTTTTGCTCAGGCAAGATCGGGCACTTGTGCTTGAGGAGTTCACCTGCACCCCGTTTGCAGGCCTTGTGTTTCATCTCCCGGACACCGTCTTGGCCGAGGAGGGCAGGGTGGTCTTATCGTGGGATCCCATCGAGGGGATTAGCGAATACGAGGCTCGACTGATGACCCTTGGGACGCTTGCTCCGATTCCAAAAGGTGAGACTATTGTAAAGGCCACAGTTAAACCGGATGGCAAGACGGTAGTTTGGGAGATAGATGCGGATAAACTGGATAAGCCTGCCAACTACATCCTCCAGGTGAAGGCCAGCTTGAAGGATGAAGAACTCTTGCGTAGTATCAGAGGCTCAAAGCTCTTTGTTTTGGGAGGCTCGGGTGAAGAAGGTGAAGAAGAGGAAGAAAACAACGACTAATGGAGGAGGGATACCATCATGAACGAACAAAAAAGATCAAATAACCGGGCGTTGTGGATCTCGGTGCTTATCTGTGCCGGGGTCGCCTTGCTTATCTCTGCTGGGGTTACCTTAGGGTTGCAGATCCCAGGTTTTCTTGCGCGGCGTCCACGCCCAACCCCTGAGATAGTGGGCCTTAGCGTTGAGGAAGCCGAAGGGGTGGTTGAGCCTTACCGCTTCGTGATTCTTCCGGTAGGAGAGAACCCAAGCGATCTTGAGGAAGGGGTGATACTTTCCCAGGATCCGGAGCCCGCTGAACCTATTTGCCCTGGTGCGATCATCCGTGTCGTTTTGAGCACCGGAAGGCCGATGATAGAGGTGCCCCAGCTTGCCGGGTTTGAGTTGGTTCATGCAACCGAGTTGTTGCAGGCCGCCGGGCTCTTCGTCTCCGACGTTGTCTCAAAATACGATACATTAGCTGAGGATTTGGTGATAGGAACCGATCCTGAGGCGGGAACCGCAGTGGAGAAGGGAAGTAAGGTTACGTTGTTCGTGAGCCTTGGTCCCGAGCTTGTTGAGGTTCCTAAGGTAACAGGCCGCAAACTCTCAACGGCTCGAAAAACGATAGAGGAGCAGGGGTTTGTGGTAGGCGCTATAACCTACAGGGTAACGGGCGAGTACTATCAGGGAACCGTGATGAAACAGACGCCCAAGGCGGGCGAGATGGCTCCAAAGGGCTCACAGATAGATCTGGTGGTTGCAGGGGTTCTTCGCTAGAATGGCAGAGAGATCCGCCCCTAGCATTGTCCTGAAGGTCGCTGTGGTCGTAGGGATTGTTATCGGTGGGTTTTTTGCACTGGGCATTCTGGGATTTCTTGTAGGGAATTACATAGTGGTGCCTTTGATAGTAGGCAAAGGCGACGAGGTCGAGGTTCCTGAGGTTGTAGGCCTGCCTCTGGAGGAGGCGATTGTTCTCCTCGAAGAACAGGGCTTCGAGTCTGTGGCTGATGAGAAGCGGCCTGATACACTCTATGTGGAAGGAACAGTCTTAGAGCAGAGGCCTGGGGCCGGGAGCAAGATCAAGAAGGGCAGGTTGGTGCAGCTTACCGTATCCTCGGGAGAGGAGTCGGTTCGCGTTCCCTACCTCTTGGGTCTTACCCTGGAGCAGGCCACGGCTATAGCCCAGCGCCGCAACTTCCAGATCGAGCAGGTGGATACCGTGCAGAACGATACCGTTCCCCCAGGAAGAATCGTAGCCATGAAGCCTGACCCGGAGATTCGCGTCGCGCAGGGAACCAAGCTCCGGTTATACATCTCGGCCGGGCCGATAGATAAGACGATCCCTGTCCCCAACCTGATCGATCTGCCGCTGGGGCGGGCGCAGGAGATGCTTGAGGCCGACTCCCTGGTCCTAAAAGAGGTTCGCAGGATGGAGGTAGCAGGCAAGGGCGGCATAGTAGTCCTGCAATCTCCTGAGCCCGGGGTATTTGTTGGGAAAGGGGACACGATAAGGGTTACCGTCGGCCAGGAGCCTTGATCCTGGCTTGCCAGCGTGTTAATGGGCGATGATTGTCTTGAGTTGTTAGATTGATGAAAGTACGTGATGGTTGAGTTTTCCGCTTCAATACTTAACTGTGATTTTACCCGCCTTGGCGAAGAGATACGTACCGCTGAGGCAGCAGGGGTGGACGCGTTCCATCTCGACGTCATGGACGGGCATTTCGTTCCCAACATAAGCTTCGGCTCACCGGTGACCAAACATATCAGGAATCTCACCAAGCTCCCTATTCGCGCTCATCTGATGATTGCCGACCCTGTAGAGTACGCCCCGCGGTTTATCGAAACCGGTGCGGACGAGGTGCTTTACCACATCGAGGTCGCAGATTCCGATACCCTGCCCAAGCTGCTTGAACACGGTAAACCGATAGGCGTTACCCTGAACCCGGACACCGCACTTGAAAGCGTCTATCCGATCCTTCCCGAACTCTCACAGGTGCTTTTAATGAGCGTTTTCCCCGGTTTTGGCGGGCAGAGTTTTATCCCCGAGACGCTCCAAAGGATCACTGCGCTCAAGTGCGAGATCGAGCGCCAGAAACTCTCTTTACCCATCTCGGTGGACGGTGGAGTCAATCCACAGACCGCGCCGGCGATTCGCGAGGCCGGGGCTGACATACTGGTGGTTGGCTCGGCGCTTTTCCGATCAAAAGACTACGCCGCGGTGGTGCGGGCGGTCAAGGGCGGGTGAAGTCAAATTTCAAAGTGCAAAATGCAAAATTTAGTTTGGAGTGCAACAAGCGTCTTGTTGCATCCTGGAATTCATCGCAACGACAGGGGGGTCCCCAAGCGATTGTGAAGCAATCGCTTGGGGTAAGAGCGACACGGTCGTTGCACTCTAAAATATAAAGGGGTTGCCCTTGGACACCCCCACCCTACCCTCCGCCAGACTGTGGCACTTCGCCCCATCAAGAGGGAGGCGATAAAAATTATCACCCTCCCCGGTGGAGGGATAACCCCAAGGCTTTGCAGCTACAATTTCCCCCTCCCTGGTGGAGGGGGACGGCACGAAGTGCCGGGGGAGGGGATTCACAAATCGGCCCTTACATATCTTCCGAGGCAGGTTGCATCTTTAAGGAGAAGTAAGTAGAATATCCCAATGACTTTAAATAAAAAAAGCCAACAAGGTAATATCACAGATGTTTGATCTTTTGAAAGACGCCTTCACCAAGCTCAAGCGCGAGCTTTTGGGTAGGGGCAGCCTTTCCGAGCGGGAGATAGCCGAGTTCCTGCGCACGCTTCGCGTGACGCTCCTTGAGGCGGACGTGAACTATAAGGCGGCCAAGGCGTTTATTTCCCTGCTTGAAGAGAAACTTAACACAACCGAGATATACAGCTCGCTTCAGCCAGGCAAGCAGGCGCTGCGGGTTATCTACGAGGAACTCACCGCATTTCTAGGGGGAAAGGCCGAGAAGCTTGAGTTCACAAAGCCGCCAACCGTCATTCTGCTTTTAGGGCTTCAGGGTGTGGGCAAGACCACCGTGGCCGCAAAGCTTGCCAGGATGTATGCTGGTAAGCACCCACTTTTGGTCGCTGCGGATATCAAACGACCGGCTGCGGTCGAGCAGCTTGAGTCCCTGGCATCAAAAGCAGATGTAGATTTTTTGGGGCCTCCAAAACCTACCTCCCGCGATATAGAGACCTGCACCGCGGCACTCAAACACGCGAAGAAATCAAATAACCAACTGGTCATCATAGACTCTGCCGGACGCCTTCACATCGACAAGAAGATGGTCGCCGAACTTGCCCAGATAAAGGAAAAACTCGAACCCGATTACTCCTTACTTGTCCTCGACGGTCTGGTCGGTCAGGATGCGCTTCGCCAGACCCAGGAGTTCCACGCCCAGCTCGGGGTTTCGGGTGCTATCCTTACGAAACTGGACGGCGATGCTCGTGGGGGCGCGGCGCTCAGCTTCCGTCACGTTACCGGTTTGCCCATATATTTCATCGGAATCGGTGAGCAACTCGTGGATTTTGAGATCTTCCATCCTGAGCGAATAGCCGGCCGTATCCTCGGTGAGGGTGATGTGGCAAGCGTTGCCGAGCAGGTGCGTCAGGTGGTTGACGAACGTCAGAGTGCCGAGCTTGCCGAAAAGCTCATCCAGGGACGTCTTAACTTCGAGGATTTACTGACTCAGATGAAGCAGATTTCAAAGATGGGAGATCTCTCAAAGCTTATGGACAAGCTGCCTGCAGATATGATGGGAGGAATGAGTCCTGAAGATTTCGATCCTGCCGAGATCAAGCGCACCGAGGCCATCATATTATCAATGACGCCTGCGGAGCGGCGCAACCCTGATATCCTCTCGGGAAGCCGCAAGCTGAGGATAGCCAGCGGGTCTGGCACCACCCCTGCCGATGTCAACCAGCTCATAAAGCAGCTTTCCGAGATGCAGCGCATGGTCAAGGGGGCAGGGGTTGATCCCCGCATGATGGGAGCGGGTAAGGTGAGGGTGCGTCCCAAGAGCAAGAAGCGTAAGAAAAGAAAAAAACGATAACAATCTGCTTCCTGCTAAATCAAGATTTACTCCAAAACCTGCGGTCTTTTTCTTGATTGTTTACCAGAGGAACGGTAATCCCATGGGTGTGGTTAGATCAGCTAAGAGGTGGCTGGTGTAGCCAGCGAAACTTGCTTTTGTGAGAGGCTTTTTAGATACAAAGATACCTGACAGAGTAAATCCTAATGAGACCAAGCTATGGAAAAGCTGGCGATGGCGGGGATTCGTCGCAGGTTCCAGAATGTCGGGAAGGAGAGCGATTGTGGCTCCTGCCGCTCCACATAGAAGCAGTTTTGAGAATTTGATTTCTTTCTCCTTATTCAACCTGTCGAGGATATAAATTCCGCACCCCGCAACTGCTCCTATAATAATGTGATCTTTCATTTTCATACTTTATTATGGCGACTTGGATTTGATTGTCAAGATAAAGGGGCCGACCTGACGCGAAACGCGCGGTCAAGACCGCGAACGTCGGCCCCTACAGTCTTTATTTTGCGATCTTTTTACCCCTCAGGGTAAAAAGGAGCATTGATGCGTGGGGTGTATTAATCGCCGCCTACGAAGCCGAACAAGAGCCCGGCCGAAGCAAAGATGCCCGACGGGTTGATCTCAGGAGCTTTGCGTAGATCGGCGCCGTCTTCTAGTTCCCAACCACCATGGAAAGGACTCCACATGTAGCCGCCCTTGATCTGGATGGCGATGAACTCGATAGGAATAAGTATAGTGAGACTGGGAGCTAGGGTGAAAGTCCTGAAGGAAACCTCAGAGGTGCGTCCGGGATTATCCAGAAGCTCGCCGAAGTCTATATCTCCCAGTCTGGGACGAAGTTTCAGGGTCACAGCGGTGCCGCCGATGCCTACCATGGGCATGATGCCGAAGCCTTTCCAGATGTTGATGAAGTAACCGGGCTCGAAGAATCCGCCGCCATAGGTCATTTTTATTGAGACGGTGTTTCCATAAAACCTTCGTCCGCCGCCGAAGCCCCAGCCGCCGAACATCAGATGATCGCCGCCGCCCCAGCCGCCGCCACCGTAGGTGATTATGTAATCATCTTCTATCCTGGCCATACCCTGGACATCGCTAAGCTCTTCGTTCAAAGCGTCAAAATCGGGCATCATGTAAGAGACTACGAATCCGCCGTAGCCTTTTGCACCAAGGGCAGCCACGGCAAGGATAAGGACTAAAAAGACTGCTTTCTTCATTTGACTCCTCCTAATTAGTGATTGCCGTTCTCCTCATTTAAACATCCTCTACATCTAGGTAGACGACAGGGAGGAAGAAATGTTGCACCCTTTAGTTGATACCCTTGTCATCCTCTGCCCACCATGGTAACTACCCCTTGCCGCACAGGCTGGTGTGTTTTCTTGACATACCTTTCTTTCCGATTAGTCTTATGTCAGGTAGATCGATTGTGAAAAATGGAGTATGAGATCGTCCAACATGCGGACGCCCCAGGCAAGGGGTTGTCAAACGGCCGAGAAGCGTTATAATAGTCTACAGGTAAAGTCTAAAGGTGCGAGAACAAGAAAAGGTGTTGGGATTGAGGCAGGGTGATTGAAACTAGAACTCAAGGAGGAAATAGATGAAAAGATCCCTCGTAGTGGGCGTGATGGTGCTTGCGGGGATTGCCCTTTTTGCCGGTGAGACCTCCGGTCCGGCAGGCCGGATTCCACTGTGCAGAACTGAAGGTTCTTGCGTGTTCCATCTAACTATGCCCGAGTTTGAGATTATCCCGTTGGATAACGACGAGGTTCGGATAGGAATGCCTGGGGTAGGTTATCGGCAGTATCCAGGTCACCCTCGTCTGCCTATGCCTACCTATACCTTTGCGCTTCCCCCTGGAAGTGAGGTTGTAAGCGTGGATGTTTCCGGGAACCGCTGCGAGTTGCCCGGGACCTATCTCGTGGAGGCTTCACTTCCGGCGCTACCGCTTGGAGCCACGAACACCACGCTAAACAACCTTCACGTGCTTTACAAAGAGACCCGCGCCCGCGTCTACTCCGGGGAAGAGAAGTTATCGGATCACCTGGGCGAAATTCATGCTACAGGGGAGCGCCGCGAGTACTCGTTGGTCACCGTGGCAGTCTATCCATTCGCCTATGATCCGGTCTCTGGCAGCCTCTACTTCGCCCGCGACGTGACGGTCAGCATCCGCTACGCCCCGGTCTCTGAGGAGCACGCCGAGTTCATTGCCCGTTTCATCCGCAAGGGGACCCTTTATCCCGACGTGCCTGAACACATCTACAACAAGGACGAGGCTCGTGAGTGGTACCGTCCCTCGGAGCGCGTGCTTGCAAACCCGCGGATGCTTATCCTGACTACCGCCGCGCTCAAGGATTCTACCAGCCTGTACCGCCAGTGGCGCAGGCACACCGGCTTCGAGGTCGGGGTAGTAACCAAGGAAGATATCCTATCCTCCAGTGGAGGAGATGATACGCCGCAAAAGATTCGCAACTGGCTGCGCGGGCACGCCGCCGACTACGACTACCTCCTCATCATAGGCCACCATGCGAATATCCCCATGCGGGTACTTGCCCCCTTCAACAACGGCAACGCCGGCTGGTGGCCTGATTTAGCAGATATCCCCTCAGACATCTACTACGGTGATCTGTCCAAGCCTGATGAGGAGTCCTGGAACGAGGACGGCGATAGCTACTACGGTGAGGCCCTTTCCGCCGGCGGCTTTGTGGATCCTCAGGATGCTCCGGACCTTGAGATGGAACTTCATGTCGGTCGCATTAACTCCTCCTTTGCGACAACCGTCCCTTCTATCTTGGAACAAACCTGGCTATTCGAGTACGATAAAAACACAACCTATAAAGAGACCTCTGTCCTTGCCGGCGGTATACTCTGGTACCCGAACGAGAACGAAAGCGGGTATCCTGGTTACGATGGCGCCCACTACATGGAATTTATCATGAGCAACGGGATCATCAAAGAATCGCGGGCTACTACCCTCTACGAGAAGGAAGGCGACGGGCCATCGCTTTACAGTTGTGACGTCAACTTCACCCGGACCAATCTGAAGAACACACTAGCCAACACGGACGCCGGAATATTCGTAGAGAACAACCACGGCTGGAAGAACCAGTTCTCCCGCTGCGTGTGGCACGACGACGGGGACACCATTCCCACGGACAATGAATTCGCCTGGCCGACCGGCCTTGCGAGCACGGACGCCTTTCTGCTTAACACCGAAAAACCAAACGTGGCGTTCCTCCTCTCCTGCCTTAACGGATACCCTGAGGATGCAAACTCTCTGGCGCAAGCCCTGCTGAACTACTCAAGCATCGCTGTAGTTGCCCATACTCGCTCCGCCCTGGGCAGACAGGGCTGGAGTGGCCCGGGCGACGGTGGCCAAAACGGTCTCTACTACTACGTGCTGGACAACTACCTTAAGAAAACCACCTACGATCACGTCCTGGGCGACGCCGTTGATGCCGGCAGGCTCCAATACTATAACGCAGAGTCCCGCGTGAGTAAGTACGTGAACTCCTACGGACATACCCTCTTCGGTGATCCTGCCCTGCGTCACTTCGGACGCGAGGGCAATTTGCCGGACCCCGCGGTCGCTGAAAAGACACCTATCCTCTCCCCCATAAGCCTGAGCGTAGAGCGCCAGAACCGGATAAGCTTCAGCCTGCCTGAACCTACCGACGTGCGCATCGAGGTGTGGGACGCTGCGGGCCGAAAGGTGCAGATACTACTCGAAGGCCAATCATCCGCTGGGACCCACACCCTTTCTTGGGATAGTAGCGGACTCCCATCCGGCGCCTACTTCATCACCCTGAGAACCAAAGCGATCACCCGGACCGCCAAGGCTGTGGTTATTCAGTAATAGTTTAAGGAGACAAATCGTAGGGCCGGGCTACCCCCGGCCCTTTCTTTCTAGGGAGATCATACGGATTTAACAAGCGTTGACAAACTCATCTCGGCGCTTAATCTAATCTATGTTGTTGAGTTTAATATTTCTAGGCTTTGTGACCTCCTCCACGCCCAACGACTCCTTACCTGAGGTTAAGGCTTTAGATCACTGCCTCGAGCGATTAACTCAGCTTGCCTTGCTTGATCTGCAAACAAGGCTGCGCGCGGCGTGGTTTATACCGGAGTTCTCTGTTAAAAGAGAGAGTCTGGCAGTGGCCGGTAGCAGGCCGGGCGAGGTGCGCTTTCTTCTCGACGGCGTTCCCCTATGGGACCCGCAGACCGGTGAGAACACCGTCTGGCTTCCCCCCAGTCTTCCTGAAGAAGCCAGCTTGAGAAACGAAGAGGCAAGCCTTGCACCAGTTGTAGCCCTTGCCTCGAGAAAGATCCTGGAGGGCTGGCACGCACAACTGGAATACACTAGCCCCTTCTTTCTTTCCCAAGAGCAACCCGAAGGTCATGCTGAGGTTTTTCTGAACGTCCCTGTGGGAAGCAAGCTGAGCCTTTCGTTTGACGGCGCCGCCGGGCTGTGGAACGAGCGTCCTGAAGCTAACCTTGAATTGCCGCATCGCGGCCTCGCCGCCTACACCGGTGTTGCCTCGGCAACCCTTGTCCCCTCCGAGGGCATGCTTGTTAGAGCCAGACTCCTTCTTTCCCAGGAGCAACGCGATCGCTTCTCGCCTTCATGGGCGTTTAACCCCGCCTCAGCACCCTCGAGCTTCGCCAGAGTCAATCTGGTTATCTTAAACTATCTGTATCGCACCGAGATACTTGATCTGGAGATGGCACTTTCAGGATACAACAGCTTCCTCGCAGAGGGCGGCCGTAAAGAGGGTAACCTGTCGCTCTTTCGCCCGTTCGATGAACAGGATTCGGTAGAATCAGGGGCAACACTGGATACCCGCAACCCCTTCGGGGTCAAGGGGCTTTTCTACTCAGAAGGCCTCCACCCCAGGTTTATCGCGCGAAACTCAACTGCGGATCGCGCGCGCATAGCAGCCGGGGTATTCGCAGGGGATATAAACGGAATCCGCGTCCGCTTCG
>SOJW01000023.1 GCA_004375895.1 Candidatus Stahliibacteriota bacterium
GACCGTAAAGTACAATACCTCAGGCGTGGAGCAATGGGTAGCCCGGTACGACGGACCGGCAAGCGGTTATGATTATGCCCGAGCAATAGCGGTTGACGACGCAGGCAACGTCTACGTTACAGGGAACAGCGAAGGTTCAGGAACCGGCTATGACTATGCGACCATCAAGTACAGCCAGGGGCCGGCGGTTGCGGAAACTCCGGTATCCTCTCCCATCCAGCTTTCCACCTCCCTCAACCGCTTGAGCTACGATCTTCACGGCGAAACGCAGCTTAACCTGTACTCTGCCGATGGTCGCAAGGTGCTGACTGAGACGGTGGCGGGCAAGGGCATCTGGGAAGCGCCAGCATCGTTATCCCAGGGCGTCTATTTCGTACGTTTAGAAGCGGGTTCCTTCAACGCTACAAAAAAGGTAATTCTTCACAGGTAACCACCAGCCGCCTGCCGTAGGCTGTGAGCCGTTTCATTTTGACCGAAGGGCGACGTTTGCCGAACACCGAAGGATGACGCTTGCGGAATACCGAAGGGCGAACGCAGGGAGCAAATTTGAATTTTGCATTTTGATATTTGAGATTTGATATGCGCGCGTCAGCGCGTTCCTGCTGTCAGCGGGGGGCGGGTGCACGTTGACAATCATGTTTACAAAAGTATGATTCCCGCATGGATGCCGATTTTCTCGACCGCGTAGAAGACCTGCTTGAGCAGGGCAAGACCGCCGAGCTCAAGGAGATTCTTGAGAGAATACCTGCTCGACATCTGGCTCGTGTGCTTGAGCGTCTGGACCGTGACGATCTTATAGCGCTCTTCCGTTTGATAGACACCGACAAGGCGGCTGACGTTATCCTGGAACTCGATGACGCTACCCTTGACGTGGTGCTACGCGAGCTTGAAAACGAGCGTATCTCCAAGCTTGTAGAGGAGCTGGATTCCGACGACGCGGCCGATATCGTTGCCGAGATGTCTGCAGAGGACCGCGCCGCGGTCATTGCAAGGCTTCCTGCAGACGACCGCCGCGATCTGAGAGAGCTTCTAAAATTCCCTCCGGATACCGCAGGCGGTCGAATGGCCGTCGAATTTCTCAGGGTCCGCACCACAGACAGCGTGGAGCAGGTTGTTCGCCGCTTGCGGCGCAGGGGACCGGATCCTCATTACTCAAGCCTTCTCTTCGTAACCGATCGCAAGGGTCACTTTGAAGGTGCGTTGGAGATAGATAAGCTTCTCTTCCATTCCCCACGCGCCAAGATTCGCGATCTCGCAGTGCCTTATCCTGTGAAGGCGTTTCTTCTTGAGGACCAGGAGAGCGTGGCCCGCAAGGCCGAGAAGGCCGAGGTGCCTATCGTTCCTGTTGTGGACGAGCAGGAGACACTCCGAGGCAGAATAACCATTGAGGCCATCATCGCCGTGATTCGCGAGGAGACCACCGAGGATATCTACCGTTCAGGCGGTGTAAGTACGGAGACCTCCCTTTTTGAATCGCCGGTGCGTTCGGCAGGCAGGCGACTACCCTGGCTTCTGGTTAATCTCGGCACTGCATTCGTGGCGGCAAGCGTGATAGGCCTGTTTCAGAATACAATCCGCTCGCTCGTGGCAGTTACCATCTTTCTTCCTATAGTTGCAGGTCTGGGAGGAAACGCAGGTTCGCAAACCGTAGTGATGGTGATTCGCAGTTTGGCTTTGGGAGAAATCACTTCCTCCGACGCCTGGCGACTGCTGCGGCGCCAGCTCTTAACCTGTTTCCTTTTGGGCCTTTGCGCCGGGATTCTTGTGGGTGTAGGTGCACTTATCTTTCGACTCCCGATAATCCTTGCCCCGTTGGTGTTTCTTGCGCTCGTAATCAACATCATCATCGGCGGCATCGTTGGGACCCTTGTGCCTATGATACTGCGCAGGTTGAAGTTTGATCCGTCTCTTGCATCCAGTATCTTTCTTACAGCTACTACCGATACCCTGGGGTTTCTTGTACTTCTTGGTCTTGCCACGCTGGCTCTTCAATACTTCCCTGCCTGATGTCTGCCCTTGTCCGTTCCGAAGGTCTTGTGTTGCGGACCCGTGCTTTCCGCGAGTCTTCCAAGATAGCCACCGTTCTCACCCGCCGCACCGGTCGCGTTGATCTCCTGGCACGAGGGGCACGTAAGCCAGGCTCGCGCTTCGGCGCTGGGCTTGAGATAGGCACGGAGGGGGAATTTATTTACTACGAACGGGAGAACAAGAGCTTGTGGACACTTTCATCTGCGGACATCCTTCGCTCACACCAGGGCTTAAGGGAGAATCCTGAAACGCTTACCCTGCTTGCCCGGATAATGAAACTTTTAGCCCATCTTTCTCAGCCTGGCCAGACCAATCCAGGGCTTTACAATCTTACCTTGGCGGTGCTCAATGCGATGGAGGAAGGGAACTCTTCCCTTTACGATCTTTATCTGTGGCGCGCCGCTGCTGCCAGCGGGTATCCGCCCAGAATAGGAGAGGGGTGCATGGTGTGTGGAGATAAGAATGCTTCGGGTTTCTCCATAACGCAGGGAGGATTCCTGTGCAGCAGACATTCAAAGGATCATAACGATCTGATTCGGTTAAGCATAGAGGAACGTCGCTTGCTCAACCTGTTAACTGATGTTCCTCCAGCAGAATGCAAGGTCTCGATTCCCTCACTGGTCTCAAAACTTATCCGCCGTTACGCCCACTATTACCTGCACGCTGACGAACGCCTCATCCCGCCCGTAACACCCCGCCCGGTTCACCCCCCCCGGACCCCCCCAAGCGGTACGCCCCCCCCCGGGGGCGGCGCGCAACGATACATCCTATATGTGAACGACGAGAAATATCGCGCTATTCTGTGATCGGCAATATCCAGAAGTTAAAGTCAGCGGGATAGTCGGAATCCGCCAGCGCATCCTTACGGATTATCCCGACTACCAGCGGTGAATCGCCCAGCGTCACTTCGGTTTCCCAGCGGTCATCCCAATGCTCGGCTTCGTTCACTATAGGAACAAACCTCACCGCTTCGCTTCCTATGGCAAACGAGACCAAAAGTGTTGTGTCGGCTACCGTTCTCAGATTAAGGGAGAGCTTTGTCCCTGATGCGACCTTTGGGAACTCCTCCAGAGTGATGAGCGAGTCTGAGGATTCGATTATCGTGTTAAGTTCACCACCTTTAATCCCCACCGAGAAGATCCGGGTGGTGTTGGTATCCGAGCGCTCCCCGGCGATCGAGTAGCTTACCATCTCCCAGTCACCGTTGTCTGCTAACTGCGCCCACTGGGTGCGTTCGCTTGTGAGTTCCTTCCCTGCTGCATACTCGGTGCCGTCTTCTCTGCTTATGAGGTTATAGTTCAGTGTGCCTTTGTATTTTCTTATAACTCCTACGAGAGCCGAGTCGCCTATGATGACGGTGGTATCTTCCTTGAACTCTTCGTTGAAGTAAATTGCAAGGCTCTCGGACTCAAAGGTGGTAGAGAGTTTTATCCTGGTTACTATCCATAGGCTGTCAACCATAATCGAGTCTGCTTCCGGGATAACCAGATCAAGGGAGACCTCGGCTGCAGTCAGCCGCTCGGTTTCGGAAGCGACAATCTCTTTGATACGTTCTTCTGCTGCCTGCTGGTCAAAGGGATTGCAGGCTATGATCCCCAATAAAGGGAGTGCTAAAAGGTATCTACGCATGCGCTATCTTACGCGGATTTAAGGTGTGGTCAACGCCTTGATGAATGTTGCGGGCCGACCTTCTCACACACCTTCCTGGTGCAGTGTTCATACACCTCTTGCGCGTCCTTGTCACCAAAGGGCATCACCATGAAGACAGTCTTTTTCAGCATATAGGTTTCTCCTTAATAAGAATACCTCTCTGCATAGGCTTGTCAAGCTAACCGTGTCATTGCGAGCGACCGAAGGTCGCGTGGCAATCTCATAGGTCTACCGCGTATATGAGATTGCTTCGTCGCTTGTGCTCCTCGCAATGACGATCTATTATAAATCTTGACAACCTAATCCCCTACGGTATAATCCGCGCAATGACCCCTGACTCCGGAAATCTTGACCTCACCCAAAAAGAAATCAAGGAGCCGCTTGTCGCTAGACTCTCCCCGATAAAAGCGTACTGTGGAACAGTAGAGTATGTGATTGACAAAAAGGTGAAGGGAACAGGAGATATGACTTTAGTTAAGGATGTTTCGTTCCATCCTTAAGGCATTCATCATTGGAGTTGCGCTTTCGCAATAGCTTTATGACCTCTGCCGCATGGTACGCTTATACAATAAGGAACAGAACGTAGGGGCCGACGTTCACGATATTTGATCGTGCGTTTCACGTCAGGTCGGCCCGCTATATTAATCTCCATATCCGGGCCGGTCTTTAGACCGGCCCCTACGAGAACGGAGTATCGAAGCAACATCTGCTGCATGATATGATGAATTCACCCCACGCCGTTGCTTTGCACCGTCGCGGGGACCCCAAGAGGAATAATTAAGTAGGTTTTTCATCCCTTATCCTCTTGCGATTTCGTATGATTGAGGCAGCTTCTGCAGCATGATAGGAGGAACGAACCAGGGGTGCGCAGGTCGCTGAAAGAAACCCCATCTCTTTGCCCCTCTCCTCATACTCGGCGAACTGCTCCGGGGTGACGAAGCGTTCGACCTCCAAGTGCTTTCGAGTAGGCTGAAGGTACTGGCCGATGGTTACGATCTCTACACCTACTCCCCGCATATCCTGAAGCGCCTGGTAGACCTCATCGTCAGTCTCTCCTAACCCCACCATGATGCCTGATTTGGTGACGACGCGAGGTTCAAGTTCTTTCAAGGTTTTTAATACATCTAACGATAATGTGTAACTTGACCTGCGATCCCTTACATGAGGCGTCAACCGCTCCACCGTTTCCAGATTGTGGGCGATAACGTCAGGTTTCGCATCAATTATCTTTTTGAGACGGGAGGGCACGGCATGCCGTGCCCCTACACCGAAATCGGGTATCAGCGGTTCCACCAGAACGTTCGGGTCCTGCTCCTTGATCAGCCGGATAGTGCGTGCAAAATGCTCCGCGCCGCCATCGGCAAGATCGTCGCGGTCAACCGAGGTCAAGACCACATACCTTAGTTTCATCCTGCGAACCGCCTCGGCCACTCGGCCAGGCTCGGTTTCGTCTACATAACCCCTTGGATTACCTGGGGTTACCGCGCAGAACCTGCAGAATCTGGTACACACATCTCCTAAGATCATAATCGTTGCCGTTCTTTGCCCCCAGCAGTCGGCGATATTCGGACACCGCGCAGAGCGGCAAACGGTGTGTAAGTCCAGATCTTTCAATATCTTATCAACATCCCTGTACTCTCCCTGTCCGGGAAGCTTAACCCTGAGCCAGTCGGGTTTGCGTTTAAGTGCCATTAAAAATCCTCCATCTTTTTGTCCTCAAATTGCATCCTGAAAACATCCCCAAAAGCTCGCCAAATGCTGGTCTTAACCTGGTCAAAATCCGGTTTGTAACCCAAGAGCTTTTCCATAGAGGTTACTCCCTTGTCCTGTAATCCGCACGGGATTATCAAGCAGAACTTATCCAGATCGGTGGATACGTTTAGTGCAAATCCGTGGAATGAAACCCATTTCTTCACCGCGATGCCGATCGCCGCCAGCTTCTCACAGCCCACCCAGACGCCGACCGGATACTTCTCAGGTATCTCCATCGAGCCCTTTGAGAAGATCCCGAACTTGCTCATCGCCAGTGATATCGCTGTCTCAACGTTCCTTACCAGAGGCCTGATGCCTGCTAATCCCTTCTTTACGTGAAAGATAGGGTATCCCACAAGCTGTCCAGGGCCGTGATAGGTGAAGTCGCCGCCCCGCTCAACTGAATAAAGGTCAATTCCTTGTTCATCCAGTTTCTCAGCGGAACACAATAAGTTCTTATCATTGGCAGACTTGCCTTTAGTTATCACGTGCTCGTGCTCTACGAATATCAGGGTATTCGGTATCCGCTCATCGACCCGCATCTGCCACAGCTTTAGCTGGAAATCCCACGCAGGCCTGTAGCGCATCCTTCCAAGGTCAACAAAGAATCCTTTTGTCATTGGGGGATTTTAGTCAACCAAAAGGTTATGTCAACGAGCATGGAATTATCTTTTTATGTAATTCTGTGACATTCTGTGCTACATCGTAACATCCTCTTTTTCGATAAGTCAAGTATCTATTGAACTTAATTTTCAGGAGGGTTTTGGCACGGTTATTGCTTATCTTTAGTATATGAAAAGGGTATGGAGGTAGAGATGATTTTTTTGATCCTTTTGGTGATGCTTAACCTCTCAGGGGGTGAGGGAGGGGAGGTTACCTCCGAGGGGTGGGTTGGGGTTAGTGAGGCAAGTGAGCAGGTCTTTGACGAAGATGTTCAAGGAAGCGACACCACTTTTGCAGATTGCCTGGAGGTCTATCCGCAGCCTGCGCATGATGTGCTTTTCGTGGCGCTCAACTATTCGTTTGGGGGGGAGGTTCACCTGGAGCTTTTCGACGTCCTGGGCTGCAGTATCTATAAAGAGGTTTTTGACGGTCCTCGGACCCTGATTGACGTTTCGCATTTTCAACGCGGCGTTTACTTCCTGTCCGCCCGGATAGGGGAGAGCCAGCGCGTCATACGCAGGGTCATAATCTACTAGCTTTTGACCTAGGAGGGGTAAGATGTTTTTACTAATCACAACTCTGTTCGGTTTCCACGGCGTAATCTCAAACGACACCACCTGGTCCGACACCGCCTATCTGACGGGAGACGTGCTGGTTGAGGACGGTGTGACACTAATCATAGCGCCCGGCACGGTCGTGCTTTATGCGGATAATTGTGAATGGGATACAGCGTGGTCTTTTAACGATAAGGAGCATCCCAGAGGCATAAAGTGGGCAATTGATTTAATTGTCGAAGGAAACTTAAAGGCGATAGGTATGATCAACGACTCAATATATCTTAGTGAATTCGAGGGTTTCTATGGGCCTGGTAATGTCATTTTTGTAAGAGGAGTAGATTCACTTGCTTATTGCAATATCACAATCGGACTAGGAGAACTAGGGGCACTTTTTGGTTGGGGATATCCTGGTATGGCTTTTTCAAACGTCGAAGTATCAATTTCGCGCTCCTTATTTAACGATGGATACGGTATCTGGGGGGAAAATGCAATAATCGATGTGAACAATACGGAGTTTAGAAATATTTATGCTAGTATGTATTGCGAATATGGCTGTGCAGGGACTGGCCACTTGTTAAAACTCGAAGGCGGTGATTTGTATTTAGATAGTTGTTCTATTTTCAACACAGATATTCTTCTGGGAGGCGTTATTATGGCAAGTAACCTTGATAGTTGCGTAGTAAAAAACACCGTTGTGAAGGGAGCGCACGGTTATGGAACAAGAGACGCCCCTCCTCCCACTGGAGCCGACGATGCCGGTGGTTGTGAGTGTATTAACTGCCAATACGTTGAAATTGTTAATTGTACTTTCGATTTGATACGAGGAGGTGATGGAGATGCTGGTGCGGGTGTTGGCAGACATGGTGGAGATGGGTTCGGGATATATTTCAAGGATTGTCTAGCGGGATACGTAATTGATAATTACATTTTACATATCTTTGCGGGCAACGGAGGTTCTGCTTACTCCTGTGGTGGTAGTGGCGGGGATGCAATCGGAATAAAAATCAGAAATTGCAGCAATTTCTCGATAGAGGGTAATTCGATCTCTAATCTCTCTGGAGGACAAGGAGGTTCGGGAGGAGATTTGGATGGCAACGATGGCACTCCCAGACCATTGCTTTGTTATAATTCTAGTCCGGAGATTACTCGCAACGAGTTCAACAGCAAGGGGCGTTACATCTACATAGATTCCACCTCTCAACCTGTAATCGGAGGCGCGTCTGATAAAGGCAACCGATTCCTCAATGCCGTGGCCCGGGATTACGTAATCTACAACGGCTCGCCCTACGACATCGACGCCACCTGGAACTTCTGGCAGACCGGACCCGATATGATCGACTCGCTCATCTTCGACTACTACGATGATCCAACCAAGGGAATCGTCCATTATGACAACTTCACTGATGTCGAGGAGAAAGAATCTCCAACACAGCCTTTTGCTCTTCGATCAAATCTGGTTAAGGATGTTCTGCACATCTCTTTATCCGGTAGTTATACGCAAGAAGCAGTTGATCTGGCCCTCTTCGATGCTTCGGGACGAAGAGTTTTATCCAGGACTATCCAGGAATCGCAAGCAAGCATAGACGTGTCAGGCTTTCCCCGGGGTGTGTACTTCGTCTCTGTTAAGATAGGGGAGAGGCAGGTAACAAAGAAGGTTGTGATTCGTTAGTCTAAGAGCAGCTCGGTTCCTCTTGCTCTCACGATCGTAATCGGCGTCAGCTGGGTGCCTTGGCCCATGGGGTTGTCGCGCATCAGGTCCTCAAGTGCCGCTCGGTTGATCCTCGAAGTCGCGGCCACCGCCCAGGAGCCGCCGATGTCGTTTATGTCCATTATCGCGAACTCGGTCCCGAAGCGGTTCTTTAGATCTATCACCAATCCTTGGGGGTCTTTAGGTCCTTTCAGCACGCACTCATCGTATGGCTTTACAGGCGATGTGCCCACCGCGTCTATCATCCGCGCCTGAATCCCCGCAATCCTATAGAAATCGCCCCTGCGCCCCAGCATCCTCAAAAATCCACCGAGGATCGCCGCAAACCATACCCGTAACACACCACACTCTTCAATTGCAGCTTCCATTGAGAAAGGATTGCGTAGGCCCACACCATACGGCACCTTTCTCACGAACCGCCACAGTATCCTTGCCGAAAGTCTGGGATGCATCTGGTTTACTGGTATCGCCCTGCCCTGGGTGATGGCCAGAGGCGATTCGGCAAGCACCACTATGTCGCCCGGCTTTAGATACCTAGCCGCGTAGCGCTCGACCACCTCGCCGATCTCATCTTCCGGGAAGAGGGTGTGGGTTTTTACAAGAATCCTTGGGATTCCTTCCCGATCTCTCCTGAGAGTTAAGGGTGTGTGTGTTACGGGTGTTAAGGGTGCGGGCATGCAGAACTCTATGCGTGATTGGAATTCTGTCAAGGGGGCTTGACAATTCCCTTTGGGGGGGTATCCTTATGGTAATTAAACCTTAGGAGGAGTAATGCGTCGTGTCGCTGTGATTATATTGCTGTTTGGGGGGGTGCAAATCGGGCTGGCTCAGGCGGTTCAGCCGAGTGGCGTGTTGATACAGGACTATGTGGAAAGGGATACTACCCGACCAGCACCTTTATTTGAGGGAACTGTGGAGCCAACCCATTACGTAGGGAAACTTGATCTTCCAATGATGCCCCAGGAGGAGGATACCTTTGCTACCTATGGCTATACCTACGGCGATATAGTGATATTCTCATACGGTGACTCGAATCGATGTGAGTTTAGAGACGCTAGCGGAACAATCGTATGGTCAGAGATGTTAATGAAGGACGAATATCATCTTCAGAAATCCCTGAGGCAAGGGATCTACATGATTCTTGGCACCAAGGAATTTACGGTTTTAACCGGGGATCCTTTTTCCACCGGAATAGGTACTTGGTATGCAGTGGATCAAACCAGTAGTCCCTTAAGCACAAAACTGTTGTCAGTGGGGCCGCATATTATGGGTTCACTAGGCCATATACCTGTACTGGCTGTTTTTGCCTACCATGATAATACTCATGTGATTGTCCGGAATATGGGAAATCAGATGATTATCTGGGAGGGTGATCTGGACAGCGCTGAGTACTACTTGCGTGAGGGGGGAGATCCTCCTCCAATAGTTTACTCGGTAGAGGCCACACGTCCTGTATCAACTATGACCGGTGGGGGGTTAGGGGGGATGTATATACCTGCCTTCAACGGAACCTTTACAGGCCGGGATTTCATGACTTATCAACAGGTGTGGAGAACTGGCGCTACCCATGATCTTCAGGTTGTCCCCTGGGAGGATAACACAACCGTTACTGTAACTGCTCTTGGTGATCCTACCAATATTATCTGGAATGTATTCTGTGAAAAGAAAGGCGAGATAAAAGGCAAGGCTATTCCTTTACCGGATAGTGGTAGAGCACTGTATATCCACAGCGATAAGGACATCTCGCTTCCTCAGAATCCTTGGACGAGCTATAGCCCTACGAGTAGTATTGGCTTTTTCCTGATGCGAGGGATTGATAGAAATGGACTGGGGATAGGAAAGGAATTCTATCTTCCTATGGAAGGCTCTGTGGCATGGGGTATAACCGTAATCTCCCGACTTCACGTGGTTGCGTTCGAAGACAATACAGAAGTGAAGGTGATGAGAATCCCAAAGTATGGAGGTCCTAAAACAACCATCTGGGAGGGAACGCTTGACAGGGGTGGGTTCTACCGCTACACCTGTCCTATAGGTGATACTAACGCCTGGGGCATCTATCACGTAACCGCATCTGAGGGTGTGGCTACGATTGCGAACTGTAGGGATAATGAAGGGTCGGACTTCCTACCCCTTTGGTTTGCGATTCACCCTGACGTTGCCGCCTACCCGAATCAGTTTAAGG
>SOJW01000004.1 GCA_004375895.1 Candidatus Stahliibacteriota bacterium
CAGGTGCTGCATGGCTGTCGTCAGCTCGTGCCGTGAGGTGTTGGGTTAAGTCCCGCAACGAGCGCAACCCCTGCCGATAGTTGCCATCAGGTTATGCTGGGCACTCTATCGGGACTGCCTGGGTCAACCAGGAGGAAGGTGGGGACGACGTCAAGTCATCATGGCCTTTATGCCCAGGGCTACACGCGTCATACAGTGGCCGTTACAGAGGGTTGCCACACTGCGAAGTGGAGCTAATCCCGTAAAAGCGGTCATGGTTCGGATTGCAGGCTGCAACTCGCCTGCATGAAGGTGGAATCGCTAGTAATCGCAGATCAGCAATGCTGTGGTGAATGCGTTCTCGGGGCTTGTACACACCGCCCGTCACGCCATGGAAGTCGTGGGCGCCTGAAGACGCGGAGTCTAACCTCGTGAGGACCTGTGTTGAGGGTGAACTCGGTAACTGGGGCGAAGTCGTAACAAGGTAGCCGTACGGGAACGTGCGGCTGGATCACCTCCTTTCTACGGATTGTAGAACATGCGGCGAAACTCACCAGGGTAAACTGGACGGAATTCCATGCGCCCCCTCTTGTATGAGGGGGCGCACCTTTATATGCTCCTTTTTGCCTGCAGCAACCTGTACCCCGGAGGGGTAAAAGATCGCAGTCCCCTCTCCCTCTGGGACGTGTGCCCCCGCCTGCACTACCGTCTGGTGTCGGGTAGAGGGTTAGGGGTGAGGGAATTACTATCGTCATTGCGAGCATTCCACGGATGCGAAGCAATCTCATATATCTGACATGCGGTACTTAGAGACGACCTTTAATCACCCTCAATGCAGGATGGTTGAGTGATGAACACTTGGAGATAGATTGTCGGATTGTGTCCCATATGAGATCGCCACCCTTCCCCGCCTCTAAAGAGGCGGACGGTCGGTCGCGATGACGAAATGAAACGGGCCAGAAATGTCACTAATCATGGACTGACTAATGATAGATAGGTTGGTGACGTGTGCAATAGAAACCTGCATGATTTGACTTTTGCAGGTCACTTTGTATTATTTCAAAAAGGAGGCAAGATGATAGATGCTAGAATGTACTGCCCACTAAGAATGATAGGAAAGGGTGAGGATGAGTTAGAACAAGCCAAATGCAAAAGGGGTACCTGTATGTGGTGGAATGTTTTCACTGGTGAAAAGGGCGCAGAAGGTTGTGCTGCTACGGTGAAGTTCCCGTAGGGGTGGCTTGACATCTGAAATTCATTAAATCGTAGGGGCCGACTTTTAAGTCGGCCCGCTAATAATATCCGGGCCGGTCTAATGCCCGAAGGGGGCACGCTGAGACCGGCCCCTACTTTCTCTTTGTTTAGCCCAAAACTTGACAACCCCAATTCTCTGAGTAGACTATCCGCTTACTGCGGGGTGGAGCAGTCTGGTAGCTCGTGAGGCTCATAACCTCAAGGTCGCTGGTTCAAATCCAGCCCCCGCTACTTTTTAAACGGGTCCTTCGGGACCCGTTTTTTTACAACCCCAAGAGGGAGTTTACGTCTAATCTAAATAGAGGTCCTTTACAATGTCGCAATATCGCCTATTATTGTAGCAAAATCGAGGAGAGATGATGAAAAATCTGCCCAGGATTCTTTTTGCAATCCTTGCAGGATCGATTCCTTTTATGGGTATCGCAGATACCTACACCGAGATTGAGGAGCGCGTGGTCGAGCACGAGCTTCGCAACGGGATGCGGTTTTTGATCTTTGAGCGTCACGAGGCGCCGCTCGTGAGCATGGTGATTGCGGTTAAGGCAGGGGCGGTTAACGAGGTCACCAACAAGACAGGCATCGCTCACTTTTTGGAGCATCTGGCGTTCAAGGGAACCCAGACGATCGGCACCAAAAACTACAGGGCCGAGCGCAAAGTCCTTAAAGAACTCGATGCCGCATTCAAGGCCTATCACAAAGCCGAGCAGGAAGGCGCTGATTCCGAGGTCCTTGAGACGCTTTACGCCGAGTTCAAGCAAAGGCAGGAGAAGGCGTCATCCTACATCGTGCAGGGCGAGCTCTCGGAGATATACGACCGCAACGGTGCCACACGTTTCAACGCATCAACCGGCTACGATTACACCACCTACATAATCACCTTGCCCTCCAACCGTTTCGAGCTCTGGTGTGGCATGGAATCCGACCGTATGGCCAACCCGGTGTTCCGCGAGTTCTACTCCGAGCGCGATGTTATCCTCGAGGAGCGCCGTATGCGCACCGATAACAGCCCCAGGGGTCTTTTCTTCGAGGAATACCGCAGCGTCTCCTACAAGGCCCATCCCTATGGTCAGCCGATCCTCGGGCATCTCAGCGATATGGAAAACCTTTACCGACAAGACGTGCGAGCGTTCTACGAGACCTATTACGTTCCGCAACACATGACTGCTGCCATCGTGGGTGATGTAAATGCAGAAGAGATTATCCCATTGATTGATAAATACTTCGGCAGGATCCCCAAGAGACCGGACCCACCAGGGCTTATAACAAAGGAGCCCGAACAACCGGGAGTGAGACGTGTCCAGATGCACATAGGTCGTCAGCCTCGCCTATATATGGGATTTTCTACAGTTCCCGAAGGTCATGAAGACGAACTTGTCCTTGATTTACTGGCAAGCGTGCTCGGGCAAGGTCGCACCTCCAGGCTGTACAGATCCCTTGTAGAGGAACGCAAGCTTGCTTCCTCAGTTCGTGCCGGACACACTACCATGCTCTATGCTGGACAACTCGGCTTTTCAGGTACTCCCATAGAGGGAGTAACTGCAGCCGAGCTCGAGGAGGCGGTGCTTGGGGAACTGGCTGAGTTGAAGGAGAACCCCATAACAGAGGAAGAGCTTGACGCGGCGCGCGCTCGCTGGAAGGTCAGGATTTACACCTACCTCTCCTCGAACCTGGGGATGGGCTATATGCTGGCACAGGGTGATCAGGGCAACACAGGATGGCAGGATATATTCAGGATACCTGAAAGGGCTGAAAAGATTACGCCTCAGGATTTGATGGATGCTGCGGAGCGCTACATTGATCCCGATAAAAGATCCGTCGGACTAATGGAGGTGGCAAATGACTAGGAAAATCGTTCCACTTATCTTATCTCTCCTCTCCTTGCTTTCGGCCGCAAAACTTAAAGACCCGCGCACGATGGAGTTTCCTGCACGTCTGGAGTTTACGCCTCACGAGGTCGAACGCTTCAGGTTGTCAAACGGAATAGAGGTTTTCCTCGTAGAGGATCACGAGTTGCCGCTGGTAGATGTCGTGTTTAGAATAGATGCGGGTGAACGCCGGGTTGATGCAGAGCAGGCAGGCCTGGCCGATATACTTGCCGATCTCGTGGTAGAGGGCGGAAGTAAGGCGGTTCCCAAGCGAGTGTTCCAGGACAGCCTGGAGCGTTTCGGTGCCTCCTTCTGGGGTTACGCATGGGATGAAGAGACCTCATTTACCCTCCACCTTCTCTCCGAGCATGTCGATGATTTGCTTCCACTTGCGGTGGGTGCGATCCGCGAGCCGATGCTTCCAGGCCAGCAGATTGAGATCAACAAGAATCAGCGACGCACCGCTTACCAGGCTCGAAACTTAGAGCCGATGTCCGTCATCGTAAGGATTTGGAATAAACTCTATTGCGGCAAGGACAGCCCTTCGGCTCGTGAGACCACGCCTGCCACGCTTGATCGCATAGATCTTGAGAGCCTTACGAAATTCCACAAGGCCTGCTACCGTCCTTCCCTAACCATGATTGGTGTAGTAGGTGATTTCGATCCAAAGGTTATGCTTGATGAGCTTGAGCGTTGTCTGGGCGACTGGCAGGAGCCTGAGCCAGAACCACCGGATGAGGCTCCCTTATACACCGATCCCGCCTCACCTGGGGTCTACCTTGTTCCGTGGCCTGGTTCGGTGCAGAGTGGGATATATATGTCACATAAGGGCCTGCTGCGGGACGATCCGAACTATGCTGCGTCGCGTTTGTTCTGTGAGGTCTACGGCGGCAGCTGGTATTCGCGGCTGCGCAAAGCAATACGCGTGGAGCGCGGGCTTGCCTATGTAGTTTCAGGTTACATCTCCAGCGACTTTGAAGAACCGGGATACTTCGGTACGTTCTGTTTTACAAAGTCGGAGGCCACCCTCGAAGCTGTGCGGGTGATGCTTGGGGTCATGGAAGATTTGCGCACCGAAGGAATTACTCAAAGGGAACTTGAACTTGCCAAGCAAAGCTGGCTTGCTTCGTTCCCTGCGCACTACGCCGAGCCCGAGCAGGTGCTCCGTGATCGCATGAACTACGCCGCGCACCAGTATCCGATTGACTTCTGGGACCACATGCCCGAGCGGATCGAACCCCTTACCCGCGAGGATGTCAACAGCTTTGCAGCCGGGTTCATTAAGCCTGATGATCTGATCATCGTTATCCTTGGCGACACCACCGCGTTCGACGGCTCTGTATCCGAACTCGGCGAGGTGACAATAATCGATCCGGAAGTATACTAGACACCCCACGCATCCGGTTCACGCCCGCGCCGGGATCACGGAATTAACTCAAATGCACAGATAGGATCATGGTTAAACTCACACCTTGCGCCCTATTACCCCAAAGGAAAGCACCGTCCAAAGAAAGAGCCTTTTGCGGCGCAGCCGCTCGGCAAGACGGGAAAAAGCCGAATCGGTGAAGATGCGAGGATACATCGCAAGCCTGATACCCATTCTTTTCAGGATGCCGCGGAGGACTCTGTAAACCAGCGAGGGCCGAGCCCAGTCGCCGTAGGTGTGGATGGATTCGAAGCCGACGTTGCGCAGAAGCCGCGCCAACGATGCGGGCGTGAACTGCCGCTCCCAGCCCGCAAACCAGCCTCCGAAGAGCATCTGGATGTGTTTGAGCAGGGTGTAGATGTGAAAGGTCTGCGGAACGTCAACAACAATCAGTCCGCCCTTCTTGAGGAGTCGGCGGTTGGCTTCCAAAAGAAGGAACGGGTTGCGGAAGTGCTCCAGAAGTCCCTGGTGGAACAGAATGTCGAAGCTTGCAGGTTTGAAGGGCGGATCAAGCCCGTCGGCCAGGACGTATGAGAGGCGCTTGCGTGTGGCAGGATCGGCTTTTTGTGCAAAGCGTTTAGCCAGCTCAAGGCTCTGTTCCGAGATGTCCAGCACGGTGACATCTGCGCCGCGGCGGGCCAGCTCGATCGAGGTGCGGCCTGTGCCCGCCCCGATCTCAATCGCACGCCAGCCGCGCACGTCGGGCACAACTTCTGCGATCTCGGACGCGATGTCTGTAACCGGCGGATAGACATCCAGGTCCATCCTCTGTGCCCACACCTTATCCCAAATCTCCGCTTTCGTGGGGTCGTATTTCATAAACCTACTACCTCAATACAAATCCTTGTCATTTTAAAACGATTTACCCGGTTCGAACAAAGATCAAGAGACCACATAGAAAGGTGTGTTACGGGTCGGGGTCCCCGCGGAGTCACGAAGTGAATCCGTGGGGTGAAAGGATCGTAACGCATGGTGTGATTATGGCGAGGTGATCGAATATGTCAAGCCATCGCACCCCATAGGGTAGAGGGTTGGGGTGAGGGGGATTAAAGGGACGGGGTACAACAACTTATTATCCCTCCCTTGACGGGAGGGAATAGAAGGGAGGGTGGAAATAGTGATCACCCCCACCCTACCCTCCCCCATCAAGGGGGAGGTATTTTTTACATTGTCCCCCTTACTGAAGGGGGAACTAAAGGGGGATTGAGCTTCCCTGCGATCTTTTTGGCCGAAGGGCAAAAAGGAGCATTAAGCAGACGTAGGGGCCGACCTTTAGGTCGGCCCGCACATTTATAATGTTAGCCGACGTTGACTCCCGTCCGCTTCGCGTCAGGTCGGCCCGATATCCATATTCTCCCTTGGACCCGAAAACGGATAATCCTCAATTATTGAAACTAATCCCTTCCGAACTGGATTATTCCAAATGTAGCGGGCAACTTTCTCCATGTCCTCATCCTTCCTTAAAACATGGTCGAAATAGCCGCGCTGCCAAAGAGGTCTGCCATAACTCTTTTTGAATCGGTAGGACGAAATCTGCTTGAAAGTTTTTATCATCTTTTGGAGATTGCTGGGGTCACCACCTGCCAAAAGAAGATGTAAATGATCCGGCATGAAGTAGTAGGCAAGAATGCCAAATTGTTCTTTCTCAGCAACATTATTCAGAACATCCAAGACAGAGTCAACGATTTCCTTGCTTTTGAAGATGGGGGTTTTGTTATGGGTGCATATGGTTATTGAATATGCGTAATGTCCTTTGTAGTTGAAGATTTTCAGTCTGGGGTTTGGTTTACGTTTTGATAGTGATTCGTCCATTTAATTATTGAACGGGCCGACCTGAAGGTCGGCCCCTACGAACTTCGTGGCAGAGAGGAACCAATGAGCATACCAACGGACTGGTAAGGCAATACTTGCCAAAGAAGACCGACTTCGCTATAATCAGTGACGAGGAGATCAGATTGATAGAATCAAGGCTAAACGACAGGCCCAGGAAGTGCCTGGGTTTCAAAACACCCCTCGAAGTCGCTAACCTATGTGTTGCACTTCAACGTTGAATGTAGGAAATCAATTCCGGGGTAGTGTAAAGGTATCGTATCAATTGTGTCAGGGGTTAAATAGACTTCTTGAAGAAGTTGCTCCATCATGTGAGATATTATTTGCCTAAGCTCGTGTATCTCTCTATCTTTTCTTGAGAGTTTCGACTCCCTCGAAAACGTAGATGAAAACACAAAAACCACAACAATTGTGCCCACCGCTCCTATTATACTCAATACAAGTGGTATCATTTTAGACACCCTTGTTTTACTAATCTTAGAGGCCAAAACTTCCTCCTCGTAAACTTGCAAAATGATAGGCTTAAAGGCAGCGCTTGTCAACCCCCCTAGGAGCTCACGGCAAACAGCTTACAGCTCACGGCTGACGGCTGTCAGCCCCTTAAATTTGCATTTTGCATTTTGACTTTTGCACCGGAGGACGACGCTTGCGGAGTAATCTTTCAATCTTCAATCTTCCAATCTGCAATCTGTAATCGCGACGCAGTCGCGTTCTTGTCCACCTTTTGACCAGCATTTGTCCATCATAATTTTTTCAGCCTGTCCACCTTTTGACCTATCCGTTTATCTCATTTCCTGGCATCAACAAAGCAGATTCTTCTCAGCCTGGTATTTACCGGGGCAATCTGTTCGGTCCACGTGTCGCCGCCGTCCGAGGTATGTAGAATGACGCCTTTCTGGTCTTGAACCCAGGCGGTGCCGACAACCCAGGCTCTCTGGCCGTCCATCGCACTCACTCCCATCAGGTAGTATCCGTACACGGGAGGCGTCTGTTTGGTCCAGTTGACGCCGCCGTCCGTAGTGTAGTAGATGCCGTCATTGTCTGTAACGAACCAGATCGTATCAAGGTCGACCGCACAAACTCCATTTGCATCGTAAAGCCCCATAACCGGCTGATGGTTAGTCCAGCTTATCCCGCCGTCTGTAGTCAGGAGGAACGAATAATCACCACCCGCAGCCCAGGCAGTAGAGCTGTCAGGCGCGCTGATATCAATAAGATGGTTCGTAGGTAAGTCTTCTGCCGAACCCTGCCTGACCCACGTGTCGCCGCCGTCCGAGGTTCGCAGTATGGTGGCAACGGTATCAGAACTTTTTCCCACTGCCCAGACGTTCCTTGAGTCAACGGCATACACCGCCTGCAATTCCGCATCCGGAGCCATGCCCTCGGCCTGGCGTATCCACGTTTTACCACCGTCGGTAGTATTAAGGATCGTACCTTGCATTCCTACGACCCATGCGGTGTGCTTGTCGACAGCGCTTACGCCGAGAAATTCGACATCCGGAATTTGTTGAGCCGACCCTTGCCTGACCCAGTTCTCGCCTCCGTCTTCGGTGCGCAATATTACACCGTATCCGTCACAGTTCGCTCCCACTACCCAGACTTTGTGCGCATCAATCGCGCTTGCGTCGTAAAGATTCACCGCGGGTATGTCCTGAGCCGAACCCTGCCTGACCCAGTTCTCACCGGCATCTGTCGTGCAAAGAATGGCGCCGTAACCGTCAACTGAGTCACCCACTGCCCAACCGGTGGGGTTCTCGGGGTGTCGACCGTCACAGCCGTTGATCACGAGAACAATTCCGGCGAGAACAGTAAAGCACAGCATCACTTTGGGAAGATTCTTCATAGTTCCTCCATGATTGATGGTTTGATTTGATTAAACGCAGGATGAAGGATTTGTCAAGACCCTTGTGCGTCCCCCTTATTAAGGGGATTAATCTCCCTCTCCCCGTGGTAGAGGGTTGGGGTGAGGGATACAGCCTCCCCCTCCCTTTGTGGAGGGGGATTAAGGGGGAGGGGCTTTCCGGGGTCCCCGCGACATGAAATGACGACGCTTGCGGAGTAACTTACGAAGTAAGGTCGTGGGGTGAGTTTTAAGGAAGGAAGTTAAGGAGATTGGATTTCATATTTCCTGGTTTTTCGTGAATAACGCTTTAAATACTTCAATGGGAACTTTAGGTCTCCTAGAAATTCAATTAGGTCTTCAGGCCCCTTCACATGAACCCTTGCAAGACTGGATTTAAAAAATTGAAACAGATCCACATGGGGCCTATCACCTACGAAAATGCTAAGCTTCAAATCCAAACCCAATTCATCCATTAAATAGAACAATATCTTAGGGTCAGGCTTAATCAATTCTGTCTTATCAAAGGTTATAACATCCTCACCGAACAAATCACTAATGCCTAGCTTCTCTAACACCCTCTTCGAAAAAGCGGAAGTGTGGTTGGTTAAAAGGATTAATCGGTATACTTCAGATACTTTCCTCAGTAAAGTATTCAATCTTTCATTGGCATTTGGCAACAACGAGTCGCTGAGCGCAGAGTCTTGCCTCCTTTTCCACCCGCTGTATTCTTGTAGTTGAATTTCTTCGTCATACCGTTCCTTTACAAATCTGAGTAAACATTCAGTTGAGGAGATCTTCTCAGAAGATAACATAGCTTCATATTGGTTAAATTCAAAGGCAACCTTTTCTTCTGACAATTCGGAGACTTCTCTAATGAACTGTTTCGGTACTTCTTCGTTAAAGTAGCGGTTCAAGGAATCACTTTGGAAAAGGGTGCCATCTAGGTCTAGGATTAAATTTTTATATTTTGTGCAGTGTCCCCAAACCATTTCAAAGAAGCTGTGAAATCTATCTACATTTCTTGTATCTATCCCCTTTAGTGATTTAGTTTTATTTATGAATATCCAAGGCGTATCCACACTACTGTATTCTATATCTGTGGTGTCTGGCATAGCTTCTTTCCTATTAGTATAATGACTTAACCAAAGGTACTTTTTTCCAACCTCAATTCCTCTAAACCACGGTTCATTTTTGTAATACCTTATTTCAATATTTGCATCCTTCATGTAATCTTCAATCTTAGTTAAAGCTAAATTCAACTGGCCCCATCTCATATCGATATATTCAGGTCGCAATTGTCCTTCAACGTCTGGATCTTTTACTAACATTCGTATCTGTGCTTTCTCAACATTAGGGTATTCCAACCTCAGTTCGTCCCACTTGCTGAAAATTGTATAGCCAGTATAGATAATGATATTTACTTCATCTTTCCTTCCGACATGCTTTAGGAAATGATGGACGGTATTATCTCTTAGAACAGTTTGAATTGGTTGATCGGAAACCCCCTTGTGCATTGTCGCGATGATCTTACTGCCAAGAAATGTAAGAACTACAGTAATTATTCCTAGAAGTGTATTGTTTAAAAATACACCTTTCCCTTCAGCCACTCTAAATGAAGGAATCACCATTATGCCTACGAATAAAAGTACTGCACCTATAGGTAAGATCCATTTGGCAAGGAAATTTGTAATATTGTTGATTCTGCTCTTCAACCAAAGCCAAAAATTAAAATCACCTTGCGCGCTCATTATTACTCCTTAAAGTTCAACTCTTTCGCCGGTTTTTAGCATTGAGTAATAAGCCTTTTCGGCATTTACAAATTCAAATTCCACCTCCCGTTTATCTTTCGTCAGAATTGCAGCCGTTAAACATCCGCCATATACACAACCCGTATCTAAGTCTATGGCTTTCTTTTCGATCTTAGGTTTATGGTTTTTCGTTGGTGTGTGCCCGTAGATGATCATTCTTTCGCCATCCCATACCTCTGACCAAAACACATCCCCAGGTTTTTGGCCATCCAAAGGCACCTTCATCCAAGACTCACCTTCTTGTCTAATATAACGTAACCGAAGTGTTGCGAATTTATTCTGTACAATGCTTCCGTAATCAATCTTTTCACTTGGGAAAACCCCACCATGAACTACACAAACGCCTATCTCAGGAAAATCCAAATACAAAGGTAAAGTTCTAATATAGTCAACCAATTCTTTCCTTTTAGAAACTTGTTCCAATGTAACCTCAAAGCCGTCCCCTTCAAATACATCCTTCCCCTCTAACCAGTCTATCAACCTATCTTCATGGTTACCCAAAACAGCCTTATAATCCCTATCCATCCATAATTCTAGGCTCTTTGCCGCTTCAGGGCCCCTATCTACAAAATCTCCAACAGATACAACTTCATCTTGTGGTGTCGGTTCCAATTTAGCCAAAAGAGACATTAGTTCCCCGGAACACCCGTGGATATCCCCAATGAAGATATACCGCTTATTCATGACTCAATATATGGCAATTTCTTCTTCTGTCAACCCCCCTCCTTGACCTTCCCCCCTCCCCCCTCGTAACATCTCACCCCACAACCCTGTCTAACTTTTTCACCCCAGAACCATCTGCGTCATCTGCGGATAGAAAAAAGACTGCGCGGCCATCCGAAGACCCATACGATTCGCCGTCAGCTGTTAGCCGTTCGCTGTTCGCCGTGAGCTGTGAGCTGTAAGCTTCCCCTTCCATTTTGCATTTTGCACTTTGTCCGAGGGACGACGCTTGCGGAGTAATCTTTCAATCTTCAATCTTCCAATCTGCAATCTGTAATCGCGACGCAGTCGCGTTCTTGTCGTCAGCCCCTTAAATTTGCATTTTGCATTTTGAAATTTGCATTTTGATATTGCGACGCAGTCGCGTTCTTGTCCATCTTTTGGGTAGCTTTTGACCACCTTTTGACCAGCTTTTGTCCAGCTTATTTTGCCTTGACCTGCGCGTCAGATGTGAGTAGTATACGTCAAAACACGTGAATCTACGGAGGAAATTATGGCAAAAGAGTTTAAGTACAAGCCGCTTAAGTCCCCGAGGGGCAACAAGTTACACTGCAAGGGCTGGCACCAGGAGGCGGCACTGCGCATGCTTCACAACAACCTCGACCCCGACGTGGCCGAGGACCCAAAAAATTTAATCGTTTACGGCGGCACCGGCAAGGCCGCCCGCAACTGGCCTGCGTTTGCGGCGATTGTTAAGTCGCTGAAGTCGATGGAGAACGACGAGACGCTGCTGGTGCAGTCGGGCAAGCCGGTGGGAATGTTCCGCACCCATCCCTACGCGCCGCGCGTCTTAATCGCCAACTCGCTTCTGGTGCCCAACTGGGCCAACTGGGACGAGTTCCGCCGCCTGGAGGCGCTGGGGCTTATCATGTACGGTCAGATGACCGCGGGCTCGTGGATATACATCGGCACCCAGGGCATCATCCAGGGCACCTACGAGACCCTGGCAGAACTGGCCCGCCAGCACTTCGGCGGAAGCCTTAAGGGGAAGCTGGTCTTGACCGCGGGCATGGGCGGGATGAGCGGCGCCCAACCCCTGGCCGTGACCATGAACGAAGGCTGCTGCCTGGACGTTGAGGTGGACCCTGCGCGCATCAAGCGCCGCATTGACCAGGGCTTCTGTGATCGCATGACCACGAAGCTTGACGAAGCCCTGAAATGGGTAGATGAGGCGAGAGAGCAAGGCCAAGCCTTGTCCGTAGGACTGGTGGGTAACGCGTCGGACATCCATCCCCTGCTGGTGAAGAAAGGCATCATCCCTGACGTGGTTACCGACCAGACCTCGGCCCACGACGAGCTTTCGGGCTACGTGCCCGGTCGCATGACGTTCAAGGAGGCGCTGCGGCTGCGCAAGAAGGACCCGGATACGTATATTAAAAAGAGCTTCGAGTCCATGGCGCGCCAGATGGAGGCGATGCTTGCCATGCAGCGCTCAGGCGCGGTGGCGTTCGACTACGGCAACAACATCCGGGGTCAGGCCAAGAAAGCAGGCGTCGCCAACGCGTTCGACATCAAGGGGTTCGTACCACTGTATATCCGACCGCTGTTCTGCCGGGGCAAGGGGCCGTTCCGCTGGGCAGCGCTTTCGGGAAAGAAGTCTGACATCTACGCCACCGACGAGAAGGTGCTCAAGCTCTTCCCCGAAGATGAGGCTCTGCACCGCTGGATCCGTATGGCGCAGAAGAAGGTGCCGTTCCAGGGTCTGCCCTGCCGTATCTGCTGGCTTGGCTACGGCGAGCGCGACCGCTTTGGCCTTGAGATCAATAAGATGGTGAAGAAAGGCCAGATTGCCGCGCCTGTGGTGATGGGTCGCGATCACCTGGACACCGGTTCGGTGGCGTCGCCCAACCGGGAGACCGAGGGTATGAAGGACGGCTCGGACGCCATCGCCGACTGGCCCATACTTAATGCTCTGCTGAACACCGCGTCGGGCGCATCGTGGGTCTCGGTACACCACGGCGGCGGGGTCGGCATCGGGCTTTCGATACATGCCGGACAGGTAACCGTTGCCGACGGCACCGCGCAAATGGCCAAACGCATCGAGCGAGTCCTGACCAACGACCCGGGAATAGGCATTGCGCGGCATTATGACGCAGGGTATGACATTGCGAAGAAAGTAGCAAAGGAAAAGGGAGTTAAAATACCGATGCGTTAATCCCCCTTTTTGTTCCCCCTTAATAAGGGGGACTTAGGGGGATTGTCATTGCGAGGAGCAAAGCGACGAAGCAATCTCATACCAGAAAGCTATAACACGTTGTGCTATGGGATTGCCACGCCTCTGTCGAGGCTCGCGATGACGAAATGCGGGCCGACCTGAAGGTCGGCCCCTACCCCCTACGACCTTGACACAAGGTAATTCCAAATCATAATCTATATTATGCCAGAGCAGAAAAGTCAACACTATGTGCCTCAGTTTTACCTAAGACAGTTTGCGACAGATCCAGAAGGGCGAAAAATTTCTCTCTACAATCTTAACTCAAATAAATTCATAAGTGGAAAAGCGACTATTAAGCACGAAGCTTGTGAGGATTACTTCTATGGACGTGACAAATTGATGGAAGTAGGTTTTGGGTTTATTGAAGGAGAAACCAGTAAAGTTTTGGAAGAAGTAATCTCAAAAACCACTCCACCAAAATACTTCACCCACGAACACACAACAATTATAACGTTTGCCTTACTTCTACACGCCAGAACTAAATACTCAGCAGAGGAAATGGAAGAGGCATTTGACCAAATGGCAAAAAAATTGCTGTCAAAATACCCCCAAATCAAAGAAGAAGATCTTAAAAATCTTAAGTTTGGTTTCGAGTACCCTGCACAGGCACCTGTATCTATTGCAGCAGAACAAATATTTGTAGGATTTGACTTAGCCTTTAAGCTACTTATTAACAATACAACGACGCCATTCATCACCTCAGACCATCCTGTAGTCTTTTACAATCAGTTGTTTGAGCCACATAAAACTATCTTCACTACAAGCACAGGACCTGCGTCTAAAGGACATCAGATATTTCTTCCTTTAAGTCCCAAACTCATGATACTGTTCTATGACTCCACTATTTACGACGTGGGAGAAGAATACCAAGATTCCGTATTGGTAACCGATCAAAATGACATCAACAGCATGAATGGGCTACAATACTTGAATGCTCTATCTAATCTATATTTCAATCAAGATGTCACAGAATCTTATATCAATTTTCTTGAAACTCGCTATTCTTCCTTTAGACGACTATCAAAATCTGGTATCGAAGAACTATACCTGGGTAGAAGGGAGGATGACAAACATCACTCCATCGTGAGTACGCATAGGGTAGGTATCCAATGTGGACTTACTCTCTCATTCATAAAACTAACAGACGAAGGCAAGAATTTCAATCCAAAAACAGGGTTGGATATTATTCGCAACGTTGACCTGTACTATGCCTATAAACATTTTATGTCCTTGGTTGATAAAGGCTTATACAAAACGAATGAATTCAAGAGATACCTGGACGATCTAGAAAAAAATACGCGCTAGTCATCGCGAGCCGCCGCAAGGTGGCGTGGCGATCGCATAGCATGACGCATTGCCACAGCCTGCTATGAGATGATTCCGCAAGCGTCATCCTTCGGAGCCACGTTCACTTCGTTCGGTCGCGATGACATCTATCAAATCGGCGTAATCTGTGGTTAGGTTCCCCTGTGATCTTTGTGCCGAAGGCAAAAAGGAGCATTTAATTCTGCCTCCCCATCTCCCCGCGCACAGACCTTATTCGCTTGACAATGGCAGCGGTTAGCGTAGAATTTTGTTACAATTTTGTTCGGAGGTCACATGCAACAATACTTCGAAGTCCGCTGGCACGGCCGCGGCGGGCAGGGAGCTAAGACCGCCGCACTTTTGTTCGGCGAAGCGGCCATGGAAACCGGCAAATACATTCAAGCATTCCCAGAATACGGCCCTGAGCGGACTGGTGCGCCGGTAAAGGCGTACAACCGTCTCTCAGACGGGCCGATCCGCATCCACACCCAGGTAATTAATCCAGACGTTGTGGTGGTGCTTGACGCAAGCCTTTTGGAGTCGATTAACGTGACCGAAGGCCTTAAAGACAATGGTGCGCTCATAGTTAATACCCAGGAGAAGGCGGCAGCCATAAAGGAAAAACTCCGCGTAACAAACGCCAAGGTTGCCGTGGTGGATGCCACCAAGATTGCGGTCGAGATCCTAAAGAAAAACGTTCCCAACACGGTTATGCTGGGTGCAATGGTAAAGATAACCGGGGTCTTGGAGTGGGACTCCGCGCTTGCCTCTATCAAGGAAAAGCTCGAAGTAAAGTTCCGAGGCCGCACCGAGATCATCGAAGGAAACGTCGAAGCTATCAAACGCGCCTACGACGAGGTGGAGGTCGCATGAGCATGAAGTTTGATAGGCCAATGAACTGGAAGGAGTTGCCTGCGGGCTGTCTGATCGATGAAGCGGCGACATCCCTGCGGTTCAAGACCGGTGATTGGCGCAGCATGCGTCCTATCTGGGATGCGGAAAAGTGTATACATTGTCTTTTCTGCTGGATCACCTGCCCAGATACGGCAATCACAGTTCAAGACGGCAAGATGACAGGAATAGACTACGACTACTGCAAGGGCTGCGGTATCTGCGCTGTGATATGCCCGCCCAAGGCATCGGCTATCGATATGGTGCGGGAGGAGAAATGAAGACAATAGCCAAGACCGGTAACGAGGCCATGGCCTATGCCATGAAGCAGATCAATCCGGACGTGGTAGCAGCGTACCCCATCACACCGGCGACGGAGATCGTGCAGATCTTTTCCAACTACGTGGCCGACGGCGAGGTGGATACCGAGTTCGTGGCGGTGGAGAGTGAGCACTCCGCACTTTCGGCATGCGTGGGGGCTTCGCTTGCAGGCGGCCGCGTCATGACATCCACCGCGTCGCAGGGTTTGGCTCTGATGCACGAGATACTCTACATCGCTGCAGGCAATCGTCTGCCCATCGTTATCGCCCTGGTGAACCGTTCACTCTCTGCTCCCATCAACATCCACTGTGATCATTCGGATACGATGGGTTCCAGAGAGGCTGGCTGGATGCAGCTTTACTGCGCCAACTCCCAGGAGGCATACGATTCGTTAATAATCGCTCTGAAAGTAGCGGAGCAAACGGCTGTACCCGCAATCGTCTCCACCGATGCGTTCATCATCTCCCACGCCATGGAGCGCCTTGAGGTCCTCGAAGACGAAGAGGTTCAGCGCTTCATCGGTGAATACAAACCTCGCTTCTCCGCACTGGACCTTGAGAATCCCAAAACCTTCGGACCACTTGATCTGCAGGACTACTTCTTCGAGCACAAACGCGCCCAGATCGATGACTTCAGCAAGGTACTCGGAACCTATAACAAGGTAGCCCAGGAGTACGCCGAGCTTTCCGGGCGCTACTACCCTGCTTTGGAAGAGTACAAGACCGACGATGCCGACGTTGCGATCTTTACCGCTGGCTCCACCGCGGATACCGCCAAGGAGGTGGTGGATGGGCTGCGCGAGCAGGGCCGCAAGATGGGCCTTGTTCGCATGAGGATGTGGCGTCCGCTGCCCGTTGAGGAGATAAAGGCCGCACTTGGTAAGTTCAAGGCGGTGGCGGTGATGGATCGCTCCGACACCATGGCAGATTTCGGCGGCCCGGTCTTCCTTGAGACCCGCGGTATTCTCTACGACGCAAAGAAAAAACCCCTTCTCACAGACTACGTATACGGTCTGGGTGGACGCAATATAGATATCTCCGACATCCTACGGGTCTACGACGAGATCGAGCAAGTAGTAAAGCAAGGTAAGATAGATAAGTTAATCACATACCTCGGCGTTCGCGGGGAGGAATGAGATGGCTAGCCTAAAAGAACTCTCTAAGCGCACGGAAGGTCTGGTAGGCGGGCATCGCGCCTGTGCAGGCTGCGCGGCTTCAACCGCCATACGTCAGATACTCTTGGCCGCAGGCGACAAACCAACGGTGACAGGCATCTGTACCGGATGCATGGAGGTGGTTACCACCATCTTCCCCTACACCGCGTGGAACGTCAACCTGGTGCACAACGCTTTCGAGAACTCGGCTGCGACCGTATCGGGTATGGAAGCGGCCTATCGAGCCCTGAAGCGCAAGGGCAAGATAGATGCCGAGATCCAATTCATCGCCTTCGGCGGTGATGGCGGCACATACGACATCGGTCTGCAGTCTCTCTCAGGAGCGATTGAACGTCGCCACAAGATGCTTTACGTATGCTACGACAACGAAGCCTATATGAACACCGGTTACCAGCGTTCGTCAGCTACCCCCTACTGCGCGCACACCACCACCTCTCCTGCCGGAACCAAGATACCGGGCAAGCCACAGAAGCGAAAGGACCTGACCGAGATCATCATCGCTCACGAGCCTGCCTACGCTGCACAGGCAACACCCGGCTACTACATGGATCTCATCCGCAAGGTGGAGAAGGCACTTGCCGCTGACGGCCCCTCGTTCATCAACGTCCTCTCGCCCTGCGTTCCCGGCTGGGGCTACCCCCTGGACCAGACCATGAACATCTCCAAGCTTGCTGTAGAAACCCTGTTCTGGCCGATCTACGAGTGGCAGGACGGAAAATACAAGATCAACATAAAGCCGCGTGAGCCTAAGCCCTTGGTTGATTTCCTAAAGCTACAGGCACGCTTCCGGCATCTACTCAAGCCGGGTAACGAGCATCTTTTGGAGGAACTTCAGGCCGAGGTCAATCGTCGGTGGGAAGTCCTGTTGCGCAAAGAGCAGGCAACGAACGGATAACATGCTTATAGATCGCATCAAGCTGTTCGAGTCAGGTTTCCAGGCGATCAAGGAGAACATCGAGAAGCTCCTGCAGCAGTCTGACGCCAAGGCGGTTCTTCTGGTGGATCGCGACGGGAACCTGATCACGAACGCTGGCGAGACCGAGAAGATAGATCTCGAGTCGTTTGCGACGCTGGCTGCGGCTGACTTTGCTGCCACGTCCCAACTCGCAGAGCTCATCGGCGAGCAGCAGTTCCTCACCCTCTACCACCAGGGCGAACGCGATCACCTCTACTTCCAGGCCCTTGCACGGAATATCATCATTGCTGTAATCTTCGATCAACGCACCACCCTGGGGCTTGTCCGCGTGCGGGTCAAGCACGCCGCACAGACCCTTTCAAAGATACTTGAGGATATCTTCGGCGGCCAAGAACAGCTCGCGCCGGAGGAGGAGGCAAGGATCGAGGATATCTCAAAGGATATCGAAGACGAACTCGACCGTTTGTTTGGCTAACACCAGATGGCTCTGATAAACTATGCAACCAGAGAGATCAACTTCAAGATCGTATACTACGGGCCGGGCCTGGGCGGTAAGACCACCAACCTAAGATGGATCTACGGAGAACTCGATCAGAATACCAAGGGGAAGATGATCACCCTTGCTACAGAGATGGACAGAACCCTGTTCTTCGACTTCCTGCCGGTAGATCTGGGTCGAGTGCGCGGCTTCCAGACGCGACTTCGTCTCTACACGGTTCCAGGTCAGGTCTTCTACAACGCCACGCGGAGGATCATCCTCAGGGGTGCCGACGGCCTGATCTTTGTGGCCGATTCACAGAGGGAGCGGCGTGAGGATAACCTCGACAGCCTGCGGAATCTGAAGGATAACCTTGCAACCTTCGACCTCAGGCTTCCCGATGTCCCATACGTCATGCAGTACAACAAGCGTGACCTCCCCAATCTTATGACAGTCGCCGAGATGGATGAACTCCTGAACCCGAATAGGGTGCCTTACTTCGAGTCGGTCGCCACCCAAGGGATCGGCATATTCGAGACCCTGAAGGAGATAGCCAAGACGGTCATCCGCAAGTTTTAAGTTTACCCCAAGCGAACGCTTCGCGTTCGCTTGGGGACCCCGAATATATCGATCCGAAACCAAGGACGAACCAGGCGTCGCCACTACTTCTCTTTTCTACGAGACCTCTTCTCTCCCTTGGGACCCACCCTCTGCATCTTAACCCTGCCGCAGCGTAGGCATATCCACTTGCGCCTCTTATGGAAGGAGCGCTTCTCTTCTTTCATACCGATCTTGCATCTCGGACAGAGCATTAAAAATCCTATGGGATCAAAACTCTGTTTAGGAGTTAAATAGCCCGTTGATCTCCTCAACCGTGCCTACCCAGATGCATGTTACATCACTCATACCCCTCTTGGCCAGACCGCAGAGCACCTTGCCTGAGCCAAGCTCGTAGAGTTCGGTAACTCCCAAAGCGGTCAAAGTCTGCATGGTCTTGGCCCAGAGAACGGGTGAGGTAAGCTGTTTCGCCAAGAATTCCTTGATCTGGCCAGGATCGTTGATTACCTCACCTGTCACGTTGGGTATAACCTTACCCTTGGGCTTCTTGAATTCGAACTGATCAAGAAAGGCGCGGAACTCGGAGGCCGCCCGCTGCATGAACGGGGTGTGGAACGCACCGGATACTGCCAAGGGCAATGCACGCTTGGCACTCGCCTCCTTGGCCTTCTCGATCGCTTTCTTGATACCCTCGGGCGCACCTGAGATCACCACCTGACCCGGAGAGTTGAAGTTGGCGGGCCAGACGTTCTCTATCTCACCGCAGATGGAGATAACTGCATCGTCGGATAGCCCGATGATTGCAGCCATACTGCCTTTCTTTGCCTGAGCCATCAGTGCGCCGCGCTTTGCAACAAACTTCATCCCGTCTTCCACCGAGAACACCCCTGCCGCAGCAAGGGCTGAAAACTCGCCAAGGCTGTGGCCTGCAAAGACGTCCGCGATTAATCCTTTCTCCTTGATTAACTTGTAAACCGCAATCGAATGCACATAAAGCGCAGGTTGGGTGATCTGGGTCTGCTTGAGAACCTCCTCAGGACCCTCGAACATGGTTTTTGTGATCTCCAGACCGCTTACTTGGTCTGCTGAGTGATATATCGATCTCAGTGATTCGTTAGTCTCGTATAGATCGGCACCCATCCCCACGTATTGCGAGCCCTGTCCCGGGAAAAGAAACGCTTTGGCCATCAACCCTCCAAGATCTTATGACGCTTTGTTCTTGATCTCTTCCAACTGATCGGCGATGCGACGCCGCTCGTCCGGCCCGATCCGATCAATGATAAGCACCCCTGCAAGGTGATCCACCTCGTGCTGTATCACCCGTGCCGGGTGTCCTTCAAGCTCCAGCTCTATGGTTTCGCCCTCGAGGTTCTTGGCGCTAAGACGCACCTTAAGGTAGCGCTCGACATCAACCCACACCCCGGGGATGGAGAGACATCCCTCCTCTGTCTTATTGGTCTCGTTTGATAGGGGGGTAAGCTCAGGGTTTACGAATGCGTACGTCTCATCACTCAACTTCACAATAAACAGAGCCTTATCGAAACCAACCTGGTTTGCCGACAGACCGACACCGTTGACCTCTTGCATCGTCTTCTTCATCTGCGCTGCGATGTGGGCAAGCTCTCCATCGAAGGAGGTCACCGGCTCGGCCTTCTTGCGAAGTATTGCCTCTCCGTAAGTCTTTATGCTCATAGGGTTTGATTATAGGTGCCGGATTGATGGTGTCAAGAAATACTGAAGCGATTCTGCTTACTGATGCAAACCGGGTGACACTCTCCAAAGACTGCACTTACCGAATTTCACCTTCTCTTGACTATATCCTTATCTCGCCACAACCAGCTTGGCGGTGGCAGAGCGGTTGGATGTTTCCAACCGCACGAAGTATACCCCGGATGGGGTTTTGGGGTGTGTTACGGGCCAGCGGATGGTGTGAGTGCCTGCTGACTGACTGCCGGAGACCAGCGTCTTAACCAGCTTGCCGGTAACGTCGTAGACCTTGAGGGAGATGCGGGTATCTACAGGCAAGGTGTAGCTGATTACTGGTTCAGAAGCAAGTTGAGTTACTTCAAGAAGATATTCAGGTGCATCCACCGATGCCTCGGCGATGCCTGGCCCCTGGCTGTACTTGATAGTCGCGTAGTCACTGTTTCCTGAACCAAAGCTGCAGCCTGTAACGTAGACGTTGCCTGAACCGTCCAGGGCTAGGTCCAAGGCATAATCAAAGCTGTTTCCCGGCCCGTTGTAACGCATGACCCACTGCTCTATACCGGCCGAGTTATACTTGATTGTCACATAGTCATACTCGGTGTCTTCAAACTGGCTCGTGGCTGTTATATACACATTGCCTGAACCGTCCACTGCGATGGTGGGTCGGAGTACATCATCGAAGTCTGCAGATACACTGTAGCGTGCAACCCATTGCTCCTCGCCAGCCGAGTTATACTTGATCGTCGCATAGTCATAGTCTTCCTCACCTGAAGCCTCGCTCCAGCCTGTGACATAGACGTTGCCTGAATTGTCTACCGTTATAGCCGACGCAACATCAAAATCGATTGCCGGGCTGTTGTAGCGGGCTACCCACTGCTGGGCGCCTGAGGAGCTGTACTTTACGGTCGCATAGTCAAGGTCGGTTCCTGAACCCTCGCTCCCGCCTGTAACATAGACATTGCCTGAACCGTCTACCGCTATGGCATAGGCCTTATCTCTACCGCTTGCCGGGCCGTTATACCGCGCTACCCACTCTTCGGTGACTTGCGACAAGGCGATGGCCGGTAAGACGATTATGAGACAAAACAGAGCTTTCTTCATGGTTCCTTCCTTTTGTTGTTTTACCCCATTCAACTTGTCGCTAGAAGCGACTTTAAGCTATTATGAAGAGTATAGGAAGTTTTGCCGTTATTGTCAAGTCTCGAACTGATCGCTTACTCACCCAGCTGCCTGAGCATGCCCTTGCCGAACTGGATATCGGGCAGTTCCTTGATGCGCACGTAAAAATTCCACTCGAGGTTCTCCGGTGCCATACTTAAGCCGTCCCTTGGCGTAACCTCGAACACCGCCTCCCAGCAGTGCAGCCCCTTGACCAGAGACATGTTGTAGCTCGCTATGTAGTCCTGCCAGCGGGCCTTTGGCTCGGTAAGATTCGTAGCCACGTTCAGATTCAACTCAATCTCAAACGGTAAGAACAGCTGGGTCCTGGCAGATAACATGTGGTCGCCGTTCAGGGTCCAGTTGTCCTCAAGTGAAAGCCTGCTTTTCGAGAATCGTGCCAGGAACGTCTCCTTCTCCTCATAAGGGCGATACAACGAATCCTCGCTTATGACCATACTATCAGGGGGTTGCAGCCTCATAATGCTGTCAAATGCTGCCGTATCCCCACGTTCAATCCCCAGACTGTCCCAGGCTATGGTATCTTCTTCTACTACTCCCCTTTCCCGCAACCCGAATAAGGGGAACAGCAGCTTATCAAGGCTGGCGCTGGCGTTGGTTCTGATGGAGAAGCTGTCGGTGTAGATGTTGTAACTCATGTTAACATTGACCTGAACAGGTAAACCTGAAGGCAAATAGATAGTGGCCGTGGCCGGTGTAAGGCTGTCGGTAAGAAGATTGTAACCGATGCCTGTTGAGAGAGTCAGGAGATCCTGTTTCCTGAACTTGGTGGTGTCAGCACGAGCACGGAACTTTGCCTGCAAGGACTGGGCGATATTCAGATTGACCCTATGCCCGGCAAGGGTGGTATCAAAACGCGGGTACACCACCCAGGGATGAATCGTGGCCTTTGCCGGGGTGATCGTGTGTGTGATTGTGGGTCTTATCGAGTGCAGCATGCCGTTCATCCCCAGGGTGTATATCCCGAAGATACGCGAAAGCTCCGTCCCCATGGAGTTGGAGAGCGAGTAGTCAGCTCCTCGGATAAGGCTGTCCTGAGTCCATGTAAGGCTCTGCCCTGCGTTCCAGGTTTGGCCAAAGGTGTAGGCACCAAGGAGATTATAGCTCCATGACAGGGTAAGCGGTTGTGAGAACCTGGTTGTTCGAAAATCCTCGATGGTCTCCAACGTATCTCCAAGGGTGTCTATAATCTGGGTTACGTCATGACGGTATTGGTTATTGACGCCGAAGCTTCCAAAATTTACGGTAAAGAAATCCCAGAGCGTTGCAGTTGGCCATGAGAAGTTGAACACAGGCAAGGTCATCGTGTAGGAACCGGTTGTCAGATCGTCGCTGCGCGAGGCGGAAATGGACGTGAGTCTACCGAAAATCTGCCTTGATACCGAAACATCGGAGCGGGTGGTCTGATCCAAAAGCTTTGTAAGACTATCCTCGTCCTCTATGTATTCGAGTATATAACTCTGATCACTGCGGAAGTTTATGTCAGCAGTAATCCTCGTACCGTCAGGTATGTAGCTTGTGTTGTTTAAGGCAAGCGTCCAGCGCTGCTTGCGGGTGTCTGTTTCGTTGATGTAATTGGCGCTAAACCTTCCAGCCGCGTACTCCGCGCCCCTTGGACCGTAGCGCCATTGAAAGAGTACGCCGGGTCTGAATCCCTTGCGAGTAAAGATATCAAGCGAAAACAAGGCATCCGAGTAGTCGTTGGTTACCCAGTAGTAGCGGATCATCTTGGTAAACCAGCCCTCCTCATCGCTGTGACCGAACTTGAAGGGCATAAGTCCTGATTTACGCTTATTGCCGATGGGTAGATACCAGAATGGTGCGGCCAGCACCGGGATACGCCGGACACGCAGAATGATAGGTCGGGAGATAACCATGTCATTCAAAATCACCTTAAGCTCGCTGCCATAGAAGTCGTAGTGGGGCGGGTAGCGCTCACAGGTTGTGTAGTAGCCACGGGTGATGTGGATGGTGTTCTCCTCGACAAGCCAGACGCCCTCACCGTAGAAGTAGCCCTTCTCTATCTGCGTGCGGCCTTTCTCCATCATACCCTTCTGGGTCTGGATCGCGTAGTCCAGCTGCTCGCCTATCAGGCTGTCGCTTGAAGATTTTAGCCGTGCTCCCTTGAATGCGGAAAGGAGTCTCTTCTGGGTTGAGAAACGAATGGAGTCGGAGTAAACGGTCAAATCCCCGTAGCTTACCTCACCGTTATGTAATAGAAGCACATCCTTTGTATCGGTGTAGAAGATAATCGTATCAGCTTTGAACTTAACCACAGAGATCCCGCCAGGCAGCGTATCCTGATAGGTCGTGTCTTGATCAACTGAGTCCCGCCCCACCACCTCCCTCACAACCTCCTGCCTTAGAGGTTTTTCGATGGGTTTAGCTGCAGGTTGAGCCAGAAGAAAGAATATGAGAACCAAGGCTACCTGTAAGAGATAACGTCTATTTGAATCTTGCCTACCACTGAGAGCACCCGGGCCTGCTCGTCCAGTTCACCCTCGTGAAGCTGAACATGGGTGGGGTCTGCAGGCAACTGACCGTAGGTGGCGTCTGCAGGAACCCAGGTCTCGCCGATCCAGAAGGAGTTCCAGGCGTGGTAGTAGAAGGCTCCGTCAAGATAGACAAGTCCTACATTGATCTTTGTCGGGATTCCTGCGGCTCTTCCCAGGGCGGCAAGAAGTATGGCGTGCTCGTTGCAGTCGCCTTCACGAGTTTCTAATACTTCGACTGCTGAGGGGACCGATGCAGTGGCGCGCTTTCTGAGATTGCGATAGACCCAGTTCACTAGCTTTGCAGCAGCACTCATCGCGTCAGTTTCATCTCCCACGATCCGGCTGGCTGTTCGTTTGATCTGAGGGTCCTCTGCTTGTATGTAGAAGCTGGAGCCAAGGAACTCACGAGGCGACTTCTGGGGTATGCTGGATCGTCCAATCTTGACAGTATCAGGCCGGGTTATGGTAAGCTCCACACCCTCCTCAATCCATTTTGCCTTCTGTGTAGTTGAAGAGACTATAAGGTCTTCGCGCCGGGTTAGACCCTTGACTCGTAGCTTAAGCTCCTTCAGACCACGCGGGCCCGCGATAGCCGAATCAGGCCTTACCGCAAAGAAGCTTAAGAGATCAAGCTTTGCAGCGCCGGAGACCGCCTCAAGCGCCTTCTCGCGCGATTCGCGCACCATAACGATCCCGGGCTGCTGGATCTCCTTCACACTCGCACCTGTAGAATCCAGCCACACCTCTGAGCAAAGCCCCATCATACGCATCTCCATCTTCAAGGTGGGAACCCGGACACCATCGAGCAGAAGGGTCTCTGGTGCAATCACCTTGATCGAGACAGGCAGGGTCTTAAGCAAGGTAGGTTCGAATACGGTAACGGTCAGCTTATCCCCGGGCTTTGGCGAGCGTGCCGCAACCCAGGAGGCAAGCGCAGGCGAGATAAGGGCGTATTTTGCCTGAATCTCTTTGGTCTCTACACGTCCAGCGGTCTCGATCTTCACCTTTATCACCTCGCCTTCGCGCTTACCCTCCGCGTAGAACGTGTGCTGCCGCGAAGAGATGTCAAAGGTAAACTCCTCAAGGTTCAGATCCTTATCGGTCACGGCTTCCAGTGTGGTGGCGAACGTCTCGTCCGAGCCTAAAAGCTCAAACCTCATCGTCGACTTCTGGGTAAACCGGTAGCTATCCCCTCTGATCTCCTGCTTGGAGTAAACGTAGCCTATCTTGGCATTATTTATATATATGCCCATCCAGTCCTCGGACGGCGCAATCCGTGCATCCTTAATCCCCAGCTTGCCGCCGCAGGAAAGTGAACCGAGGGCAAGTACGAAAAGTACGAACGGAATTGATTTCTTACGCATGAGGGAGTATATGAGCGCCTTGGGACGTGTCAAGGCAAACCACAGATTGATTCTTAACCGCAGATGAGAACTCCTGGGAGTCGTTCTCTCCGTAGGAGTACACAGATGACACAGATTAATCCAGGACTAAAAGGATTCAATTCAATCCGTGTAATCGGCGTCCCGAAGGGAAACGAGTGAAACGAGTTTCAATCTGCGGTTTCTTTGTCCCTTAGAGACCGGGGGGATTCGCCACGATCCGCGCGAAGTTGGCGGCAAGCCGACGGCCTGCAGCACCTGAGCGCTCCGGGTGAAACTGCACCCCCCAAAGAGGTCTCTCCTTATGCCTTATGACCTCAACCTTGCAGCTGTCTGAGTAGGCTAAAACCTCGAAGTGTTTTGCAAGGTTCTTATCCTTCACCACGTGCTCGTAGTGCGACTCGTTGGCGGTGAAGAAAAGCCCCATGTTTTCAAGCAGCTCCTCGGTCTTCATGACCCGGATGACCTCATCGCGCTCGATGAAGCGGTTCTTGCGGATGACCTTGGCACCCCAGGCATGGGCCAGGGTCTGGTGCCCCCAGCAGACGCCCAGAAGCGGCTTGGTGGTCTCTAGATAGAGCTTGGGCATTATCTCAGGGATAGGATCGCTCGCAATCTGCCAGCGGGAGCCGGTAACAACTATCGCGTCCTCTTTGACCTCAGGCGAGGTCAGGTCGGCAACGTAGACGTGCGTTATCTCAAAGAAAGGCGCAAGCCAGTCTATGTAGGCTTGCAGCTTATCTTTTTCTTCTTCAGGATCGTGATGGCACTCGATGAGAAGTAATGAAGGCTTCACGAGTGCAGTTTACGGATGGAATGACGGGAGTCAATAGGACACAAATCGTCAGGTTTATATTGCACTCTTCACGGTTTTGACTAGATTTTAACCATGCATGAAAGAATGCTTCTTGAGCCATGAAAGTGGGGCTTGACAGTGAACTCGGAATCCCTATACTTTTTCACGATGCCTAAAAAAGGGTCTAGCCTCGCTCCGATTTGCCAGGCGATCGTGGTTTGTGATCAAGTAATCCGAGAAGCAGAAACGAATAAACTCTCTCTGATGGGGCTATTTAACTCGATTAAAGTGTCTGCTTTCCCCACTCGCCACACCCGTATGCACGTTTATGTCTCATTAACGAACTACATAGGAGAGACAAAAGGGATGCTTAAGTTTTTGGATCCAGAGGGAAACGTGCTTGCTCAAATTCAAGAACCGGTTGTTTTTCAAGATAAATTCGCCACAATTGAACTCAATTTTGTTATAAATGGCATGGTTTTCCCAAAACCCGGTGTGTATACAATCGAGTTCTTAGTTTCCCATCAATTAGTAGGTTCACGCAAAATTGAGATCACAAGAAAGGAAAAGTGATGCCTCCTTCGGGAACGACTGTAACTCAATTAGTGAACAGCAAAACGATCCCAGAATCTGGGTTAGAAACGCCAGAACTTCAATACATAGCAGCAGAAACGTATTGCGAATTCAACATCACACTCTCGCAGGATGTTATCTATGAAGAAGCAATAGACGAGGATTTTTTTATCGCCGCAATCAGCAGCAAAGCGTATGAGTCTTGGCTAGAAGAAGAAGACATTATTGACCACAAAAAACGCAGACCCCTATGAACGTATCCCCTGGGGATGTCCTTGTAGCGAAGGTGCCTTATACCAGGGACATCCCTGAGGGATATATCAAAACTGTTCCTGTCAAAGAAAGACCGGTATTAGTCGTTTCAACTATAGAATTTAATACAGAAGAATCTGCTTTTGTAGTGGTTCCTCTGAGTTCCCGAATAGACCGGATTGACGACTACGATGTACACATAACAACGAAAGATAGCATCAAGTGCGGTCTAACTAAGGAATCTGTTGCGAGACCGAACCTCATCACCACTTTGTCGTTAGAAAGAATAGTAGACAGGCTGGGGAAAGCTCCCCGTCCTTTGATGAAGAAAATCTACGGCCAGATAAGAAATATTCTTGGCCTAACTTCTAAATAAAGCCACGTAGGGACCGACTTTGGCGCTTATGCACCGCTTCGCGTAAGTCGGCCCGAAAAGACAAGCGGGCCTCGTTTGGAGTGCAATGACCGCGTCTCGTTGCATGAACTAAGCGACAACACGGTTGTCGCACTCCATAATAAACCGGGCCGGTTTGAAAACCGGCCCCTACGTTTTCAATCTGCGAAAATCCGTGAACGCCTATGGCGAGAACGACTCCCAGGAGTTCTCATCTGTGGTTAAAGTTTTTCCGCCACCGCCTGGGCGACCTCCAGGGTCGTATTTGCCCCGCCCATGTCGTAGGTGCGTACCTTGCCCTCGGCGATCACCGCGGCTATCGCGGCGTCTAACCTATCGGCCTTCTCGTTCTCGCCAAGCCAGTCAAGCATCAAGCGGGTAGTAATGAGCATCGCCGTAGGGTTCACCTTGTACTGTCCCGCGTACTTGGGCGCAGACCCATGGGTAGGCTCGAACAGAGCATAATCGTCGCCTATATTGGCAGAGGCGGCAAAACCAAGACCGCCCACAAGCTGACCGCACAGGTCAGAGATAATATCCCCGAACATGTTGGAAGTAACCAGGATGTCGTAGTCCAGCGGATTCTTGAGAAGCCACATGGCCATGGCGTCCACGTTGGCCTCCCACAGGGGTATGTCCGGATACTCGGCAGCGATCTTGCGAGCCTCGCGGATCATGAGACCTGAGGTCTCGCGGATCACGTTGGGCTTTTCTATCACCGTGACCGAACGTCTGTTGTAGCGCTTGGCGAACTCGAACGCGGCACGAATTATACGCTGACATCCCTTGCGGGTAAAGAGCCGCACGGAGATGGCCATGTCGTCGTTGGAGGTATCGGCGAACTTGCGGGCGTTGGGATGGGTATCGATGGCGGCGCGGACGTTGTCAGGCACCGGATGCCACTCGATGCCGGCATAAAGCCCCTCGGTGTTCTCACGGAAGATAACCAGGTCAATGCCTTCTTTATAGACCAGTGGGTTACCGGGATATGCCTTGCAGGGCCGCAGGTTTGTGTAGAGGTCAAAGAGCTGACGCAGCCTGACGATGGGCGAGCGATAGACGAAGCCCTTGCCCTTAAGTTCTGGGCACAGCTCGGCTGCCGCTTCCTGCTTGGGCTTAGATGTGATTGCGCCGAAAAGGCAGCAGTCGGTGGAGCGAAGGAGGTCAACAGTGCGCACAGGCAGAGGTTCACCATCCTTGCACCAGAACTCCCAGCCCACGTCGCCGTAGAGATATTCGGCATCAAGCTTGATCTTTTCTAAAACAATCATGGCAGCCTCGGTGACGTCTTTGCCCACGCCGTCACCGGGCAACACTGCAATCTTGTGCTTTGCCACTTAAGCCTCCTTCTTGCCCGGTTGGTTGAAGGCTTCCCAGCCGGAAAGTATATCTTTGATGACTTCAGAAATCCTCTTCTTGAGTTCCTCGTAGTATGCCGCTGCCTTCTCAGGGGTGAAGGGCTTGGCCTGTTCCTCGGAGTATCGGATTGCGGAACGGGGAGAGGGATAAACCTTGACTCCGGAGCGGTGCAGGAACGCCCTGGAGCCATCCCAGGTCTGGGGAACTATCTCAGGATTCGCCATATAAACAAGGGCCAGCTCCTCTGCCAGATCAGTGGTGAGTTTTTCAGGTGCTATAACATCGGTGCCCAGAGGCCCCTCATCATGCGCCTCGACCGTACCCACAGGCCAGAAGCAGAGTTTCGGCTCGAGCTTTGCAAACTCGTGGGTGTTCATCTCAAGAAGTTTCATAACAGTACCTCCTTGCATCCACAGATTAGAAGATTACAGATTACAAGATTAAAAGATTTCAAGGTTGCAGATTGGAAGATTTAAGGTACTTGATGAAACCGGCAATAGATCTTGAAATCTTCTCACATAGGCTGTAGGCGGCATCGAACGTCTTCTTATCCAAATATTCTAAATCCAGAGTAACGTACAATTGACTTCTCAATTCACCACTTGATGCTTTAGCAATACAGAGAAAATGAATAAATTCCTTCTTAGATTTCCTTTCAAATCCCTCAGCTATGTTCGACATTATTGAAACCGCGCTTCTTTGAATTTGATTTCTCAATCCAAAGTCCTTCGATAATTTGGTTTTCTTGGATTCTCATAAATCTGGTTGACGAGTTTTCTTGCCAACTGCCAGACTTCCAGATCCTCAAACCTCTTAATCTTCACTCTTCAATCCGTTAATCTTTGAATCTTCCAATCTTGAATCTTCAATCTCCTACTCCCCTCACAGCGGGATTTCCTTCTGCCGCTCCTCACCCTTTACCTCCAGGGCCTTGATATCAGTGCCGATCTGTTCGAGGCGTTTGGCAACCTCATCATACTTGTTGCGAGCGTTGGTTATATGTTTGCCCACCACCTCCCACTCTTCACGCGCGGTGTCGAACTCCTTGGCCAGACGGTTGAGGGTATCAAGTATGCGCTGCGCCTCCTTCTCAATGGCCAGGCCGCGCAGTCCCAGAAGGATGGTCTCAAGGAACTGGTAGAAAGTAGAAGGGGAGACCGGGAAGACCCGAATCCTGCGGAATGCTACCATCAGCTCATCGATCCCGGAGAGCCGTGAGTATAACTTCTCCGAAGGGATGTACATTAAAGCGAAGTTGACCGTGCCCTCGTCAGGCTTAATGTACTGCTTCACCTCGTTCACCCGGGGACGCATGATCTGCTTGAAGCGCGACTTGAAGTGTTCTTCATCGACCTCATCGGCTACCATGCGCTGGAACTCCTCCAAGGGGAACTTTGAGTCGATGGGTATGATGCGGTCTTTGGTCTTGATGACCGCGTCCACGATTGTACCGTCCTTGAATCTATACTGGAACGCGTAGTTGGCCGCAGGAAGCACGTCCTTGATGAGCTCGTTTAACAGAACCTCACCGAACCCGCCGCGCACCTTAGGGGAAAGTAGAAGTTCCTGGAATGTGGAGATGGATTTGCCTACGTCCTGCATCCCCTTGGCCGCCTCCTGCATCGCGCCCAGGTCCTTGCGGATGGCCCCGAACAGGTTGGTGGTCGCCTCAAGGCGCTTGTTGATCTCAGCCAGTGTCTTCATCTCGGCAGGGTTGGATGCCAGTGCTTCAAGCTTTATGAGCTTTTCTTTGATCTTCTCGGCTTCCTCTTTGCGGATGCGCTCCCGCTCCTCCTGTTGTTTTCGCTGACGGGAGATAAGAACCACAAGGATAACGAGAAGCACCACAACCAGCACCCCGCCTATTGATCCTAAAATAATACCGATCATCCGATCCTCCTCAATTCTTTTTCGTCAAAGGATGGAAAACCCTGTTCCACCCGCGCATAAATTGTTCTTCGATAAAGGCACGGATGATAGGGAAGACCTTCCATCACATCTAAATAGGGGTTCAAAAGCCTTGCGTTCCGGGCTGACTGAAAACCGATACGGGCCATAAAAACCGGGCAGCCTTTAAGGTGTGTGCGTGGCTTCAGGCCATTTGCCCTGGCGCAGTCGCCGACGAATATAAGGTTGGCGCGTAACTCCTCGGGGATATCACCCTTGTAGTCACCGACGACTACACCCAAGGGTCTGGGGCGCTCCTGATGCGGCTCCTGGTCCAGAAGCCGGAAGAGAAACCTTGCCGAAGGATTCACCTTCTCCTGGCTACGCCACGCACGGTAGTGGTTGATGGAGTAAATCGCCTCGGCAACGAAACCGATGCACCCGCCCAGGCAGCGTTTTCCATCATGCACCTGGCCCTCGAAGTAGCGGATGTAGGGGCTGAGGCTATTGATATCAGGCTCGTTGAAGGCACCTAAAGGCAATGGTTCGATCTTCTCTTCTGAAATGATCTCGATTTCCTTCAAATCACACGGCCCCAGACCGCGCTCTGCTGCTAATCTGAGATGAGTGATCTTTGCTGGATCGAACCCTACCAGATGCGTCGCTAAAGCGTCCGCAGCCACCGCGTTGCGAGAAGCGATAAGTATTCCCAGAGGATAAGGGTCAGGACAGCCTGCACCGTTGCGCCCCAGGGTGATGCCGTCTATTATAACCAGATCGGGTGGATAGGCGGCAAGCACGTCAACGATCTTTCGATCCAGATCGTAGTGATGTCCGTGCAGCCTGACAGATCGCTTGATTAAACCGATGAGGAGCTTTACAGCGCCGCTTATGTCGGTCTGGGCGTGGATTTTGAGCTTGGGCACGAATACCCGGATGCCGTCCTGAGCAAATATAAATGGTATCGGCAGCTCCTCATGAATCTGGCCATATTGAACCTTGATCGTTCCGTCGTGCACCGCCTCGGCAAGGTTGAGAAAACGTATCCATTCCTCGTGGCAGAGTCTTGCGTAACCGGATTTGCGATAGGCGTAGCGCATGGGCACCATGAGCCCGCAGTCCTCGAAAAGAACGCGGTCAGCGGCTCCAGATTCCCTCAGTGCCCTGAATATCGCCCGGAGCAGTTCCGGATGGGTGTAGGCGTGCTCTGCGTATCTCGTGGCCTGAACCAGATTGGGCTTGATGAACGCGCGGGGTTTGGGTTCAATGTCCAAGGTCTTGATCGCTTTATAGACAAAATCCTGAATGGCCGTTGTGTCGTAGCGCTCAACCCGTTTGATTATGACTTTTTCTCTACTCATGCGGTAACAGCACTCCGAAAAACCCGGGTAGGGGCACGGCACAGCGTACCCCTTGAGTGTATTTTGCGCTCATAGGGTATGCCGTGTCCCTACGGCTTTTTTGATTCAATCTATCCTCCATCCTCGGGTGCAAAACGGGTCCAGTAGCCAAGAACCCGCAGGATACCTTCAAGTTTTTCTCTCCAGACTGATTTCGGCAATAGCTCAAGCTTCTTCGCTGCCAGATCGAGATGCTGGCGCGATAGCCTCTGGTTGAATTTCAAAGCGTCGTAGCGGCGGTAAAGCTCTAAAATCTCCTCCGCGCCCTCCGAGGTTCCCAGAGACAAAAGGTGCAGAAGCTTTTTGCGGTCCTCATCGGTGGCCGCGTGAACGGTGTGTATAAGCTGGGCCGTAAGCTTGCCCTTCTTGATGTCGGTGAACCGGGACTTAAGGCTCACGGTGGACGCGGCTAAAAGATCCTTGGCGTCGTCGTATATCTGAAAGGCTACGCCCAGCTCCCTGCCGAACTCCCGCATGGCGGTGGTGGCATCATCGGGGGCCTTGGCTAAAACCGCACCCGCCTCGGTCGCCGCCTCCAGAAGCGCGCCGGTCTTGAGACGTATGAGTTCAATGTAGTCGTCGACCGTTTTATCCTCGATCTCGGCTGGCGAGAAGTTGATGTCGCGCACCTCGCCTTCGGATGCCTCCAGGCCGGAACGGCAACCTACACTGATGAGGCGAACCAGGGTTTCCTTGTCCACCCCATCGCGCTCTTGATAGGAAGCAAGCATCTGGAAGCCTTTGATCAGGAGCGCGTCGCCCGCAGTAATCGCGTGCCCCACCCCGTATTTTCGATGCAAGGTCTCTGCCCCACGTCTCCACTCCCCGCCGTCTATGATGTCATCGTGCACCAGCGATGCGGTATGGCTAACCTCGTATGCCAAAGCCACAGGAAGGAGCTCTTCTACATCCGCCCCCAGCGCCTGTCCTACAAGGAGAACGAGCACCGCTCGAAGCCGCTTTCCCCCTCTCAGCAGGACCTCGTTCACCATTCGATGCAGATGGGTATCGTCGGTAAAAAGGGTCTTTAGTTCCCGATTGATCTGCTCGCGCTCATCACGTATGATCTCATCCAGTTCGTCCGCGATAAGGGCAAAGGACGCTTTCTCTATAAGCTCGTATGCTCGGCGATGACCTTCTGTTGACGAGAGAAGGATTCCCAACCCCTCACGGATCGAGGAATCATCACGCCCCTTTCCCAGAATCAAGCGAACCAGATGATTGTCAGTAAGAAAGGGTTTCAGACGGTTGTCCCAGCGGCGTTCGTGCTCTGTGAAGTGTTCATGCACCCTGTCCTGGTATCGCTTGAGCGCTTTGGAATCGCCGTCAAGATACTCTAGAGCGGCGTCGGCCGCGAATAGAGCGGACTTGCGTGCCTGATAGATGCCTCCGCCGTGGATGATTGAGCCAACGCCAGCGGCATCGCCGATGGCCATCAATCCATCGCCGTAGATCGGTTTGCGCAGCCTCATCGGCACCTTGCCCCCGTCCTGACGGACGCGCGGCAAATCCCGAGGAATGCCTAAACGAGGCAGCTGACCGGATATAAACTCATTCAGTTCTTTAAGCAGGGATACCCGCCGCGCGCGTATCACGTCCATGCTAGTACCAACTCCGGCGAGGAGGATATCTTTCTTTGGGAAGAGCCAGAAGTAGCCCTCAGGGATACGGGAAGGCAGGAAGTGGAACTCGATTGCTTCACCAAACGCACGGTCGAGTACCGGTTGATCTGATTGCAGCCAGACCTGGGCGGTGATCCCCATGCCCTGGTAGGAAAATGGTTCAAGTCCCAGGTTACGTTCAAGCATTGAGGCGTTGCCGCCGGCTGCGTGGATGATGAGAGGTGCTTCGATGCTGATCTGTTCTTGCGGGGTGTTAGCCATAACCTGCCAGCGGTTACTCAATCTGAGGAGGGCTGTAATCTGGGCGTGTTCGATGAACTGAGCCTTTGCCGCCCGCTTCTGTAGCCAGCGGTCGTAGACTGAACGTTTTACGGTGATCCCCGATTGGTTTTCATGCTCAGTCGATATGGTAAGCGCCGAACCATCGGGTCCAAAGATTCGCGCCTGAGAAATCCTGCGTTCGATAATTTTCTCTGGTGGGGCTCCGAACTCCAAAAGCTCGCCGGTCTGAATAGCGCCGCCGCAGGGCTTCTCGCGGTCAAGTGAGGTCTTTTCCAGAACCACCACCCTTAACCCGGCCTCTGATAGCTGATAAGCCGCCTGTGATCCGGCAGGCCCGGCACCCACTATCAAAACGTCAGATTCGATCACCTGGAAAAGCCGAAACGCAGAGCCGCCATTGCAAGAGATAAAAGTATCCAGGGAATGATCACCGAAAGATAACTCTTAACCTTAGGAACATTGGCAACAACTGAAAAGCCCAGCCCCATAATGATTAACCGCCACACGGTAAAGAAGTCAATCTGGGCGGCAAGACGATAAAGATAAGTGTTCGGTTTAAGGACGGGTAGAAGAGCGAACGAGGTTTGAATGTCAAGCCGTTGCAGTATCAATGTAAGGGTAACGATCAGAACCATCCCCAGGACATTTATCAAACTACTGTAAGAAACCACCGCAAAGGACCTCGTGAAACTGATTTTCCCACCCAAGATGGAAAAAAGCGCCCAGAAGAAAAGTGTGGCTAGGATGGCTCCGCCACCGCTTATAAGGATTCCTCCAAGAGCATTTAATGCAACGCTCACGGGCGAGCGCATAGTTGTCGTAACTACCGCTATCTGCTCCTGGCTCATCTCAACGCCTCCGGGCAGTTGCTGACGCATGGCATCCAGCCATACCTCCGTCGGGAGCAAAAGACGGGGCAAAACACTGGCTACGGCAGCCGCAAGTATCAAGATAATGAACGGCACAAGCCAGCGGGGTCGCTCATCTAGATCTGTGAACAGTTCGTTGGGCGCTACAAATACGGATAGAAGGCGCCTGCCTTCGCTCAAAACTCCTCCTTCTCAAGACCCAGTTCCTTCTTGAGTCGCGACAGGTAACTGGGTTGAATTCCCAGCATCTGGGCGGCCTTTTTATGGTTGCCCCTTGTCTTCTTAAGGGTGTGATACAGATACTGGCTTTTGAACTCCTGCACCGCCTCAAGCCAGGGCTTATCTTCGGCAAAGATATCTGCACGCTCCTCGTGCGGACCCTTGCCTATAACGATATCCTGAGCTCGAATCGAGAAACCGTGGGAGAGCACAAACGCTCGTTCAACCACGTTGCGCAGCTCGCGTATGTTCCCTGGCCACTCGTAAGCTCTAAGCTTGGCCAGAGCGGCAGCCTCAACCCCATCAATCCCCTTGGTGGTTTCCATGTTGAAGAGTTTTATGAAGTGCTCTACCAGAAGAGGGATGTCATCCTTTCGATCACGCAACGGTGCAAGTTCAATCGGGAAAACGTTTATCCGGTAGTATAGGTCTTCACGAAATTTCTTTTCGCGGATAAGTACAGGTAAATCCTGATTGCTTGCGGTGATAACGCGTACATCCACACTCAGTCGCTCTTTGCCTCCCAGTCGCTCGAACTCCTTGTTCTCGATGAAGCGCAACATCTTGACCTGGGTCTCAAGCCCCAGATCGCCGATCTCGTCAAGGAAGAGGGTCCCTTTGTGTGCCTGCTCGAACTTACCCTCCTTACGCGTGGTAGCCCCGGTAAAGGCACCCTTTTCATAACCGAAGAGCTCACTCTCGATCAGGGTGGTGGGGATGGCCGCGCAGCTAACTATCAAGAAAGGCCCCTCCTGACGCGGGCTCTCCAGATGTATGTAGCGTGCCAGGAGCTCCTTGCCCGTTCCGCTCTCGCCTGTTATGATGACCGTTGTGTTCGAGGACGCCACGCGCTTTGCAAGATCAATCGCCTCCATTAGCCTTGGATCACGGCCGACGATCCGGTATCTGAGTTCCTGCGCCGCCTCGATCGCCCGCTTGGAGGCTCGAAGGTCCATGTATTCCTGGGCATTTCGCAGAACCTGGACCGCCTGCCCTGCAAG
>SOJW01000063.1 GCA_004375895.1 Candidatus Stahliibacteriota bacterium
GCTCAAAGTGTGATTTGCCACGTACTGTGCGGTGCTGGTGTGGGAGGAAAAATACGGTCAGGAGGGATACGACGCCTACGCTCGTTGGATAATGGATCTCTATCTTGAATACGGTCAGCGCCATCCTCTCTACGATCCACCGTGGAGCGATCTCTTTGGTGTTACTACCTATGAGAAGGGGGGAAGCGTTATGCACATGCTGAGGCAGGTTTTAGGGGATTCGGCGTTCTTCGCCGGGCTGAAAGAGTATGGCTGGCGCAACGCAAACGAGGCTGTTATCACCGACGATTTCCAGGATGTAATGGAAGAGGTGGCAGATCAGGATCTTGACTGGTTCTTTGACGCCTGGATATACGGGCCAGGCCATCCTCACTACGAGACAGGTTGGAGGGTACATCCACCCTCCTACCAATCCAGCGCGGCCTACGAGGTAGAGTTTGCGGTATCTCAGATGCAGAATCAGAGTCAACACTATTATCCTTTCCGGATGCCTGCCGAGATCGGTATCTACCACGATGGTGCAGAAGAGATTATCTCGTTTATTGACAGCATCGGCTATCAAAGATTTTCGGTTGAGGTTGACTACGAGCCGGATTCGTTCCTGTTCGACCCTGCCAACAAAATTCTATGCGAGTTAGTCTACCACGATGATATAGATGACGTTCCCCAGCCGGGTATAGCAGAGCAGCCGGTTGCGGCCATCGGTGCGAATCTCGCCGCCGACGCACTCTTCACCGATCTTCTGCACGTTCGCTTCAGCAATCCGGGGTCCGAGCCCATAACCCTCTCACTTTACGACGCTTCGGGCAGACGCGTCAAGGTTTTCTACCAGGGAAAGACCAGGGAGTTCTATCGAGTATATCCGTTGCATGAACTTGCCGCCGGTGTTTACTTCGTTCGCCTGGAGCAGGCCAGCGGTTCTTATACGTCGGTAAAGACTGTCAAGATCAGGTAAGCCATGAGAGCATTGGTAAACATTTTACTTATCCTCACTGCCTGGTGGCCCAAAGAGCGAAGCGGGTTGGAGCACCATCCGGTTATGGATTTTGACAATCTGATTATTGAAGATACGACCCTTACCTGCGACGTGCTGCACTACAAGCTCAGCCTTGACGTGGACATACCTGCCGAGACACTTTCCGCCCAGACTGAGATTACACTCAAGATGCTTGAGCCAGGAGACTCCTTGATACTTCACTTCGTGGGGATGGAGATCGCCGGGATAGATGAGGATGCTACTCCGCGCTCCTACAGTCGAGTGGATTCATCCCTCATCGTTTCCTTGGATCGCACTGCTTCTCTAGGGGAAGAGATTACCCTGACCATAGCCTATCACGGTCAACCCACGCGTGCTTCCAGTGGATTCGGGAAAGGGCTTTATATAGACTCCAGCCAATCCGATGATGCAGTAACCTATACCTGCAACGCCCCCTGGGCTGCCAAATACTGGTTCCCATGCCAGGATAATCCGGCTGATAAAGCGACGATGGAGATGTCGGTAACCGTTCCCGAAGGCTACGAGGTTATATCAAACGGAATGTTGATCTCAGCAGAAAGGACCGGTGCTCAGTGGGTCTTTAATTGGCAGGAGAATCACCCGATAGCCACCTATCTTATCGCCTTTGCCGCATCGAAGAACTACGCACTAACCACAGATACCGCCTCGATCGACGGCACACCGCTACCCATCTACCACTGGGTGCTTGCCAAGGACTCCGCCCAGGTTACCCCTAAGCTTATGCGGGTGAATGAGATAGTGGAGTACTTCTCCGAGCTCTTCTATTCTTATCCTTTCCTTGACGAGAAGTATGCCCACGTTCATTTCCCTGTACGGGGTGCTATGGAGAACCAGACCTGCACCCACATCAACACCGGCATCGACTGGGGTGACTGGGACGTTATCGTTGCCCATGAGCTTTCTCACTCCTGGTGGGGCAATGCCACAACCTGCCGCAAGCTCAAGCACATGTGGCTGAATGAGGGTTTTGCCACCTACTGCGAGGCTCTGTGGATTGAGCACCGCGACGGGGCCCAGGCGTATCAAGAGTACTATGAGAACCAGATAGCGGGCTACTACCTGGGGCGCTTTTCTGCACATGACGATCCCATACTTGATCCACCCTGGTCGGAGATCTACTCTCCTCTTACATACGAGAAGCCTGCCGCCGTCCTGCACATGTTGCGGCGGATTGTAGAAGATGACGAGTTCTTTAGCATCCTTCGAACCTACGTCGAGCGTTATCAGGATTCCACCGCATTGAGCGAGGACTTCGAGGCGGTGGTGGACGAAGTCACAGGGCAAGACTACTCCTGGTTCTTTAACCAGTGGCTCAGGGCTCCTGGCCATCCTGAATATCTAATCAGCTGGGGTGTTGAGCCGACAGGCGATTCTGTACGGGTAATCATGAGATTGCGTCAGACCCAGAGCTGGCCGCCTGATGTTCCAATATTTCAAATGCCGGTTGAGTTCGGTCTCATTGAAGGTGCAGATACCAGCTTCGTTTCGTTCATTGACAGCCTCGAAGATCAAAGTTTTGAGGTTACAATAGGCGGTGCACCTGATGAGGTTATCTTCGATCCACACGGCAATCTGCTCTGCGAGATTGAGGTATCCGGCATAGCCGAGAAGAACCCGGATGATGGTTCAGGTTTTGTCTGCTCAACCATCTGTAGTGGCTTGCTGGAGTACTCTTGTGATGCTAACCAGCGCGTCGATATTGCTATTTACGATGTAGCGGGACGCCAGATTGAAACTTGGTCAGGTATCAAGGAAAGCGGTTCCCTGGATCTTGGGCATTTGTCAGGCGGGGTCTACTTCCTGAGGATCTCAAATCCCGTCTCACAGACGCATCGAGTAGTTCTCATCCGGTGAGATAAACTAACGCAGGACAGCCCCGCCCTTCCTTATTCCTTCAGTTAATTCCAGAACCTAGTAGATGACTATCTTCCCTCTGAATTCTTGATTCTCCACGTCTAATCGGTAGAAGTAGACACCCGGCTGCTGCACGATCCGAAAGCTTGCTTCTCCATCCTCGATCCTTCGAGAGTACTCCGCGATGCGCTGGCCGGCAACGTTGTAGAGGAGAAGCGCTGCTTTGTCTGAATCCGTTCCAACAGTCAGTCTGACTTCAACCTCATGGCCGATAAGGGATGTGGTGACGGAGGGTGGTCTGTCAAGCGACTCGGCGATCCCGCCTGTTGATTCGTTGCGATAGTAGCGCAGGCGACCGCCGGTCACAAGGTAAAGATCCAGGTCGCCGTCTCCATCCCCATCGCAGAGACAAGGGTTGCCGCTGATCCCAAGGCTCTTGAACACCTCGTCGTGACGCTGCCAGCGAGGATTATTCTGTCCGCTGTTGAAGAACGCAGTTAACTTTCCATTTTTAATACCTACTGCCAGATCGGCCAGGTTCAGGTCGTTATCTGTGATGTCGCCTGCGGCGAAGTAGGTTGGTCGTATTCCTTCCAGGCCACTCACCAAAGCTTCGTATTGCATATAATTGGGATTAGCATCGGAGCGAGTGTTGATGTAAGCGGTGAGGAGTGAGTCTTCTATCGATACCCCGATGACGTCCATATCACCGTCACTGTCTACGTCCAGAAGGCATGAAGGGAACAGTTCAGGCAGGTCTTGTAGCGCTTCTTCGTCCTTTACACAGACAGGCTGCTCGGCTGTCCCCTGATTGCGGTAGAGGGTGTTGGCTCCGTCGAGATTGAGAACGTAGTCTAAGAGACCGTCATTGCCGAAATCAACGTACTGTAGGTGGGCAGGGTTTATCTGTAAAGGATCATCATCTGGCGGTTCCAGAGACCAGAAGATGGTTTCGGATTCACGCTGCCAAAGGTTGTATTCCCCCGTAGAGAAGGAATAACGTTTCATGTGGGGAATGTAATACTCCTTGGGCATGGGAAATTCAAAATCCCAATGATATTCCATGTTAATAAGCGCGAGTTCGGGGATATTGTCAGCATTAACATCAGCGGCTGCCGGGTAGACAGTGTGTATCCCACCCCACAAGAACGGATGATCGCAATCGTGCAAGACGCTATCACCAGAAAATTCACCAGGAACGTAAAGATAACCCTCCGGATGCATATAGTAATCCACCAGCACAATATCCTGAATGTCATCGGAGTTCCAATCGAGAACCGCGATGTCATCCAACAGGGTTATCGAATGTGCAGTTTCCTCATCCCATTCCGGAGCCGTTCCCGATCCTCGGTTGATTAGTACATCCACGTCGTTGCAGTCGTGGTCGTAATACCACCGGACAAAGACAACGTCCATTACGTCATCGTTATTCCAGTCGATCCAGCAGGCGTATTGCATCATATCTACAGGGTCCAGGTAATTGCCGATTTTGAAGTAGGTTGAATCATACTCCCACTGGGGTTCCTGAGGGGTGCCGGTATTCCACCACATAGCCAGCAGGTAATGATGTTCTTCATCTTCCCATCCACCCAGCATATCCATGTCACTGTCTCCGTCAACGTCGGCGAAATCTGGATGCCAGGGGATTGAATCTTCATGCAAATCATCAAAGAAGGTGGTATCCTTAACCCAGGCGGTATCGATGTTGACGTATGCAAAGATGCTGGAGCCATCAACTATTACTATCTCCTCGCTTCCACTGCCGTCAAGGTCACCTGCTCCAAGAGAGTGTTCTCCTCCCGAGCTAGGCACCCAGTCTATCCCCTGGGCAAGATGATTGTTGCGTGTCCACAAGGGCTTGTCCGGCTCGTCAGTTGTATTCTCAAATGCTTTTACACCATCGCTGCCGGGCCTTAACATGTCCTCGTCTTCGTCGCCGTCCATATCCAGGAAAACCACTTTGGAGGATGTGAACTCCAATCCCATACTTATCTCTTCCTGGGTAGCATCAACCCACTTCCAGTCGGAAAAAAGGGTCAAAACCACAAAGATGAACACAACTACCTCCTTTTTAATTCACCTATACAATAACTTTAATGTGAATAAGAGCCTTGTCAAGTCCTGTGGAAAACTCTTCAGCAGAAAAATTTCGCCCATCTATTGGCCATTCTAACTTGCAATACCGTATTTGTCAAAAGAAATGAAACATACCCGGCAAGTCATCTTTAGCTAACTTTTCTGCGGGCAATCTGTGTGGGAAGGAATAGGGCAGCTGCCATCAAAGCCAGACCCGCACCAACCGAAAACGCCACCTGGGCTGAGAATTTATCCCACAATAGACCGAAGATCAAACTCGCTGGGAAGAGCATCAAACCGATAAGGGTCTCGAACACCCCGTAGGCGGTGGCGCGGCGCTCGGCTGGGACAAGGTCGGCAATGAACGCACGGAAGATGCCGCTCGAAAGCCCGTAGTAGATGCCGTATCCCGCGAAAAGAAGCCAGATAGCCAGGGGTGATGAAAACCTGCCGAACATGAAGTAGATGCCAGCATAAACGAAGAAGGATGCAAAGATGATCCAGCGGCGGTTAATGCGGTCGGAGAGTGAACCGAACAAAGGGCTTGCGAGCGAGCCCACGATGGCGTAGATAGACCACAACAGAGGCATCCAGTACTGGTCAATACCCACCTCACGCGCCCGCAGGAACAGGAACGCGTTTGAGGAGTTGCCTAAAGTAAAGATCACGATTACCGCTGCAAACCACTTGAACCGGCTGCTTAAGGCACCTTGTTTCCTTAGCTCGGCGGCAGCGGTCTTGAGGGCCTTGATCTCACGTACGAAGAAGATGAGGCAAACTGCTACAGCCGCCGGGATAACGGAGAGCAAAAAGACCATTCGCACGTTGTTCTTAGCTAGGTAAAGGACAAGCATCGCCAGCAGAGGTCCCCCAGCGGCACCCAGGCGATCCATGGCCCGCTGGAACCCGAAACCAAGGCCACGGCGCTTTTTGGATACCGATTGGGAGATGAGCGTATCGCGAGCCGGCGTACGGATGCCCTTGCCCGTGCGCTCTGCAAACTTGACACCAAGCACCACCCCCCAGTGACCTGCAACGGCAAGGAACGGTTTGGTAATAGCAGATAGGGTGTATCCCAGGAATACAAAAAGCTTGCGCCGCCGCAGACGGTCCGAAAGCCAGCCGAAGAACGCCTTGGTGAGCGATGCGGTGGACTCGGCGATCCCCTCGATTATCCCGATAAGTGTGTTGTTTGCCCCAAGGCTTGCAAGAAAACCGGGGATAAGTGGATAGATCATCTGGCTTGCGAGATCGTTGAAGAAGCTCACAAACCCCAGAAGAATAAGGTTGCGGCGTCCGCCCCTGGGGCGATCAGCGAGGGTCTTAGAGGTTGAGTTCATCCATCTCCTTATCCGGTCGTCAATTATACACCAAAGGAGAGCTTGTCAATCGGTTGAGGCAATCTTGACATCTGTGGGGTGCTTGCTATACTTTACCCAGGCGGTGGTAACTCAATGGTAGAGTAACGGCCTTCCAAGCCGTTGGTTGCGGGTTCAAGTCCCGTCCGCCGCTTTTTATTGTCACCCCACGCGCCTGCACCCCGGTCGGGTGAAGCAGATTCGTGGGGTAAAAAAAGCTGGTCAAAAGGTGGACAAAAGCTGGTCAAAAGCTAGTCAGAAGGTGGTCAAAAGCTGGTCAAAATCGGGGTAATTGGGGGTATTTGGGGGGCGGGCTAAGAGCCCGCGCTACAATCCCTCTCCCTAAGGGAGAGCGGTCTTTTTGGCGAAGCCAAAAAGGAGCATTATCTTGGGGTCCCCGCGACATGAAATGACGACGCTTGCGGAGTAACTTTGCGAAGCAGATTCGTGGGGTGAATTCACTTGACATTTACACTCCCCCAGCCTATCATCCCTCATGAGCAACGGGAGAAGGTACAATAGGGGGGATTGGATCAAGGTGGGGGTTATAGCTGTTTTGGTTACCTTGATAATACTAGCCCTAGCAATACCATCTGTCCGCAATGTCCTTGTTGCATTACTCAAGTTACTTGGGGCAGAGGATTCAAACCCTGATAAGCTCAAATATCTCCTCAGCGCTACAGCACAGGTACTGGGAGCGGTATTTGCCATAGTCTTTTCTATCACACCAATTGTTGTCCAGCAACTGACTCGTTACATTTCTCGTCCCTTGCGATTCGTCTTCAACTCAAGGATTATCATATACATCGCTGGGTTTGCTGTCGCAATAACTATACCCCTCTGGGGTTTAGGAAATCCCACGGCTAAATGGGCTCTTCTATCATTGGTTGTAGGCACCTTCTTTATCATTTCACTAATTTGGTATTTTCGCTACATTATTAGAAGCTCTAGCGTCACCAACCTCATCCCTGTTTTCCACAGGAGATGCTTGGAAGCAATCGCCAGACATAACGAAGAGGAAGCAAGAGATATGGTCGCCTCCCTAGACGGTATCGCTATAAGGGCCTTGTCGTACAGGGAATTCGAGGTTTTCGAACAAGCTGAGACTGCCTTGGCAGACTTATTGCTAGAAATAGAAAGAAGCTTTGGAGGTCTAGATGAAGGAACGCCTTGAAAAGAGAACCCATGCAGAGATACAGGGAAGACTTCGAGATACCTGTATAGAATTCATCGATAATCCCCGCGCCCCAAGGATTATAATAGAAAATCTCGGCAGAGTCGGTGCCGAAGCAATAGAATATAATAAGGAGAGAATTGTTAATTATTTCCCCACTGAAGATGCCGCCCGCAACACTATCGTTAACATTGCTAAGTTGTGCGACCGAGAAACAAGAATTCGGCTATCCATTCAATGTTTTACCTCGTTGTACCGGATGCTAAAAGCCTTAAAGGACACCGGTAAGGATAAGTCAGCCCAAGAGCATCTAATCGGTAAGTTGCTCTTTATTTATGACATTCACTTAGATAAAGGATGGAGAGATTGGCTACATTTCCTTTCAGAAAGTGTAATTGAATTTATACCGGAATTCCAGCTGTTCGATTCTCTTGAAATTTGTCAGAAGATATTTAAGAGAGTCTGGATAACAGCGGCGAGATTAGAAAGCAAAGAAAGCCTCCAACGCCTAGGGAGATACTTAAGGGATACGGAAGTAATCGAACGCTTCATCGCCGACGACAAGCCTTTCCGAAATGCAATAGCAAAAGGGGGAACTCTCGGCATTAAGAAAGAGATCTTTTGCAAGAGGTGGGAATCCCTAAGCAAATTTAGCAGAGCTAAGACCCCGCCTCCTCAACCCTGCCCTTGACATCGTAGCTTGACCCATTAGCGAGGCGGAAGCCTCGCACTACATGGGGCGTGTTATGTCCTTAGATTTCTGGAGCGTAAGCTCCAAACAGTAATGAGAATGCCCTGAAGGGTACGGGATGTGTTACGGGTTGACATAGCCCTCATCGTCAATATTCTTTTATCCCAAGCCAAAGGAGGCGGTTAGTGCGCAAGCGTTGGGGTATTGCGGCGCTGTTCATCGGGATGGCGGCGCTCGGCATCGTGTGGTGGCTCTCGTTAAACAACTGGAGCTTTAAGGGCATGGTGCCGAGCAAAGAAAGCCTGCATTTCTCGCGCCGCGCGGATTCGGTGGACTTCTCCGGCGTCTACGCGATCCACGGCCCTGGCTATACCGGCACCCTGACCATCCGCCGGGCAGGCGACGGATACAACCTGTGCTGGCAGCTTGCAGACAGCAGTGTCTACTACGGCAACGGACTGGCGGTTGGCGACGTGCTGGGAGCGGTGTGCGCCGTGCAAGGACACAAACATACCCGGGTGATGGCGTACAAGAAAGAGGCAGACGGCCTCAGCGGGCTTGCGGCCCGGATGGACGGCGACAAGCTGGGCTGCGAGAAGACCGCGAACGCGGAGAGGATCAGGGCCTCCACCTATCCCCTGACCGGAACCTACACGGTGGAAGGCTCCCACCCCAACCAGATGTCCTACAAGGGCGAGATGATGCTCGAACGCACCGGCGCCACCTACACCGTGAGGTGCAGGGCATCTGACAGCTCGCAGTACTGCGGCACCGGTTTTGCCGTGGACGAGGTGTTCGTAACCGGCTACTCGAACGCGATGGGCGTGGGGATCGGGGTATACGAGATCAAATCCTCAGGCCTTGAAGGGCGCTGGCTTTATACGGATTACAGTCGTCTTGCCACCACCTCGCAGATCCGCGCGGGCAGGGAGCGGGCAGCGAGATAACAACACCCCCAGAAAAAATCTTCAAAGCAATGTAGCGCAGGCTCTCCAGCCTGCGGCTTTTAGATATTTATAGCCAGGAGTGTCCGTTCTACAAGTTACCGATATTTATAGAACAGACAAGAGTGTCTTATCTTGATTTGCCGATAAAGGGTTAGAATCGGTAACGGAGAGCCAGGCCGATGCCCTGCTCTGCGGGAACAAGTGAGAGCCGCTGCTGCTCGCGGAAGCGAAACATGTGGGCATCCACGTAGGCGTCTGAGACTGCATAGGCGATCACCGCGCCGGTAAAGAACGCAAAAACGTTGCGCCGGTCTCGATGAAGGCTGCGAAGAGAATCTATCCTCGGGCCTTTGACGGAGCGAGGCACGTCGTCAGCCCACATCTCCTCTACGCTCGCCATGAGAAGCTGTTCGCGGACGGTGAAACAGGCGAGTGCGATCTCGGCAGCCGCGATCAGCCCGCCTTTTGCGTAGCTTTCGTTGTATAACTGCCCTGCGCCCGGGATGAAGGCCGAAAGCAACATCGCAGTCCTTACTTGGTTTTTGCGCTCCATTTCGCCTTTCGGCGAGGTGATCGCGGTATCGGCCGGGGTCTTTAAGGAATCCTGCGCATTGGACTCTGGAGGAGTTGATGTAGTCTCTTCGGCAGCCAGAGTGAGCAAGAAACCCGCAAAAAGAACAGCAAGGAGCGCAAGACCCCTCATGGCACAACGAAGGTAAGCGCCCTGGGCAAGACAGATATTTGGAGCTCTTTGAATGGCTCACTCGAGACCTCGCCGTCCACGTGATAGTAGACCGGGCCGGAGAAGGCAAGCTTCATGCGGCGGAAGCGGTGCATCGAGACCACGTCCGTGACCTCAACGTGTTTGCCCTTGAAGCTCGAGGGTATAAGGCTGATGAAACGCAGTTTGGAGATCTTGCGCACGAGACACAGGTCAAGCTCACCGTCTTCGAGATCGGCGTCGGGTGTTAGCATGAACATCCCGCCGTGGTATCGGCCGTTGCCCACCGAGATGCTCATAGTTTCAAGTTCAAGCCGTTCACGGTCGGTCTGGACGGTGACGGTTGGGGAACGAAAGGTCCCCAGGGTTCGCAGCACCGCCACCAGGTAGCCAAGATCGCCCTTAATACCAGAAAGTTGCATTCTGCGTGCGGTATCGGCATCGAAGCCTGAGCCGAAGATGTTTATGAAGAGCCGATCATTCACCTTGCCCAGATCGATGCGGCGCAGATTGCAGGGTTCAAGGTAGCGTTCAGGCTCAAAGAACTTCACGCCCGCGGTGCGAGCAAAGTCGTTGCCCGACCCTGTGGGAATCGTCCCTAGTTCGATGTCGGCTCCTGAAAGCGCGTTCAAAGCGGTGTTCAACGAACCGTCTCCACCAACCAGAATAAGTCTATCAACACCCTCCTTCACCGCATCCCTGGTGGCATGCTCGATCATCCCCGGCTCCTCGCAGACCCTGTAGTTAAGCTTTTTGCCGGCAAAAAATTTGGGCCAGCGCTTGCGTGTCTTGCCCTTGCCTGCAGAGGGGTTTATAAGGAACCGGACCTTCATACCCACCCCGGTGATTTGCACCGCAAATCCCCCCGGACCCCGAAAATGATACCCGAAAGTTCCTTCATCATGTATTCACTTTCTTTAATACGAGATAATAGGCGATAATCACCTTAATGCAAGCCACTTTTTTTTACCCCACACGCCCGCTGAGCGTTCGTGCGGGGATGAGGCCATCCATCAAGTTGCTGAAGGGCTTCGTGAAGTACTTGCTTCGCACGTTTTTTTGTGCGCACGGCTGCCTCCTCTGGTTTAGGGTTAGCGCGTGAGACTACTCAGGGAGGTAGCCATGTCAAATATCCCTGATGGGGTCCCCGCAAAGACACGAAGTGGATTTGTGGGGTATAAAAGGTAGCCGTGTCAAATGGCCTTGATCGGGGTCCCCGCAACATGAAATGACGACGCTTGCGGAGTAACTTTGCTTCCAGCGGATTTGTGGGGTATAAAAACTTGACCGGTTCAGAATCGGCCTATAATTAAGGTATAAAGGAGGCAACATGAAACGTATCTTCACTCTTCCAATCTTTCAATCTTCTAATCTTCTAATCCTCACTCTTCTAATCCCTGCGGCCCTTTCCGCCGCACCCGTGCTAGTCGAGGCGTATCAGGAAGGGACGATTACGCTCCCTTCTGATAAAATTGATACGGTCACGGTGGTCGAGTTATCGTTCTCCGTAGATACCTCGTGCTACGTGCAGTTTACGGCCGGGGAAATATTCCAACTCGCTAGGCTGTGGTTGAACTTAAACGGAGATGATTTGCACCCTTGCACAAGAGAAGGGGGATTAGGCCAAACTCATTCCGGACTTATTTCTTATTCCTATTTACTCTCTTCCGGTAATCACTCTGTAACTCTAAAAATGGCCCCCCTTCTTATAGGTTATGGAGCTAATTGCCAGAAGGCCTATCTCCAGGCCCTCATCTTTCTGCCGGATACGGCAACCGCTATTGCTGAGCAGCCCACCAGCGATGCGGAGCCGAGAGGCAACACCCCAAGCCTAATATCTTCCGGCCCTTACGTGAACATAGCGGGAGCAACCGAGCTTGTGGACGCTTCGGGCAGGGTCATCGAAAACGCCATAGAAGACGACAAGGTTTACCTCTCCAACTTACCCACCGGCACGTACTTCGCAAGAAACGCAGATAGGACAGTTGTAAAGATCGTGAAGGTGGAATGAACCGCACGACCTTCCCAAACAAAACTACAGCCAACTACTAAAATGGTGCAGCAAAAGGCATTGAGCAACTCAGCGCAGGTAGATCTCCACCCTGCGGTTTTTGGCCCTGCCTTCGGCGGTGGAGTTGGAGGCAAGCGACCTTGCCGCGGAAAGTCCGCAAGGGACCAATCTATTATAGTCTATCCCCCGCGCAAGCAGGTAACGGGCTATGACGGCCGCACGTCGCGCTGTAAGCTCCCAGTTGGTGGGATAGCGATCGCGCAGCGAGGAGCCCACACGCACGTTGTCGGTATGGACCATGATGACCACGTCGCCCTGGGTGGTCTTAAGTGTGGGAAGGAGCTTATCCAGCTCGCCCTTCCCCTTGGCCGACAGTTCGCCCGGCTTGGTCGAGGAAAAGAGGTCGTCTGAAGGGATGGTTGCAAGCAGGTTGCCGTAGTCGAATTCGGCCCCGCGGGTTGAGGGGGTTTCAGAGGTTGCGGTATCGGGTGCAGGCATTGTATCGATCGGCTTCCCCTGCAGGGCCGCCACCTTCCCGGTCCACATCTTTATCTCCTCGGCCTGCTCGGCGTAGCCGCGCTCAAGCGGGGCGTAGAAGATGAAGTAGCCGGCCACCCCGGCGGCAGCGAAGAGCAGCGCTAAAATCCAACCTAAATATCTCACGTAAGGCCCTCCTTGAGCTCGCGCAGACGCGCGATCTTTGCGGTAAACGTCTCCAGACGTTCGCGTTCCCCGGATACGATCTCATCGGGCGCGTTGGATAAAAACCCATCATCTGTCAGTCGCGAGTTGATCTTTTTAACCTCACCTTCGAGCTTGGCTAACTCCTTGGAGATTCGTGCGCGTTCGGCCTCAAGGTTGAGCCTGCCGGAAGAGACGAGCTCTGCCAGAGGCAGATACACGGCTCCCCACCCGAACACCGAACCGGTCGAAGGATGCGGTTTCTCCTGAACACGAGCCACAGATTCGATCCTGGCAAGCCCTTTAAGGTAAAGCATGTTCTCCTCAAAGGCAGAGAGTACCTCATCGTCGGAGGTGACGACCGCAACCGGAACCGGCGTATCCTTTCCGACTCCAAGCTCAGCCCTCATGGTGCGGACGGCGGTGATAAGGTCGGTCATGGCGTCAACCGATGGGGGTGATTGGCTGAATTCGGAGGGGACCTCGGGCCAGCGGTCGGAAAAAAGCCGATGATCTGCAAGGCTGAACCGCTCCCAGAGCTCCTCGGTGATGAACGGCATGTATGGATGAAGCATGGCAAGAGAGGATCGGAAACAGTATAGAGCGCAGGATACCGAGCGGCCGCTCTTCTTCGCGATCTTTGCGAACTCAAGCCCCCAGTCGCAGAAGGAGTGCCAGTAAAAGTTGTAAAGATATTTCGCCGCATTGTAAAGATCGTGTTTTTTGATAAGTGTTGCGGCTTCATCAGCCGCCTTTGCCAGTCTTGCAAGCATCCAGCGCTCGGTGGGTGTAGGATCGGCAGGAATCTCTGCCTCCTCTCCATTCCGCAGTGAGTCAAGCAGCCTTGCCGAGTTCCACAGCTTGTTTACAAAGTTCCGACCCACCTTGATGCGCTCCTCGGAGTAGCACACATCCTGCTCGCGCGGGGTGATGAGCATGAGGCCGAAGCGCAGCGCGTCCGCGCCGTATCTATCTATAAGCTCGAACGGATCGGGCGAGTTCCCCAGGCTCTTACTCATCTTTCGGCCGCGCTCGTCCCGGATCATCACGTGGAAGAATACGGCGTCGAACGGCGGTTTTGCGGTAAACTCAAGCCCTGCCATGATCATGCGCGCCACCCACAGGTAGATGATGTCCCAGCCGGAGACCAGGGTGGCGGTGGGGTAGTAGCGCTTGAGGTCCTCGGTCTCATCAGGCCAGCCCATCACCGAGAACGGCCAGAGCCAGGATGAGAACCAGGTATCCAGAACGTCCGGGTCCTGGGTAAGGTCGGAAGCCGCGCACCTGGGGCAGACCGAAGGCTCATCCACGGACGCAAAGACGTGTCCGCATTTTGGGCAGGTGTAGATCGGTATGCGGTGGCCCCACCACAGCTGGCGCGAGATGCACCAGTCCTGGATATTCCGCATCCAGTGGAAATATAAATTCTTCCATCGTTCCGGATAGAATCTTATGACCCCGTCCTGGACCGCCTGAATTGCAGGCTCGGCCAAGGGCTTCATCTGCAAGAACCACTGCTCGGACAGAAGCGGCTCGATCACCGTCTCGCAGCGCTCGCAGACGGCCACCGAGAGCCGGTAGGGTTCGGTCTTTTCCAGGAGTCCCTGAGATTGGAGGTCTCGAACGATCTCTTTTCGTGCCGCGTAGCGGTCTTTCCCGGCGTAGGCGCCCGCCTCTTCGGTCATCACGCCTGCCTCATTGATCACCCGCACCTTTGCGAGATCATGGCGCTTGCCTATCTCGTAGTCTGCGGCGTCGTGAGAAGGGGTAACCTTTACCGCACCGGTGCCGAAATCGGGCTGTACCTGTTCGTCGGCGATCACCGGAATCTCCCTGTTCATGAGCGGAAGGATTACCCTCTTGCCCACGAGATGCCTGTAGCGTTCGTCTGAAGGATGCACGGCCACCGCGGTATCCCCGAGCATGGTCTCAGGCCGGGTGGTGGCAACGGTGACGTGGCCGGAACCGTCTTCAAGCGGATAGCGGATGTACCACAGCGAACCCTGGCGCTCTTCGTAGGAGGTCTCCTCGTTTGAGATGGCGGTGTGGCAGCGCGGGCACCAGTTCACTATGCGCAAGCCGCGGTATATGAGTCCCTTATCGTAAAGATGCACGAATGCCTTGCGCACTGCGCGGGAAAGCCCCTCATCCAGGGTAAAACGCTCGCGCGACCAGTCCGCGGCGAATCCCAGCCGCTCGTGCTGGTGGCGGATGATATCCCGGTGCTCCTCGGCCCAGCGCCACACCTCCTTAATAAACCCCTCGCGCCCCAAATCTTCCTTAGATTTTCCTTCCCTGGCAAGCTTGCGCTCCACCACCACCTGGGTGGCGATGCCCGCATGATCTTCTCCAGGAACCCACAGCGCCTCGTTGCCCTGAAGCGAGGCAAACCGCACCAGGATATCCTGAAGCTCGTTGTCAAGAACGTGCCCCAGGGTCAGCTTACCGGTAACGTTGGGCGGGGGTATAACTATTACGAACTTCTCCTTTTCCTCATCAGGTTTGGGGGTGAATAAGCCCTCCTGCGCCCAGGCCTTATACAGCCGCTCCTCTATCCCTTTTGGGTCGTATATCTTCGGGAACCCCGCTTGCATCAGGTATTATAGAAGGCGGCCAAGGGAAAGTCAAGGGTAGGAATGCTCCTTTTTGCCTTCGGACACCTGTGCACCGGAGGGGTAAAAAGATCGCAGTTATATGCAGTCTACTTTAGCCTCGCTTGTTCCTTAATCAGCAAGCGAACCTGACACCCGAAGGGGGTGCGCTGAGGTTCGCGCTACTACTATGATCTTCTCCCTATCTCAACACGATCAGCTTCAGGCTGCGCGACTCGCCTGCTGCCTGGAGCCTTACGAAGTATATCCCTCGAGGAACGGGCTGACCTGATTGGTCGCGAATATCCCAGATAACAAGGTACTCGCCTTGCTCCTGGCTGCCCACGCTCAATTCGCGCACCCGGGTGCCGATCACATCATATATTTCTAGTGTAACGTCAGCTTGGGCAGGCAGATGGTAACGAATCCCCACCGATTTCTGGGCCGGGCTTGAGGAGACGTTCTCAAGCTCCAATCCTCTGGCAGGTGAGGATTCCTCGGTAACCCCCGGCTCCATGTGACAATCGCTCATCTGAGTCGAAACATCTGTTGGACCGATCAGGGCGAGAATCGTAAAGGTGGTTCTGCCGGCCAGGAAGTAGTCTCCACCGGGGTAGGTCGACTCCCACACACTGGAGACGTAGGTACCGGGCGCAAGGCCTTTAAAGGTGTGGGCGAAGTCGAAATAGCACATGCAATCGCATTGGGGAAGCGTATCCTGCTCGTAGATGTCTATGGTGTAACCGTCCTGTCTTATCTCGAACACCATCTCAGGACAGCAGTTGAACCAGGCGTCGTCGTGGTGGACGTATGCGACGTTGTCGGCAACCTCCGACCACACCCTGCCTGACAGCGCGTATGCCGGAACCGCGGCGGCCACCAGCATCAAGGCCACCACTACCAGGTAGTTTCTTTTCATACACCACCTCCTCGGTTGGTTGATAATATTAATGTAGGCCAAAAATGGGGCTTGTCAACCCCTATTCACCCCACTCGTTCGCTGCACGACCGAGCGGGGACCCCGGAGGGCGAGGGTATTCGCGTGTGGGCGCGTTATCACCTCAACACGATCAAGGGCAGGCTGCGTGCCTGGCCTGCGGCCTGGAGCCTTACGAAGTATATCCCTCGAGGTATAGGCTGACCTGATTCCTCGCGTGTATCCCAGATAACAAGGTGCTCGCCTTGCTCCTGGCTGCCAATGTTCAGCTTGCGCACCCTGGTCCCGGTCACGTCATAGATCTGAATCAACACCTCGGTCTGGGTTGGAAGGAAGTAGCGAATCTGCGCAGATTGCTGGGTTGGGCTTGAGGAAGCGTTGGTAAGCTCCAGACCTGTATGGGGAGAACTGGGAGGCTCCTCGGCCCCCTCGGCGTCGTAACAATCGCTCATCAGGGTAGTAGTGCTGAACGAGCCTAGCTGGGCTTTTATTGTAAAGCTCGTGGTGCCGGCCAGTGTATACTCCTCGTCGTAGGAGGCTTCCCAAACGCGGGCAAGATAGTCTCCAGGCTCAAGGCCTTCCAGGATATGGGTGAAGTCGAAGTAACACATGCAATAGCATGGGTGGGTCCCCAGATCGCGCTCGTAGATATCTATGATGCCCACGGTATCCGGATTGGGCTTAATCTCAAATGACATATCCGCGCAGCAGTTAAACCAGGCACTGTCATGGTGGACATAGGCGACGTTATCGGCAACCTCGGACCAAACCCTGCCTGAGGCGTAGGCGGGAATCGCCCCCACCAGGCAAACCACAACCGCCAGAAAGACCATTCCTTTTTTCACAAACCACCTCCTCGGTTGATTATCAATATTAATGTAGGCAAAAAATGGGGCTTGTCAACCCCTATTCACCCCACTCGTTCGCTGCACGACCGAGCGGGGACCCCGGATATTAATGAATCGGGCCGACCTGACGCGAAGCGCGCGGCAAAGCCGTGAACGTCGGCCACTACGAACCCTTTAATCAAGTTGTATGGGCGACGCAGGGCCTGCCCCTTGAGATGTTGTACATCTCATAGGGTATGCGTCGCCCCTACATATTCTTCGGTCGTGTGGATTCTTACATGAGGTAACAGGGGTGGTCAAGTTAGTGCGCCAAAAGTTAGCTACCAGGGTGGCAGGTGGAGAGTAAGGCTTTTTAAGGAAACCGGTCTCCCCAGCAAGGGGTCTCAAAAAAGAGCCTGGCCAATCAGCCCTCAGCCTGATCAGCCAGGACATTTAGGTATCTGCCCTCCTAATCCATAGACAACCTTAATCAAAAGCCTCCTAATGCTATTGTATGCCCCAGAGGGGCTATTACCTCAAAGCCTGCACTGGTACTCGGCGATAAAGTCTCCACCGCCTGTCCCGTCGCAATCTCCATCTATCGGGTGACCATCCTTATCGGCTACCCACTCCTGGAACCGTGAACGACCCACAACCCTAACCTTTACCATCCCCCCTCCTTCAGGAAGAAGTTCGCTTGCCGGCTGCAGGGATTCAAATCTAACGGTCTGTTCATCCGGAAATGTAATCTTTCCATCAACCAACTCGACAAGATCGGTGCTAACGATAAACGTTCCACCGTTTGTAACAGAGCTGGGGTCAACTGGTCGGGTGAACTTATAGATGAGTACGAGTCTCTCATTCTCAATCTTGAGAACTTCTGTGGTCTCACCACCTGCTATGATCTGCAGCGGCTTCGCCGCACAGGCCAACCCTCCAACCACGACCCCTAAGAAGGCTACAGCAATAATTGCTCTTTGCCAATGCATCACGCCTCCTTGCCTATACTGTTACTCCCGCATCTCTAGGTCACGAGGCATCTCCTCGGACCTAACCGTCCTCTATAATTACTTTAGTCCGAATTTCTTACTTGTCAAGGCCTACTCTAGGAATTAACGAGTAAATTATAGGGTGATTGGGGTGCAATCTTATCTCAATACGATCAAGGGCACCGGCTACTCCTTTGGCCTGAAGGTCTGCTCCACGGCACGCTCAAGCTCGGTGATATGGTCGGGGCCTGTCTTTTCGTAAGTCCAATCTTCAGGTACCGCGTCCTCGTAGCCGACTCCTTCCGGCCAGTAGTGGGGATCGCGTTCATAGAATTGGGTCAAACAGGTTATCCGGAAGTCAAAAGTCTTGGTTGGGATAAAATAGGTTGTGAATGAACCTACGGCCTGATAAAGATCATCACACTGCGTCTCCCACCAGCAGCCGCGAAGACGTAAGGTTTTTCTTCCACCAACGTTGATTTTCTTCATTCCCGTCTTTTCGTGGGCTATGTAGTTAAAATAGCCTGTTCCATCTTCGTAAAACGGCAGCATGTTGATAACGCCTACTTCTTCATGGGGATACCAGCGGATGAAGACCATCCCTTTACCTTCAGCGAATTGTGAGCAATAGCCGGATACAGCACTATAGTGGAGTTGGCCGAAGAGGGAGTCCACTCGTCCATAGAAATGATCAAGATCGGGTAGGTTAACTTTATAAGGCGGTTGGAAGGTATCTAATACCGTCTGGAGCTCGCAGTCGTATTCGTGAAAGTGCGGGAAATTCTCTACACCAGAATAACTGGTATATTCATACCATTCGATGTAGTTTGAAGGCAACTCAGGGAAGTTTGGTGGCTTGGGAGGAAGCACCAAGCACAAGATAATGACAGTTAAGAAATTCATAAAGGAGTATATGTTTTTAAGAATGATCTGTCAAGGACAAAAAAATCAACCTCAGATTCCTAGTGGCTTCCGGAGACTCGGAAGGAGGCTATCTTAGGCGGCCTTTAACAATTAAGTTCCTTGCGTCAAGTAATTCCCACGTCTGGGGGCCGCATATCCACTTGCTTTACACCCCACGATTTCGCTCTGCGAACTCGCGGGGACCCCGCGGAATATCCCCCTTATTAAGGGGGACACAGGGGGATCACTTCACCCTGAAGGTTTGCTCCACCGCTTGCTCAAGCTCCCAGATATGATCATAAGGAGGCAACCAACATCTCCAGTCGAGAGACAAGACAATCGAGAGAGAATCCATTGCTTCCCATATCTCATCATGGAGATATACGAGGTCCCTGCATTCTATGAGGAAATCATAATGCCTTGTAGGAATGAAGTAGTTCGTGACCCTCTCCGTTCTTGCAAGGGGTGGGGCGTCGAGTTGCTCGTTATGTGTGAAGAAACTTAGACGATAAGCCACATTCTTATTGGCCCTTATCTTTTCAACCCCCTTCTTGCTTAAGGCAATCCAGACATCATAACGATTTATAAGGTCATATCTCAGCCGCGACGGGTTGATTTCGGTTTTCTGATGCGGGTACCATTCAATACTCACACTTCTGGCAACGATCGGTTTGCTTACTGCTTTTTCCCAGGATTCTAACCCGAGGTTGGCGAAGTAGTATGCTGTACCGCAACTGCAAGCTGCGTTTACACGGCATTCCTTGAAATTCAGGAGCGAGAGATCAATCCTGTAAGGCAGAAGCAAGGTATCTGGAACCCAGGGGCTTAATTCCCATCCAGCTTTAGAGCGTAAGTCGTAAAAATACCCAAGCCTTACAGAATCTCTATACTCATAGGTGATTTTCCAGGCCGGATAATCATCAGGGAGGCGGACCCTAACGTGTTCAGGATGTGGGGTGGGATCAACATGATTGGTTATGATAAGGAGCGCTAAGAGTATCATGAAGAAGTATATACTCCATGAGTGAGTTTGTCAAGTTTTTTAATGCGCAACGTCAAAGGTGTTTGAATTAAGTAGCTTCCACGTTTCCGGGCCGCATATCCACTTGCTTTACACCCCACGAAGTCGCTTCGCTACTTCGCGGGGACCCCGCGGAATATCCCCCTTATTAAGGGGGACAGAGGGGAATCACTTTACCCTGAAGGTTTGCTCCACCGCGCGTTCAAGGCGGCGGATGCGGTCGGGGTAGGTTTTTATGATAAAATGCGGCAAGGTGTCGTATACTTCCGGGGGATATTCATAGCCTTGCCAAGGCATGCCATCGTAAAGATATGTCAATTTTTGGCAGATTATGTGGAAGTCAAACCTCTCGGTGGGGATATAGTACATGGTGAAGGAGCCTGTAGGCTGCCAGCTTTGATCACATTGCGATTGACGCCACCTGCCCCGGTGACGGTACCCCTTTATTCCCCCTATGTTAACTACATCAAAATGACTGTTAACGGCAATTGAACCTATAGGATCATCTGGAATTATTAGCTCAACTGGCCAGAGGTTTTGCGTAATTGTAAGCGTATCCAGAATTATGTTTTCATGGATAGACCAATATATGGTCAACCACCTGTTCTTTTCGCTCCACGAAAGAGAAGTGTCAACATCATAATCAACCTTTCCGAATGATGAGTCACCATAAGAACTAAGATGTTTAAATCCCTTAAGATGTACCTTAAAAGGAATCAGCGTTGTATCTTTTAGCCTGGGAGTAGGTTTCTCGGCAAGATAACTAGGATTGAAATGTTTATACCAGTCCCAATACCAGCCTCCTTTGCTAAAATGATAGAAGGAGTAATCACCCCAATCGCTGTAGTTTGCCAGCTTCTCCGGGAAGCCGGGCGGCACCCACCATATATGGTGCTGGGGTTCTCCGTTGGCTATGAGAAGGAAAAGCAAAATAAGCATTTCATAATATAACCATTTGTTGAGCTTTGTCAAGGGGGTTATTCGTCTGCTTGTTGGATTTCAACAATCTGGAAGGTATCAGATTCCAGAAGCTCCCAGGTCTCTTCCCCGCAAAGCCAATCCAGATACTCCTGCCTTAGTCTTGCCAGGTCTACCTGATTTGCAAGTCCAAGGTCAAGTTCGAGTTGAAATTGGGGTTGCTGGTTGTTGCCGGCTGGTTGATTCGCTTGTCCTTGTTGATCGGCCTGTATCTCGTAATCGTACCTCATGTTGCCGGCCTGGCCGCCCAAGAGAACGTAGCACGCCTTTTGAAAGGCGCGAAGCGAGCGGCCCGTGTTGTCGCCGAACTTGCCGTCAGGTTGGCCGATATCAGGCATCCCGTTAAGATTCAAGTCCTGATGGCCTTGGATGAAGCCGTTTACCGTATCCCTTCGAACCTCGAGCCTTGTTTGCATGTAACCCACCCAGCCGGCGTCGGCAAGACCCCGCAGTTGAGCCTGAGCCGGGTCCTCTGTGCCGAACTCCACGCTGGGCCTGTAGCCTGCGCCGTTTTCGAGCAAGCTGAACAAAGACCACCCGTTCCAGATGATAACGTTGTAACGATTTGCCGGATAGGGATCACCTTCCCCTCGACTTTGCTTGGCCCGTATTTCTGCAGGCGTTGCAATATCCATGCTCAGCCATGCATCAGGTTCGTTATAGTCAGATTCGCCTGCTATCTCCTCGTATGTAGAGTTGGTGCTGGCAACGCCGATGCAGCCGCCAAGCCACTCGGCAATCGTGTTTGGCGGACAGCCTGCAGCATGGATCTCGATTGCACTTATTTCCCGGTAGACGAATTTGGTTATGGTTATATTATCCTGGTTATCAATGTGGTAGCCCCGGTTTGCGGCGTTTGGGGAATGGGGAATCCTTCTGCCCATAAACCCATGTGATTCGTTTAGCAGCCCTCCTCTCAAGAGAAGTAAAGATGGATAATCACCGCCATGCAGATTCCATCTTGCGCTGTAGCTACCTGAGGCTACCGACGCCACGCCCTCAAGCGGATTACCCTGACTGTCAGTTGGGTTTTCCAATTTTGTTTTTCCGGGATCGGCTGAGCCGACCACCGCCCTCATATGTCCTCTCTGCATCTCGTCCTTCCATGCAAAGATAATGGTGTCGTTGTACTGGTTGAAAACGTTTTCGACCAATCTTAAGTTGCGCTCTTGGTCGTCGCTTATTCCCAGCTGATTATTGGGTTGCAGCAGTTGAGCTACTAAATCCCTTATTGTACCCGTGAGAGCGCTTATCACATTCGTGGCGTTCCGGACATCCTGTATGTTGAGTGCATTCACCAATTGACGCCTGTTTGCCTGAGCAAGATTCTGATTGAAAGCGGGAGGGAGTTGTATGTCAAGGTCTGGATTCGCAAGATGCCGCAGTCTGACGTCCTCCACTTGCCAGAGGATGTCACAAAAAACCAGAAGAAAAACCATAGACCTCAAGGGTGCCCTCAGTGGCGTCAGCGCCGGAGCCTGTGCTTCCAAAATTAGTTGCTGAACTCGCTGAAGTATCGGTTGGAGATCTTGTCTCAGATTTGGATGTTGCTGCCCTCTAGCGACATTTATTATCCCGTCTGCAGCCGCATTTTCACCAGCGGCGTTCAAGATGGTTGTAAGTGTTCTTTTTAGAGGATTATACTGTTGTCTGAGGTCTGCTTGAATCGAGTGCAGCCTATCGTAAGTGTTTATTTCTGTCTGAATCTCATTACGGGTATCTATAAGCTCAGCCTGAAGGTCGTCGGAAACCAAAGGCATTGTACCGCGAAGCACAATAATATTCACTTGAAAGGGATCCCGGTCAAAGGGCATACAGAGACTGCTCGCAAATGTGTCGAGATTATCATATGTTACAACTCTGTTATCACCTATTGTTGGCATTTTCAAAACCTCCATTCATAGCTGAGGGTTAGGTGCAGCCCTTTTGTGTCAAGGCGGGGGCCCAGGCTCAGCCCGCGGTAAACCAAGGAGGCAAAAATGAAGGGAACGACACGGGCAGATAGGGTGTCGTCTGCAAGCCTCACCCCCGAGCCGACCCCTATCTCGAACCTGGGCCCCGATCTTTTGGTCCGCACGTGAAATCCCTCACCCTTTGTGCGAATCGCAAACCGCTCACCCACCTTGTAGGAGTAATCCTTGATGATCCCCCTCCCTTCCCTCACCTCCACAGATGTGTCGGCAGGCATGATGCTGGTGAAACGCAGCTTGCCCTTGCCGTAATCCAGCGCCACTATCGCCTCTGGCCAGCGGCCCCAGATCGTGTCTACATCGATGGTATCTGTGTAGATGTAGATAGTCTCCGGCTCGACCTCCTTCCAGATGATGCGCTCGTACCAGCGCAGCACGGTATCTCGAACGATCTGGCTGATCTTCAGGGTGTCGTGCACCCGTAACACCACCGTTTGCGATTCTCCGCCTCGGCAGCGCATACCCAGGATGAATGCACCAGCGATCAGAACGATCGCCGCACCGAGCGTTATCCAATCCCTCAACTTCATGCATAATTGTCATCGGTTTTGTGAAGAACACCATAGAAACCTGACGAAATACTCCTTTTTACCTTACGGTAAAAAGATCGCAGGAACCGGAACTCCTAAACCCTCTCCCTGAGGGAGAGGGGAACTACCCCTTCACCCTGAAGCTTTGCTCCACCGCCCGCTCAAGCTCGCTGATGGAGTCGGGCCAGGAGGATATACGAGGTTCATTGCCCAGCTGTTCTTCTACCTCAGGGGAAAGTCTCTCGTCGTGGAACTCATATGAGGTAGTCAGACAGGTGATGTGGAAATCCCGGCTGTGGGTGACGACAAGGTAGTAAGTAACCGAGCCGGTGATGTGGAACGAGGCGTCTGCAGAACACGACCACCAGAGTACGCGTTTCCGGCAACCTTCATAATCATCAATGGTTAGGAGCTGGGGATCTCCCCTCTCGTACGCCACGTTCCTTGCGGTAAGCTCCATGTTGGGATCGGCCAACAGGTAGCTTTCAATGAGAAGGCCCGGCTCAAGCTCGGTATGTACGAACCAGCGGACCATCACCACGTTTTGATCAAACGGCCTTCCCTCGTCAGGCAGGCGGGCGTCGTAGTAGTTGACCTGCCCGAATGAGGTGTCGCCCCGGGGCCAGATATCGGTGTAGTAGGGGATAAAGATCGCATAGGGAATAAGAGAGGTATCCTCGAACGGCCCCAGATTATGAGTACGCCAGAAGGCGGGCTGTTCGTACGAGATGTCCGGCCTGAGCAAAGGATGATACTCCTGCCATTGGTTAAACTCCTCGGTTAATTCCGGAAACCCGGGCGGCTGCAAGGGAAGCTCGGCACCCGCCAGAAGCAAACAGATCAATACCATCAGTATAGTATATGCCCAGATACTTGTAGGGTCAATAGTCAGATGATCGTCAAGCGATTGATTTCTCACCCCGGCTGATTATTCTTTGTCATGAAGAAATCCATTAAGCTAACTCCCATCGGAGTGATCCACTCCCCTTACACCGAACCAGCAGACATCCATCCCTTGCGCTCCCGGTTTATCAAGGGAAGCATCGAGATATTCCCAGAATACGCGAAAGGTCTCAAGGACATCGATGGCTTCTCCCACATCTACGTGCTCTGGCACTTCCACCTATCAGAAAAGGTTGATCTGCTTACTTCCCCTCTCATGGAACCAAAACCTAAACGCGGAACCTTCGCCACCCGGACCCCGCACAGGCCAAACCACATCGGTTTGACCGTTGTTCGATTGCTCAAACGTGAGCGCAGCATCCTCCACATCAAGGGTGTTGATATGGTGGAAGGCACCCCGGTTTTGGACCTAAAGCCCTACACCCGGCGCGACCGCCGCTCACACATACGCCTCGGGTGGCTCGACGAGGTGGAGCGAAGAGAACGCTAAACTCTCCTGCGATCTTTTTGCGTCAGCAAAAAGGAGCATTAGGGGCAAGGCATGCCTTGCCCCTACATTTTTTGAAGTGTAGAACGGACTCTCCAGTCCATTCATAATATAAAAGCACAGGCTGGAGCAGTCGAATGGGGCACGCTGAGCCTGTGCTTGACAACCGTAATAATCGCGGTAGAGTGCGGTGATGGCGAATAGTAGAATCCTTATACCCATCTTGATTATCCCGATGGTGTGTTACGGGTGTTACGGGTGTTATGTCCGTGTGAGCGGAGCGCAAGTTCCTAATAATAATGAAAATGCCCCGGAGGGGTACGGGTGGCAGCGTGAGGCATTTGACTGGGGGCTGATCCTGGGTATGGCTACCGGAGGTTTCATTTCCAGCAAGGCTGAGCCGTTCTTTGAGAAGCCTTTGATCAACGGGCCGGGCGACAAGGAGTATCGAGATGAGCAGGTGCCTGACCCCTGGGTATGGGGGGCTAGTATCGCTACGGTGGGACTGGTTGCGCTTCTGCCCAATCAGGACGGCTGGCTTTCAGATCGCAGTTACCGCCATCTTAAGGGAGCGGCGCAGGCGGCCGCAGCAGGGTTCTTTATCAAGGAGTTTACAAAGGACCTGGTGGGACGTCCCCGGCCCGACTATTACGACCGCCTTGAGCTTGGGATCGAACTGGATGAAGCGCGCAAGAGCTGGCCATCGGGACACGCCACCCACTTTTTCACCGCGGCTACCTACCTTAGCCTTTTCACCTGGGACGAGTGGCGCTCGGACGAGCCTCTTACGCTTGCAGCCAAGTCCGGGATAACCGCACTCCTTGCCGCCGGAGCGGGATGGGTCTGCTGGACGCGTGTTGCCGACAACCGCCACTATCCGGGCGACGTTGCAGCCGGCGCTGTCCTGGGTGCAGGCACCGCGCTCTTCTTCTACTCCTGGCAAAACTGGTGGGGAAAGCCGAAGGAGGATGAAAATCCCATCCCATCCTCCATCATCGAGGCCACCCCCTTCTTACTTGGGATAAGATTTAACTTCTAGAGCCTGACGACAACAAAAAGCCCGCTCTCAAACGCGAGCTTTAGAATATCAGGATTATGTAGGTTTACCTAGACCTACGTTTTTAATGTAAGCGACCCCTTCGTGGTTTTCGATAATCTTATAAGCTGGTGTTTCACTCAGAGTAAGGACACAGGCGTGGTGCACGGATTATATTGCGCCCTGAAGTTTTATGTAATTGTTTAAGATATTTCCGTCTAACAGCGTCGAAAGGACTTGTGGGCGGGGGGTAAGTCTTTATTTCCTCAAGGAGATCTTTCCAATTTGGCATTATTGTCTTTTGAAGACATCCAGGTTAGATGAATCTGACAAACTGGTTATCCAGCATTTCTTAGAAGGCTCTTCAGGTTCGCACACATACCCCTTTGATGACATCTCCCTCCGTTTTTCCTCCGAATCAAGCTCCAACTTGCGGAAAACCTCCTCAATCTCACGCATCCGCTCAGGGCTTGGGTAATGCTCAGATCCCCTCTCGGGTTTTGGTTTGCTTCGACTCTCCATGCATAGCCTCCTTTAGCTTGTTAAGTATAGTTTATAACTAAGGCTTGTCAAGGGCACGTGAGTACCCCATCTTCTCTCAAGACAGGGTACTCACAACATTCTATTCTTGTGCAGTTTCTTCCTCAGGTAACCCGAAGATTTCGGCGATGAAGCGTTCGGGGACCCGATAGCCCATCTCGGATAAGGTCTTTAGCACTTGTGCGAACTCCGGTGTGCCGCGCGGCGGCAGGTAGTCGACAACGAACTGCGGCGCTGCAACGTTCGGGCCGTAGTTGAAATCGGTAAGCCAGCGGATTAACGTCGAGTTCATGGTCGTGTGCAGCAACCTTGCGTCGGCTGCGATTATCTCCTGGCGAACCTCCTGATGGGTCTTTGCTGCTGCATAAGACCCCACCCTGCCAACCTCCTGAGTCAACGTACCGCCCAGCACGGTCTTGGAGATCTCGGCGTTCATGAAGTCTAAAAGCTCGCGGAAGAAGGAACCCTTCTCGCCCACCTGGATGCTTTCCAGCTCCACCTTCGTGTCGGCAGGCACCGCAGCGACCGAGTCCTGCTGAAGATTGACAAGCGCGGTGACCAGGTTTCGCACGTCTGCGTCGGTGAAGTGTGCGGGATAGCGACCGATAACACTCGGGATACCGAACTTCTCTGCCAGCACCATCCAGAACGCCTGAGCGTGCTTCTTGAAGTACCACGGCCAGTAAAGGGATAAGAGCAGCGGGTTTGCGTAGGGCACGTCGTCCTGAGGCTCGTTTCGATGGCAGATGAACTTTCGGTCGGGCAGATCCTTGGTCTGGCCGGTCTGGGAATCCATGAGCTTGAGCTCTGCGTTTTTCTCAAGCAGGAACCGCTCAGGGCGACGGGTTCTGAGTGCGTCCACCCTTACAGCGTCGGCATCTATGCGCCACATGATCTCGGCAACGCTGTGCCCGTAGGGTATGGCCTTGAGAAGATGCGCGAGCGCGTGCTCGAAGTTGGGGATGGCGGCCAGGGTTTTGCGAGCGAACTCAGCGATCTTTTGTGCCTTTCGTGAGTCGTCCGCCGCCACCACCTCCCAGCTTCGTCCGGCCACGCCTGCACGGCGCGAGCGGAAGGAGCTCTGGATATGTGGATCCGCCATCATCTCTTCAAACACGTCCCACAATCCGCGTCCCTCGTGGCGTTCGAGAAAGGAGGGTGTTGATACCGGCATACGGTTCAGGACGTTGGTAAGCCATAACATGGAACCGCCTGCCGCGCTGAATTCCTTCTCGATCGGTTTCAAATCCTTCATCTTGATTGCTCCTTTTCCTTACTCCTCAAGCAAAGACGGAGTCCTTGTTTGGGAGTTGTCATACGTTCGGTAGCGAAAGTACATAGGTCTCCAGGTCTTCCGGGTTTATGCGGTAGCGGCCCCTTATGAGCTCCGCCTTCAGTTTACGCTCGTGTATCAAGCGCAGCACGGTGGACTGCGAGCATGCCAGTATCTTCGCCGCTTCAGAGATCGAGAGCTTGCGTTCCAGCTTTTCCTTCTTTAAAAGCATTCGTTCAACCTCTTCGGCGCTTATGCGAATGTTGCCGCGCAGCTTGACGGCTTTCAGGCGTCCCTCGTAGATCGCCGCGTATATCGAATAGGGGTGGCAGTGCAGGATCGCAGCCGCCTCTCGGATACCCAAAAGATGCATGACTACTCAAGCGAGGCTCCCTCTTGGGATGAGGCCTCGCTTTCCTTTGAATCTTGTGGTTCTTGCCTCGATGATGGGTAAGGTAGATCCTGGAGTTCGGACGCGGCCTTGCCCTGTATGGCGATTGCGTCGATCAGCACCGCGTAGTTTTTTAGATGCAGGATCTGGGCCTCAAGCTCTGCGGCTTGCGCCGAAAGAACGCTCGTCTCGGCATAAACATCGGCGACTTTAGAGAAGGCAAGGCTATATCCTGCGATAAAGGCCGCCGCCCCTGTGGCCCCAATCAGAAGCACCACAGAGGCGATGGTTGATACCTTTACGATGATCGGCGCCCGTCCCTTTGGCATGGTTATCTCTTTCGTCCCAGGGTGCGTGCTGCTTTCCACAGGCCTGCGGCTATCCCGCCTGAGAAAAGCCCTTGCACGAGCGCCGCAATCAGGGGAATAACCTGTTCAACCATACCCGCCTGGGCCAAAAGAAGCTGGATAAGATACAGAAGCGCTCCGAGGGCCACACCAACCCCAAGGGCTAAAGCGGTGTTTACCCAGCCCTGGGTCTTAAGCCAAACCTTTAGCTTGGCAACTATAGCGGCAACGATCACGCTGCCCAAGAGGGTTACTCCAAACAGGTTAACTGTTAGTTCTTCACCCCACATTGTTCCTCCTTTTTTTGATCTTTACTCTGTTCCTCAGGCCGCCGCCCCATAAGGAGCACCGTCCTTTGGAACCCCTGCAGTCTTTCCGCAAGCCACAGGATCATCTCCTGCGCCTCTGCGCTTCGGTGTATTATTTGCCTTGCCGGATCGGCCAGGTTCATCCACCATGTCTCGAAGCGCTGGGCCAGCACGTCCAGGTCAAGCAGGAACTCAAGCAGACCACGGCTCATATACTCGTCAATAGAATAGCTTTCTAATACAGGCGGAAAGGGCTTTTCACCCCCTCCTTTATCCTCCCCCATCAAGGGGGAGGATACATCTCTCTCGCCCTTCTCCTTCTGCAGGTGGGAGGCGCGATGAGCCTTTACGCAGCGCATCCTGTTCTCGTTCCAGCGTGTGAGGCGCTCCAGATATGGAAGGACGGCAAAGCAGTCATGGCAGCGAGCCGGGGACATCAGCCGCTTGCGCCTCGTGCAGTAGAAGCTCTGACGGGAGATGATTGAGTCGCGCTCGCGTCGTTTGGCCTCGATTTGGGCCGCTACCTCTGCCACGCTGCGTTCCTTCATTTTTTCGCCTTTGGAGCCGCGTAGAAGGTCTCGCGCGTGACGCGCTTGACCCCCACGCTCCGCAGCGTCTCGGCATCCAGCCTGCGCAACGCCTGGCGGTCAATCTCCTGCCTTATGCGGATGCAGTCGCCAAGCCCCCTTTGTGCAAGCCTTCGCAGTGTTGTCTTGGGCCTTGAGATCTCAAGCCTCGTTAGGAACCTCAGCCCTATCCGGCCTCTAGGCAGCGTCCGCGACCTTAAACCATCTGCGTTCTCTCTGAAGAAACGCTCTAGCTCCTGCCTGATGTCGGCAATCTCGGACAGGAGCTCAACGCTTTCTTCCCCCACCCTCTCTTCGATCGCCGAGATTCGTTCATCAGCCCTTGCTCTCATCCGCCCCAGACGCCCTTGGAGCCTGGCGATCCGGGCCAGCACCTGGTTCGCGTCCCGCCAGCAACAGAGGTTCTTGATCGCTTCTTTCTTCATCATTACCCCCTTGACATAGGGAGTTTTATGTGTAAAATCACCCAAATGGATTCAGTCATCGGTGTGATTATAACCCAAATGGGTGCGATGTCAAGGTCTTTTGAGGCAATCTGTAGCCAATCGGGTGACTTATGAGCCTTTCCACAGAAGGCTGGGGATAACTATGCTGGCAGAACAGAGTAAGGATAAGATGGTGGGGCAGCGCATCCGGGCTGCACGGCGAGCGAGGGGGCTCAATCAGGAGGAACTCAGCCGCCGGTTGGGGATTCACCGCAACTCGCTTGTGCGGTATGAGCGCGGGGAGCGCGGGATTGACGTGGAACTCCTGGTGAGGATTGCACGAGAGCTTAAAGTTTCGCTTCACTGGCTCGTGACCGGCGAGGGCGAGATGGAGCAAGTCCCTGAGGTACCCGAATCCGACCGTTTACCTGTTCGCTGGATTCCGGTGCTTGGTCAGGTGCCTGCCGGCTTCCCTCACTACACGGCTGAGGTGATCCTTGAGTATCTGCCAGTGCCTGCGGCCACTGCCAGGCATCCGCAGACGTTCGCTTTGATCGTTCAGGGCGATTCCATGGAGCCGCGGCTTGCGGACAGCGACCGTGTTATCGTATGCCCCGACCAATCGCCTCCCAACCGTGCCATCGTGGTAGCTCTTATAGACGGCGAGACGGTCATCAAGGAGCTCAAGATCACTCAGCAGGGAGAAAAGATCGTTCACATCCTTGTTCCTGCTAATCATGACTACCCGCCTCACGTTCTTGGCGAGGGCGACCGCATCATCGGCCGCGTGGTGGCGGTGCAAAAAATGTTGGAATGAATCTTCACCCCCACCCTACCCTCCCCCGTCAAGGGGGAGGTGTGTCTAGGGCCTAGTATTACCCCTCCCTTGACGGGAGGGGATTAAGGGGAGGGTGATTAAAACCAGGAGGAGAAAATGGCGAAAGATCAACCTAAATTCCTTGCCGTTTTGCCTTGGCTTAGAGTAAGAGGAGAAATTGATATAGGTCCTTTTGTCTTTTGGCAGTGGCCATGGAATGAAAAGAAATATGTGCCGTCCGCCCATACCGATAGAGTTAAGGAAACTTTAAACGCTCATTTTATGGAAGTTCAATGGGATGCTCCTAATAAAGGTTGGACAATTGCACCTCGCACTTCACTTTGCTTGGCAGGCTGGAGGAATAGAGCTTTGGAGGAAAGTCTCTGGTTTACAAAGGAAGATTTTGAGTTATTCAGACCAGCTGGGGACATCCTCTGTGCCTCGTCTCTTTTCAAAACACTCCTTAGAAGAGATTCAATAAATGCCGAGAATCCGAGTGTCCAAGAATTATTCTACAAAAACGCAACTGACTTTGCTTGGTATGGTATCCACTTGGATGCTGAAGCAGGTTCTAGGCAGATAAGAAGGAGATATGGAAGCATTTTGCGAGGAGAGTTTCCCCCCATACCTAGAGTTAAACCTGATGAATGCACTGATCAAGAGGTAATAGGAAAAGATGGTCTAGCAACTTCGTTAGGAAAGATGTTGGAGTCATCCCCAACTGATTTCAGCCGCCGCACCTTTAGAGCAATTGAGCAGTTCAACAACGCCTTTACTGATTCAATGGTTATTATACACCATACTGAGATTGTCATGTTAGGAACGGCATTTGAGATTCTCTTAAAGATTTACAATGTCTACTCAGAGAAGAAAAAGCAAGAATTAGGTAAAAGAATCTCTAAGCTGTTTTCCCGCAATACTGTGATACCTGAACCGACGACAAATAAGTCTTGGGAAGTATTTTGGATAGAAAGCTTCTATGGTTTACGTAATGACATTGTTCACGGGAAAAGGATACCTTTTAAGAACCTAGAATGGCCCAATAACCCTTATGCAGGTTTACACCAGGAAATAGCGATACATGTCTTTCGACTAGCCCTAATGAAAACTCTCGTTGAGAAACAGTTGCACGTAGAAACTGATGAAGACATTTGGCAGGCAAACAAACTCGATGAGTGGCTTTCAACAGAGATGAAACGCTTCCCAAGTGCCAGTGATACTGACTTTGCTCTATGGTCGGTAGCTAAAGAACTAAAGGCTAAGGATGACGCTTAGCCTTCCCTTCTCAGTGCGAGCCAGCAGGGGTCGGCGTCCTCTGAGCCGGTGCAGCGAAGGGCCAGGGGGGTAAACTTCTCGTTTACAAGGAACGGCACTACCCGTTCCACAAACGTCCCGGCATCTATCTCGATCTCCACCGGCAGGCTCTCACCGTTTGCCTCAAGGAAACGATTGCTGTTCGGTCGGTAGCCCTGGCCCTCGGCATCCAGGAGCCGGACACTTGCCGGATAGTCAACGCTTCCCTTGCCTTTTTCTGCAGGCATCACCTCGAGTGTGATGAGAATGAAGCGGGTGCCTCTTGGCGCCTTTTCTCTCTTTGTTTGGGTCTCGAGCACCTTTGCTTCTGTGACCTTCATCACCCTGAATTGCAGCGGGCCACTTTGCGCCCACGAGCCAAGCGCAACCAGATTGGTTTCATCGGGCGGTGGATAATCACCGACCGAGTCAGCCCTCCCACAGCTTACACCAGCTAAAACAGCGAGCAAGAAGAGGGTCTTGAGCGATCCTGCATCAATATTCATACCCGAAGTTGATCTTCCACTGGCCTTCCTCCCGAACCAGCCAGGTGCGTTCTTCTATACTGACACGGGAGAAGCGATGTGCCTTTATCTCCTGTGCCATCCGTTTTGCGAACCATGCGTCGAGTTTATCTTCGTTACCTTTGTATTTTCTGTATATGTTTTTGCGTCTGGCTTCCTTGGAGAGACGTTTGTCCAGTTCATTCAGGTCAGGTACTCGAAAGCTTACAAGCGTCAAAGCTTCGGCGCCGCGCTGTTCCAGCTCCTCGATGCGGAAGCTAGACTCCGCGCTCCAGGCCTTTCGCAGTTCCCGGGTTCTTAACGTGGGTTTCATGCCGAATCTTGCGCTTTCCTCGAAAACAGCCTTCGGAATGTTAAAGTGGCTTCTTTTGGAAAGCATCCGGTAGGCGGATTCGGTTTTACCGTCGATTACGGCCTGCCAAAACCGGGTCGTTGCCTCACGGATTGCTTCCTTCTCGTTAAAACAGGCAACCGTAAGCAAAAACACGGCACTAGCCAACAAAAGGATCCGTTTCATTCAATCCTCCTCTGATTTGCTTGCCGATACTATAATCGGATTGGCGGAAAAATCAAGTTCTCTACACGTTAGTTGTCCGGGTTTAAGGAGCACCTTATCTAACCATTACTAATCTAGCTGTCTGAACATAGCTCTCCGACTGGAACCTCAGGAAGTAGACGCCTGCGGAGAGCGGCTCTCCTGCATCGTCCTTCCCGTTCCAGGTTATGGTATGAGCGCCTGGACTTTGGGGACTATCCAGAAGCGTCCGCACCTTTCGGCCAAGCGGGTCGTAGACAGCTATCTGTACGTGAGAGCTTAGAGACAGTGAATACCTGATCGAGGTTTGCTCCGCAAACGGGTTCGGATCGGCCTCGAAAACAAGGGGAAGCTCTTGAGAGGGTTTCTTCTCTTCGATACCAACATCGGGTCCCAGCTTCAGAAGCCAAACATCAACGCCGCCTGCGCCGAACGAGTTTGTCCCTCCTGTAATAATGTATCCGTCATCCGAGGTCCTGCAGATTGTAGCGCCCCAATCCTCACCTGCTCCTCCGTAGGTCTTTGTCCACAGGGTATCACCATTATCGTATGTCTTTATAAGGTAGAGATCACCTGCACCCACCGAATATGTACATCCTGCTACAACGTATCCCCCATTATGGGCCTCGCACACTGAGTGGCCGTAATCACGACCTTCGGTTCCGTAGGTCTTTTCCCAGAGGAGTTCACCATCAGAATCTGTCTTTACAAGATAGGCGTTATAGGCATCGCCACTCTCGAACGGTTCTGTCCATCCTGCGATGATGTATCCTCCATCAGAGGTTTCTTGAATTGAGAGAGCATACTCATTGTCTTCACCACCGTATGTCTTTGTCCACAGTGTATCGCCCCATGCGTCCGTCCTTAAAAGATAAACATCCCACCCACCTGTACCGAACGACCATGTTATTCCTGCAATGATGTATCCACCATCAGGGGCTTCTTTAACCGAGATGCCCCAATCCTCACCTATGCTGCCGCCGTATGTCTTTGTCCACTGGGTATCACCAGATTCATCTGTCTTTACAAGATAGACATCACCAAAACCTGTAGCGAACGAATACGTATACCCTGTGATGACATATCCTCCATCAGGGGTCTGGCAAACCGACCCTCCCCCCTCGTCCTCCGTCCCTCCATATGTTTTTGTCCACAGGGTATCGCCGTCTTCATTCGTCTTTACAAGATAGACATCATAACTGCCTGCGCCGAACGAAGTTGTATATCCTGCAATAATATAACCCCCATCAGAGGTTTCCTGAACGAAATGGCCCACATCCTCACCTGTTCCTCCATACGTCCTTGTCCACAGGGTGTCAGAGGGCCAGGCAAAAAGGGTAGCTCCCCAAAGGAATATCACTATCCCTAAAAGGGGTGTTTTACGACGTTGTTTGTTCATGCTTCCTCCTTAATAATATAGATTTGTATCCCTACCTCACCACCACCAATTTTCCGGTTGCGCGGTAGTCTGCAGTCTCAAGCAAGATAAAGTAAAGCCCTGCGGGCACCTGCTGGTTTGAGTCATTCCTCGCATCCCAGCAAGCGGTATGAGTGCCTGCCCCTTGACTTCCTGAGACCAGCGTCCTAACCAGCTTGCCGGTGACGTCGTAGATTTTTAGGGAAATTGAACTGGAAGAAGACAAGGTGTAGGTGATTACAGGTTCGGGTGTAAGTTGGGCAACCTCCAGTCTATGACCGGGCACGTCAGGAGAAGCCTCAGCCACACCAGGCCCCTGGCTGTACTTTACGGTCGTATAGTCCCAGGAGGTTTCTGAACTGCAGCTTCTGCCTGTAACGTAGACGTTACCTGCACCGTCTATTGCCATGGCATAGGCGATATCCCAGTAGCTTTCCGGTCCGTCGTACCGGGCTACCCATTGCTCGGTACCTGAAGGGTTATACTTTACGGTTGCATAGTCATAGCCGGTTCCTGAACCAGCACTATAACCTGTAACGTAGACGTTGCCTGTATCGTCTATTGCTACGGCATTGGGTTCATCCACACCGCTTGCCAGCCCATCGTACCGGGCTACCCACTGTTCGACCCCTGAGGTGCTGTACTTTACGGTCGCATAGTCATCATGGGTTCCTAAACCGTCGCTGTAGCCTGTAACGTAGACGTTGCCTG
>SOJW01000032.1 GCA_004375895.1 Candidatus Stahliibacteriota bacterium
CTATAGTTCCTACGTTTATGTGCGGCTTCGATCTGTCAAACTTGGCCTTCGCCATATTTGTTCCTCCTTAAACATTACAGAACAAAAAACATCGCCCAACAAACCCTCTTCGATTGCGAACTTTCTTACCCATGTTGGTCCGGAAAATACCGACCACTTTCCGGCAGAGCGCCAGAATCAAAAAGTATAGCGATAAGTCGAGCTTTGTCAACCCCTAAGAGTTCGTGCGCCAAGTGATAGTTACCAAAATAGAAGAATAGAGTAGATTTTTGATAAGGCAATGCGGGCACTTGACAGAGCACACAATTATCAATAGACTGCATCATGAAACGTGCAACAATACTTCCCCCATTATTATCTCTCTTGATCTTCTCGGCGTGCGGAGACAAGGGCAAGGCAGAGTCCCCGAAGTTTGTCTCCGACGGGGAGATGATAGAGATTCTTACACCTGCGAAGGGTGATACCTTCTCGTGGACTCTGGTAACAGGTAAAGCAAGCCTCGCACAAGGGATGTTCCCCATTGAGCTTCACGGCGAGAATGCAGAAGTGCTCGATAGTGTGATCCTTGCGGGCAAGGCACCGGATACGTTTGAGTTCGCGATTGGCATTCCGGTTAAAGAAGACGTCGCTCCACAGAAGGCACGCATAAGGGCATACTCGCAGGCCGCAGAGCAGGCCGGTTCCCTGGATGCCGCGATTGTCTCCTGCTACATTATTCCAGGTTCAGGTGCGGCCCACGGAACCATCCTGCGCTACTACGCCGCCTTGGACACCAACGACTTCAAAGCGGCCTACGACCTTCTGGTAGCCGAAGGCCAGGCTTATCCCAATCTCTACGGCGGCGAAGCCACCTTCTCCCCGCGTCCCAAATTCAAGACCTTCAAGACCTGGAAGAAGAAAGCAGAGCACCTGCGAGTTCTGAGCCTGCGTCCGGAGACGATGTACGATCTTCCCACCGAGGGACTCTTCTGCTACCGCGCAAAGGTCGAACATAAGGTAGGCGAAGAGGTCACTGTCGAGGATACATACGTCTTCCTCAAACGCCAGCCCGACGGCTTCTTCAAGATTTACCGTCCACGGAAGGACCCGCACAAAGCAGACTAGCAAGTCACTCTGCCCGTATTAGGGAATATTTCGTTACTTAGGGGGTATTTAGAGGATATAGAGATCATAAAGGAGGCGTAATGACCCGTAACACCCCCCGTAACACCCGTACCACCCGTAACGCACCATCTGCGTTCTATGGGACGCGACGTAAGTTCTTGATAGTACTTCTACCGCTGGTGCTAATTGCACTCGTGGGTTCTGAGACGGATGATCCCCTGACGCCGGAGTCGGGCGAGATGCAGATCATCGAACCGGTTCCCCAGGTTGCCACTCCAGGAGCCGATCTCACCGGTAGGGGGGCGGAAACCCTTGATCAGAACCCCAAGCTTGACGTTTCTGTCTTTAAAACCAAGGACGGCCGCAAGGGCTGGAAAGCCAAGCTCGAGCGCTCACTCCCGTTGCCCACCCCGGCTGTGGTTGATGGCAGGGTCTATGTGGGCGGTGGCTTCGGCTCATACGAGTTCTACGCCCTTGATGCCTCCTCGGGCAAGTCCTTGTGGCTCTTCCACTGCGGTGACGACGGCCCGACCGCCGCGGTTGTCTCAAAGGGATATGTGGCGTTCAATACGGAAAGCTGCATCCTCTACGTTCTCGACGCGAAAACAGGCAAGAAGATATGGGGGCGCTGGCTTGGTGATCCGTTGATGAGCCAGCCAGCGATTGCGGAGGAACGTGTGGTGATGGCCTATCCTGATCAGCGCGGCGGTCATTCCCTTACCTGTATGGGACTTCGCGACGGTAGCCAATACTGGACTCAGCCCATCCCCGGCGAGGTGATCACGGCCCCGGTCATCGCCGAGGGCAAGGTCTATGCGACCACCCTTGAAGGCTCTGTCCACTGCTTTGATCTTTCCACCGGTAAGAAGATCTTCTCAAAAGAACATCAGGCCACCTCAGCACCCTGGGTATGGCGCGGCGAGATATACGTGAGCCTTAGGGAGGACTCCGAGCGCGTCGTGGGCGGCGAGAGTAAAACGGTGCGCACCGAGGGCCAGGGACGTCTGACCAAGGCAGGTCTGCGTGACAACAAGACCCTCTGGGCCAAGCAGGAGGCAGAGTATCTTAACGTTGAGAGCGGTTCCAGATATGCATCCGAACAGGCAGCACTTGACGCCTCGGTGGGATTTACCTCGGCTCCATCGGCTGCCAAGCTCGAACAGAGCGCAGTGAATCTGGGTATTTTTTCCGTATCCGGTGTGTGGGCCTACCAGGGGTCAAGACCCACGTTAATCCACGGCGTCTCCTATAGCTCGATGGGCGATACACTGAAGGCGCTTGAGGCTGAGTCCGGTAAGGTTATCTGGACAAGTTACATCCAGATCAAGGACTATCCGGGCGGCAGGCCCTTCTCACCCCCCTCTTATGCAGCAGGCAAGCTCTACATCGGAGCGGTCTCAGGTGAGATCATCTGTCTTGACGCTAAGGACGGCTCTGAGCTCTGGCGTTATGCCTGCGGCGAGCCGATACGCTTTCAGCCTGCGATAGCCGAAGGCCGCATCTACTGGGGAACCGACTACGGCAGTCTCTTCTGTCTAGACGCAAAGGACCGCAATGCTCACGGCTGGCTGATGTGGGGTGGCAACGCGCAGCATAATTTTTAAAGTCTCACTCTTCGGGGAAAGGGTCAGAGATAGCAATCTGTACGGGCCAGGTTAGACGCCCAGTGGGTATGTTTTAGGCCAACGCAGGAACTGCCTTGGAGCCGCGCAGGAACATGAAAACGCCTGTCTCCTCACAGGTTGCGTTTTCAAAGGGCGATGAAGCAAGTGCTGAGTGGGCGTAGTCGGTGCTGACAAAGTCAATCCATACGAATTTACCCATGATCCGAGCCAGCAGTCGGCCTAGAGGGCCGAAGCCCGCCGTGCGGCAGAACTCCTTCATCTCCTCGTAGTTGAAACCCTGCTTGCCGTCTATGATGAACATCTCTCCACCGGGTTTCAGCACCCGGTAGAGCTCTGCAAACATTCGCTTTGGGTTATCCCAGTGGTGGAATGTGAACGAGTTGATCACCAGATCGAACGTGCTATCAGCAAAGCTCAGGTTGTATGCATCCTCGCACTGAGCGATAACACGGTCTGCGAGTTTGTTTCGGCGGATAACCTTGCGGTTCAAGCGTACCATATCTTGAGAAAGGTCGGTTGAATAGATATTGAGTTGAGGATACTTTTCAGCAAGCGCCGCGCCCAGATAGCCTGCGGCGGCACCCACGTCAAGAACCTTACCCTTGGGATTGCCTACCGGTATCCAGCGAGCGAACTGTTCGTAGATCTTCAGGAAGAATACCTTAGTGTAGAAGTCGTAGAGCCTGGAATGCGGGAAATTAAAAACCACAGGCTCCATACGTATCACCATAAAACCCCTTTCCGAGGAGGGAAATCGCCCTCAAGTATCTCTCCTCCATGTAATGGATTATTTTTACAAACTATACAGTTTTGAAAGAGTTTGTCAATACATAAAAGACTGTAGTTGAGCATGAGTTATATCACTATGGAGGTGTCGTTAGGACGGCATACTCGATCCGCAGCCGGCCGCAGGGTCTCAGTATTCGCACGACCCCACGTTCTCCCCTGCCCACGGTCCGGCGCAGAGGTTGACGTTGAACGAACCGTTGCGCTCCGCCTTGGTTGTTGCGGCGATAGTAGCTTCCATATCACTTATAATCACCTCGGCACCGCCCGCCACCTGATGGGCGCTGACGCCTCGGCAAGGAGGATGTCTATTGCTTTTGACTTATTCCTCGTAGGAACGAATTTTGTCCCTCATCCAGAGCACCGCTTCTTTGAAGGTCTTGAGAGCGGGTTCGTCGCGCAAAACTTCCAGCTTGAAGGTTCCGAAGAAGTGCGCGAAATCCTTGGCCTCAATGTCTACCCCTGGGATTTCATTCAACTTGATCCTCAGCGTTTCCATATCCTCATTAGGCGTTACGAAGGACAGGTAATTAAAGTTGATGTAGATGAAACCGTCAGTAAACAAGGAAAAGATTGAGGTATTGCCCTTTGACGTTTCCATCTTGAACGTAAATGAACCGGATACTGCCCCTGTCCCCCATGAAGCTTTGTCTGCTTCCATTTTGGTGAACTCGTAGAGGTTACGTACAAGGGGGAATAGATCATCACCTAATTTACGTGCTTCTTCAAAGAAAGAGACCTCATCCCACTTTCGCCTTTTGGCTGTGGGTCGTTGTTTGCCGGTCGCCTCCTTTACTTCCGGCCCTCCGTACAGGCGCGGCACAAGCAACTCGCGTTTGTCGTCCTTGAAGTACTCTAACTCCAGCGCCCCTACCGTGCAGTCGCTGTGGGCGTTGAGGTAGAGGATGATCTCCCGAAGTTCTTCATTGATACTGTCAACCGCCACGATCAGGGTGAATCTACCCTGCTTCAGGTTATCCGCCAGATTCTCCTTGAACATGGACTCCTCAAAATCCTCCAGCTTCTCCGCCAGGGTTCCAAAAAGAGGAGCCTTAGCTAGCTCGTCAAACCTCTCCAAGAAATCGTCCACCGGCATCTTTGTAAGGAATGCGGCATATTCCAGAAGCTGGCCGATGACCATCCGCCTTACCTCGTGGCTCTTTGCCAGCTTGCATTCGACGATGGTAATTGCCCCATCCTGATCAACCGCGACGATATCGGTTGCCCCTGATCCGGGCAGTCCGAACTCACTGGCACAGGTCAGGAGCGGCGGCTCTATGGGTATCAGGCTGATGTCTTTGTTTAGCAATTCCTGAAGGTGGGCTTCGCTGTCATAGTGAGACTCATCCAACGGCTTCCATCCTTTCTCACCCTTGCTTCGCACCATGATTCGCATTACATTAACCTCCTCGATTATCTGTGGAGTATATAACGGTTACGGATAGCTGTCAATCGCTCTATTTCCCCTCCATCCATTCGAGCATGGCAAGGAATTTGTCAGGCGGCGGGCCTTTGCTGTGACACAAGCCGCCCGCCGCCAAAAGCTTTAGAATTTAAAGATCGCCGAGACCTTCCAGTTGCCCATGTCGGTCAGGTCGGAAAAGCCCATCAGGTCGATCTGGAGGTTTTTGGTTATCTTGAACCCGATCCCGAAGTCGTAGGTTACCTTATCCAGCGTCTCCTTCTGTTCGCCCTCGGCATGTTCAATGTCATAGGGGAGGTAGGTAGTGGAGGCATCGCTGGTGCCGTCGCCGAACTGGGTGTAGGTCTCTGTATAGATGGCACTTATTGCCTCGGCCCATGTACGGTAGGTGCTCATCTCGTGAACGTAGGTGGCACCCAGACGAAGCGCCAGCCATTTGAGGGGCGCAAACTCGACCCCGACCGGGAAGTGGAAGGCCATCCTTGAGGCCTCGTTAATCAGGTAGTCTGAGTATGTCTTAAGGGTGGTCGTAGTAACGTCCGTGACCTCTCCCATGCCGTCGCCGTCGTCGAGCGAAGCCAGGGTGAAGTCGGTGTGATCGTTATAGGTGGAGTCTCTTCCGGAAGAGCCGGCAAAGTGCACCCCGAGTCCGAAGGTGACCATCTCGTTTAAGGCAAAGACGCCCTTGACCCCGAGGTTGTAAGCCAGGCCGGAGTATGAGCCTGAGCCTGCGGTGAGTAGCGAGTCGATGTTGGCCGTAGTCCGGGTGAAGGTATCGGGCGCTTCCTCGTAATCCTGTAGCAGGGTATCCATGCTGACGTCCTTGATTCCTGCGCCATCTTTCCATTTCCAGGTTCGATACTCTGCGCCGCCAAAGAACCAGAGTTCCTGTCCTTCGTCGATCTCGTAGATGCCCAGAAGCTCTATAGGGAACGCCAGACCTGAATAGCGCCAGTTTGTAAGGTTCGTTGTCCAGCTGATGGTGGTTGAGCCAAGCGCGCCGTAGGTCTCGGATAAAGAGTAGCCGTAGGTTGTGTCACGACCAGCGTCACCCAAGAAGATATCCGCGCCCAGGTAGCCGGAAAGCTGGAGGTAATCGATCTCTGTCCAGGCTCCCAGCTTTATCCGGTTACTCATCTCGGTGGTGGTGAACTCGTTGAATGAGTAGGCGGTGTCGTAGGTGTCCAGGCCGGTGTTGTAGGAATAATTGCTGATGATCTGATTGTTGTCTGCGGGAAACCAGCTCGTCTTGTTGCTTCCGTGGTAGTATCCAAGCCCCATACTGAACGTCTCGCCGAGCGTATATCCCAGGCCGAGGTAGCCGTCAAAGTCGTTGCGGGTGTGGTATGCGTCTACGATCTGGGTAGAGATGTCGGTTTCAATAATCGAGCCGTCGTCTGGATCGACCTGATAGTTGGTATCGGATTTTGCGCCGTGGCCCCAGTACGTGTCGCCGTCGATATCGATCGAGTCGGCGATTTTAAGCATCCGGGTGTCGAACACCCCGGCTATGCCAAGGGGCGGGCCCCAGCCTTTGCCTCCGATGAGATAGAAGCCTGGGCCCTGGAATCCGATCGAATCGGACAGGGGATGCTCTCCGCCTGAAACGAAGTTGGCAAGGTTGGTGTAGAGCTGATAGCCCTCGATCAAAGGGATGCGTGCGGGATCAGCCAGGAACCAGTCGTAGTCGTCCCACAGTATCCCTGCGGTTGAGGAGTAACGGAAGGAGTTAGGGGTGTATGCGAGAGCCGCAATCACCACTGCAAGCAACAGTAATGTCGCTTTTTTCATAAACCCTCCTTTGGGTTTGAGTTTGTTTAGAATACTTAACTATGTGAATGTGTCAACTCCCCCCTCTGTAACCCCACCTTCCCATACTCCCTCAGTAGAATAAAAAGTCCGAAGGGGTTGGTGTGTTACGAGCGGTGACGGCTTGACAAATGCGTTCTCGGCATTAAAGTTCAAGCTATGGGGAATAAAACTTTAGCTATAGCCATCGTGGTGCTTTCAGCGCTCTGTTGTGTATGGGCGCAGGATAAGATCGCCTTTGTAGATTCGGACAAGATCCTTACCGAGTTTGAGGACGCAAAGATCGCACGCGCCACCCTGAATCAGTCAGTGCTCCAGTGGACATTCGAACTGGATTCACTTAAGCGGGCTTATCAGACCGCGGAGGATGAGTTCAAGGCACAGCAGCCCATGCTTTCTGAAGAGGCGCTGCGCGCCAGGCAACAGGAACTTACAGCCATGCGGCACCAGCTCGAGACGTTTGGGCAGGATATATGGGGCAAGGACGGCAAGGTAGACCAGAAGCACCGCGAGATTTTTGCCACGGTGATCGACAGGATAAACACGGTGATTGAAGAGATAGCTCAGGACAAGGGGATCTCGATCGTGCTTGACGTAGCCACAGGAAGCTTTCTTTACGCCGACGTCTCTCTGGATATCACCCCCGAGGTTATCGAGGAGCTGAACCGGGAATACGCAGCAATCGCCTCAAGCGCCAAGAAGAAGGTGGTGGTTTTCGGTATCGCCGCCTTGGATGAGAAGAGTCAGTCTGAGGAACTCGGCAAAAGGGTGCGCAGGGTGGTCCTTAAGGTTGTCTCACAGTTTGAGCAGGAGCTGAGGCTTGAGCTTCTTGCAGATCACGAGGTTGAGCCGATGCTTTTGCAATACGGCGGTTCGTTCGATCGTGAGCTGGAGGAGGCGACCGCATTGGAGATAGGCCGAAATCTGGATGCGGAGTTCGCCTATATGGGGACGGTCCAGCGGCAGGGTGGTGACATCGTGGTGACCTTAAAGCTTCTTAAGCCCAAGGAAGATGAGGTCTTCCCACCGGTTACCGATAGGATTTCCGAGAAGGAAGAGGCCCTGTTTGAGCCGAAGGTAAGCGAACTTACGGCAAAGCTTCAGGCCTATCTTATTGCCGGCAAAGAGTGATGCAGGGATAGCAAGTCCTGCGGATAGGAGTAACTAAAGCTGAGGGTAAGCTGTGACTGCTGGTGAGTTGGCCAGACTGCTAGGAGGAGAGCTTTTGGGGGATGGGGGGGTAGAACTTGTGCGTCCGGTTGCTTTTGAGGAGGCATCGCCTGATGAGCTTACCTTCTACGACGGAGACGACGAAGAAAAGCTCTCTCTTTCCCGCGCAGGATCTGTGATCACTAGATTACATCCTGAAAGCTTCTCGGCACGTTCCCTCATCATAGTTTCCGAGGTCCGCCTAGCCTGGGTGAAAGCACTCTCAGCGTTCCCGGCACCTGCAGAGGAACAATCGCCTAAACTTGTCCATGTATCCGGCTCCGCGTCCGTTGATCCTTCCTCTATTCTCTTGCCTTTTACCTATGTTGGACCCGAGGTTCGGATCGGCCCGGATTGCCTCATAGGTCCCAACGTCACTATCCATGCACGTTCTAAGATAGGGGCACGGGTGAAGATCGGCGCAGGATCGGTCATCGGCTCGCCAGGCTTCGGGTATGTTCAGGATCCCGACGGTAATCACCATCACGTCCCGCATCTGGGCAGGGTGGTGATCGAGGAAGACGTTGAGATCGCGGCGGGCGTGTGCATCGACCGCGGCACAGTGGGCCAGACAGTTATCGGCAAGGGAACCAAGATAGACAACCTGGTTCATATCGCGCATAACGTGCTGGTAGGCAAGAATTGTCTCATAACCGGCCAATGCGGTATTGCCGGCTCCTCGGTCCTGGAGGATAAGGTGGTGCTTGCAGGGCAAGTGGGCGTCAAAGACCACGTCCACATTGGAGAAGGGGCGGTGGTACTTGCTAAGTCAGCGGTGTTTAAGAACATAGGAGCCGGAGAGGTTGTCTCCGGCATACCTGCCCGCCCTCACCGCCTAACCCTGCGCGCGCAGGCGCGGCTCTTTAGAGATGGCTCCTCAAAGGACAATTAAGGCCCCCTTCGAGCTTGGCGGTCCCTGCCTGTGGAGTGGGGGCTCCAGCCGTGTCAGAATCCGACCCGCTGAGCCGGATACAGGGCTCCTTCTGCGCCGCATTGATAAGAACAGCACCTTCCCGGTTTCTATCCAGAATGCACTGCTTCGTTCTCACAGGGTAGTCCTCAGGGATGGCAAGGATGAGCTTGCCTTCGTGGAGCATCTCCTGGCCGCCTTGTGGGGGATGGGGATAGACAACGCTTACGTGGACGTTGAAGGGGCGGAGCTGCCCTTCCTCGACGGGAGTGCGTTGCCTTACGTTCAGGGTATCAAGAAGGTTGGGGTGGTTACCCAAGGGGTCTCTCGACTGCTGCTGGAGGTTCCTGCATCGCTCGTGGTGATCGAAGGCGCTCGTTTTTTATACGTGTCTCCGGCAGCAGAGCTCAGGTTGAGCTATGTCTTTCTTCATCGCGGCTTGAGGATTCGGCGGTTTCAGAATATCGAGGAGGTCTTTGCCTCCCAGATCGCCCCTGCGCGGAGCTTTGCTACAGGCGATTACCCTTCCTTTCCCTACCCTTTCCTGATACGTCACAGCGGCAACCTGAGCTTTCCTTATCCACCCAGATTCGCCGATGAGATGCTGCGCCACAAGGTGCTTGATTTGATCGGCGATCTGGCTTTGATTGGAATTCGAGCACCGGTTAAGATCCGGGCGTTCGGGACCGGTCACCGAGAGACACATAAGGCCATCAAAATTCTTCTCAAGGAGGTTTTAGATGACAGCTTTGGATATAGACGCCATTCGAACTAAGCTGCCTCACCGCTACCCCTTCCTGATGGTTGATCGGATAACCAGGATCGATGAAAAAGAGATCTGGGGTTACAAGAACGTAACACACAACGAACCTTTTTTTGCGGGACACTTCCCCCGCTCCCCGGTGATGCCGGGTGTTTTGATCATCGAGGCCATGGCCCAGCTTTCGGGGCTCATTATCCTTGCCAAGCGAGAAAGCGAGGAGCGCAACATGTTATTCATGGGCGTGGACAAGGTTCGCTTCCGCAGGCCTGTAAGACCGGGCGACAGACTGGACATGCACGCTCGTTTGATCTATCACCGCGATGCTGAGCAGACCGAGCAGGCCAAGATAGAGGCAGAAGCCCATGTAGACGGCGAGCTTGCCGCGTCGGGAACCTTTGTAGTGGGGCTTTTCCCCAAGGAAGAGTAGCCGCGTCCAAAGGATGAACAAGATCCATCCCACAGCCGTCCTGTCAGCAGGCGCCCGCTT
>SOJW01000052.1 GCA_004375895.1 Candidatus Stahliibacteriota bacterium
GTTCCTCAACCGACATACCTACCATATATTGATATAACGCACAAACGAGCTTCAGCACGACACCCGCACCCGCAAGCTGAGGCCACGGATACCCGCTCTGCGGAAGCTTCGGGTTTATGAGTATCGTGTCCGGCGCTTTACCTATCAACTCGTGATGGTCGGTGATGATCAGACCAAGGCCCAGCTCACGAGCCAGTGCCGCCTCGACAACGTTAGTAACCCCTATATCTACCGTAACTACAAGATCCACCCCAGATGCCTTGAGCTCCCGCAGTTCATCAGGGATCAGCCCGAACCACTCCACCTCTCGTGAAGGGATGCGTACCCCAACCTTCTCTGCCCCCAAATCTTCGAGCGCAAATTTGAACATCGCAGCAGAGGCGATCCCGTCAAGATCAGCGTGCCCCCATACAAGTATCTTATGATGCTCCTTCACCGCCCCTCTCAACCACTCTACCGTCTCCCGCATTCCCTTCATTGAAAACGGATCGTAGTGATCTGTAAGTCGCGGAAGGAGAAACCGATGTTGATCATCAGGATCGGTAATCCCTTTAAGGGAAAGGTAATGCAGTAACTCGGTCGAGATCTTCATGGGCTAGATCTTTGAGCAAAAGTCGCGCGATCAAAGGCAGAAGCATCTAAGGTGCTCTCACCAAACGCCTCGTATCGCTCCCTGCCTGCCGCGGCGACCATCGCTGCGTTATCGGTGCATAATTCTGGCAAAGGGAAGTAAAGCTTAAATCCTACCTCATCCCCGGCAGCGGAAAGCTTGGACCGCAATCTCTTATTAACAGCTACCCCTCCGCACAAACCCACCTGATAAACACCAGACTTCTTTACTGCACGCACAACTCGATCTACGAGATGATCGAAGGCCGCCTCCTCGAGTCCTTTGGCCATGTCGGCTGGCGAGGTGTCGGGGTGAGCCGCAAGGTAGTTTCGGGCCGCGGTCTTAAGCCCTGAGTAACTAAAATCGAGTCCTTTCGGATCGGGTCGAGGAAGAGGTATGGGGCTTCGGGATTTCTGAGCTAACCTCTCCACTCCCGGGCCTGCAGGATACCCCAGCCCCATGAGTTTACCTACCTTATCCAACGCCTCTCCGCATGCATCGTCAAGCGTGGCACCAACCTCGACGTAATCAAATGGGGCCTTCACTAGAAGCAACTCGGTATGTCCCCCTGAAACAAGAAGCACCAGGAATTCAGGCTCAAGTTGAGGATGAGCCAAAAGAACGCTGTAGATATGACCCTCAAGATGGTTTACGGCTACGAACGGCTTACCTGAGGCCTGTGCCAGACCCTTGGCAAAGGAGAGACCGCACAGAAGCGAGCCCTTAAGTCCCGGCCCTGCGGTTGCAGCCACCAGATCCACTTGATTAAGCGAGATGCCTGCCGTCTTTAAAGCGAGATTTACCAAAGGGTAAAGCAGTATTGTATGTGCACGTGAGGCGAACTCGGGAACCACCCCTCCGTATTCTGCATGTATTAGATGCGAGGAAACAAGATTTGCACGAATCCCCTCATCCCCTACAACTGCGACGCTGGTATCGTCGCAGCTCGTATCTATCCCAAGGGTTATCATCTAATTAGCAAACGGAATACTGCAGGTTCACTGTTCTCCACTTTGATACCTGGAGCCAGCGAAACATCTGCAGGCACCCTGTAGTCGCCGGGCGTCATGTAAGAAACCGAGATACTAACCTGCACCTCATCCTTGCTGAAGCCCCGCAGAAGGCTAACAGGTCCCCTTAGGGTCAGCTTCGCTTCCTTGTTCAATAGATAAGCCTGCCCCTGAAGAGGTACCCCCTTAAGGCTTACAGGCACATTCGTAAGCACCACGGTCGTCTCAGGCTCGACCTTTACTTTCACCAAGACAGATGATGGCTCGGTAACCAGCCCGGCGGTGTCCGGAACCTGAATCGCAAGCAAGGTGGAGAAACTCTCAGAAACTCCCTCCACGTTCAAAGGTTCTGAAAAAAGATGGCTAAAAGTCGAAACCACCTCCTTAGTTCCGTATAGATCAACCGTTTTATCATAATCTATATCCGAGATCGCGAATCCCTCTGCCGGGATACCATCCGAACGAACGATAACCGCTACCTTGCGTTTGGCCCGGCGCTCTATCACGAGCTCAATCTGGTATGGGTCAAGCGACCGCACCTGGATCTGTTCAGGCAGATTCACGTTTTCAGGGCCGAGCCTCAATCGCTCTCTACCCTCCCTCATGGATACGAGGGGCAAAACAATCCCGGGTTCGAACCTCCTCAGTTGAACAAGATATCTCCCCTTCCCCCGTATCTCCACGCTCACCGAATCCACGTTTTGCTCGACCACCACGTATTCGGTGGGAAGAAGGGACATGTCCAGACCGAGCTTCAACTCACGCGTATACTCCCGCTCAAGCCTGGCAAAAAGCCACAAAACAACGGCGGCAACAAGCGCTATCAGCTTAAGCCACCAGTCCTTGACTATCCAGCGAACCAAACGCGGTTTAGCCATTGGCCGATTATAGGAAAGGTATTACCCTAAGTCAAGTGGAGGGTTTGCATCTTGCCCCGCTACCTCGCCCAGAGAGGTAACCTAGGGCTTGACAAAGTCTGGTTTTATCTCCATAATTACATAACAAAGGAGGCAGATATGAAAAAGTTAGGAGTTATATTAATCCTGCTTCTCTTCTTTTCCGTTCCAGCTCAGGCATGGGAGAGGACCTACGGCGGCAGCTACGACGAGGTGGGTCTGTCTGTTCAGCAGACCCTGGATGAAGGCTATATCATCACCGGAG